>DUVX01000094.1 GCA_012840855.1 Bacillota bacterium | reverse complement strand
TAGAGCTGGAGGAGTACTTTAACTAGTTCAGCGAAGGGGGTGGTTATTAAAGCGGGGCGTTGAATGGAAACAAAGCACGCCACTGTGCTACCGCTATAGATGGATGTACTAGGGCTACCGTAAAGCGGCATATTTAAAATCAAAACATTTAAGGAGCGTAAATTGCATGACAGTTAAGCAAGACTGGTTCAATACACCTGACGGTGCTCATATCTATTACGAAAGTCGCGGAAGCGGCCCTCTTACGGTTATCTTTGCGCCTGGATTCGCCTCATCCACACGCTACTTTTGCAAAAACATCCCGGTGATTGCGGAAAAATATCGGGTTGTCTCGTTTGACCCCAGGGGTTACGGGATGTCCTCGGCGCCGCTTGTTGGGAACAACTTAACGGGCCATGCCACCGACATTAAGAACCTGATCGACTACCTTGAGCTTGAGAACGTGGTCCTTATAGGCTGGTCCTGTGGCGGGGGCACAGCTGTTCAGTATTCTAAGTTGTTCAAGGACCATAAGCTGAAAGCTATCGGCATTCTGGACTCGCATATTCATATGATGAATGACGGCGACTGGAACATCCATCCCAACAAAGGTTACAAGGTTCGCCAAATGAAAAAGAATTATTGGGCATGGTTGAAAGGTCCGGAAGGGATGCACTTGAATACAGCATTTGGGCCGGCTAACAAAGACGCTAACCTGCCGCCCGAGCTGGACCCTGAGGATGAGAAGAATTTCGCGGAGGACTGCGAAATGTTCTTTCCATGGGCGGGGATTGAACTGCAGATCGATTATAATTTGACTAACAACCTGCCACAGCTTAGTAAAATAACGGTTCCGGTGATCCTGTATCAATCGCCGCTGTACGGAGAGAAACTCTGGGAAATCTACGACAGGGAAATTAAAACCTATCATGAGCTCCACAAGTTTGAAAGCAGCCACTACCTTTTCTATCACGAAGCGGATAGGTTTAATGAAATCACCCTGAAGTTCCTTGAAAAACTTCAGTCAATGTAATTCAAAAGTTAAACCTATCGAATAAGTAGCCGCTAAATACGGTAGCCCTTAATTAGCAGCTAAATACCCCCTTAAAACTTGATGTGATTTGCAGGGTCATTGCCGGTTAGCCATATTATCGGATGCTGCAAGTGCTGCACAATGAAATGCAAACATTATAAAGCAGTCGATGCCGAAAGGATGATATTTGTGTGGGAAACTAAAGACTGGTTCGTAAGCCCATGGAACTATTCCGATGAGGTAACAGAAGGATTTGAATATCCGGAAAAGATAAAAATACATGATGTTACATTACGGGATGGTGAACAGCAGGCCGGGTTAATTTTTAATTTCGATCAAAAGCTGCGGATTGCAGAACGGCTTGCTGAGATGGGGGTGCATCGAATTGAAGCCGGCATGCCGGCTGTATCAAAAACAGATGAGAAGGCGATTAAGGAGATAGTCAAACGCAATCTCGGCCCGGAAATATTTGCTTTTGGGAGATGCATGGTCGACGATGTTAAAAGAGCTGTAGATTGCGGCGTAACTGGAATTGTAATTGAGATACCCTCCAGTGAGCATATCATTAAAAACGCTTACGGCTGGTCGTTAGAAAAAGCGATAAACCTTTCCATTGAGGCGACACAGTATGCTAAAGAAAATAATTTGTATACAGTGTTTTTCCCCATAGATGCCAGCAGGGCTAATATCGATTGGGTGATCAACCTCTTAGAAAGGGTCGCTACTGAAGGTCATATGGATGCTTTGGCCCTGGTTGATACCTTTGGGGGGCTCTCTCCTCATGCCATACCCTACCTGGTGAAGAAAATCAGGGAGCGGATCAAGAAGCCGCTTGAAGCTCATTTCCATAATGACTTTGGTCTAGGTACAGCGAATACCCTCCTGGCGCTGGCATCCGGTGTGGAAGTAGCCCATACGACTATTTCCGGTATAGGTGAACGGTGTGGCAACACCGCTTACGAAGAGCTGGTTATGGCTTTGCTGACCATGTACAATATTGATATCGGTATCAAGTACAACAAAATATATGATACTGCCAAAATGATGGAAGAGATCACGGGCATAACTGCGCCTCCCAACAGGGCGATAATCGGTGACGGGATATTCCATATTGAGGCTGGAATTATTGCAAGCTGGTTTAAGAACTGCATCGACCACAAACCGCTGGAGCTATTCCCGTTTAAGTGGGATCTGGTGGGACAGGAGAAGCCGCAGGTGGTTTTGGGTAAGGGCAGCGGCGCTGACTCGGTGGAGCTGTGGCTGGAAAAGGTGGGTCGCCCGATGAAGCTGAGCCGGGATGACATGCTGAAAGCCATATACAAAATCAAGGATAAGGCTGAGGAGAAACATGGCCTTCTGACGGAGGAAGAGTTTCTTGCCATTATGGATTCGGTAGAAAGAGAAAGCGAAAACAACTAAAGTAGCATCTGGCATGGACTGCCCGTGAATATGTCCGGTACGATAAAGCCCCGGGGGGCCGCCAAGGAGCGGTATCCCGGGGCTTTTGTACAGCTTCCGATTCAGCTAAACAGGCCCAGCTGATTCCAAGAGCGGGCTCCATCCTTTATCCTCCAGCATCGCCTCACCCATAAGGGCAAACATATTTTGATAGCTCATCAAGAAGCAGTTTGAGCCTTTTTTAACTTGCAAATTTCAACAAAGCTCAACGCCTGGGGCCGTGGAAATCCTTTTGATTAAAACCGAATTGAAAAGGCTAAAGGGGGATTAATAAGGACAGGGAGGTTATCTTCTTGTCCATATTTAAACGATCATTGGGGTCCTTTATTTTTGCGCTTGTTCTTCTGCGCCTTAGCGGGCGCAAATCCATTTCCCAATTAAACTACTTTGATTTTCTTACAGTGAATATGATCGCCGGCCTGCTCACCAGCTATATTACTGATCCGAAGCAAGATCTGGAGATCTTTATGGCGCCCCTGGCGATCACCGCTGTAGACTTGCTGGCCGACAGGATCGCTATAAAAAACCGTACTGCCCGGTTACTGCTGGAGGGCAAACCGGTGATTTTCATCAGGAACGGCAAGCTTATAGAAAAAAATATCACTAAAATGCATTACAATATTGAGGAAGTGCTGGCGGCCCTGAGAAACAAGGGGATCAGCAACCTTGGTGACGTGGAATTCGCCCTCCTGGAAATAGACGGTAAAATAAGCGTGATCAAAAAATCACAATGCAGAGCGCTGACCCCCGGGGATCTGAACGTGCCCACCGGGTACGAGGGCCTTTCCTCTGTCATAATCAGCGATGGGGTAGTGTTGCAGGAGAACCTTCAGGAAAACAATCTCGATCGCAGCTGGTTGGATAACAAGTTGAAGGAACTGGGGATAGATGATATTTCCCGGGTATTTTTGGCCTCGCTGGCCACCGATGGGTCGCTCTATGTAGATTTAAAAGATAGTTAATGGAGCGGTACCAGAATGGATATAAGCAAATAGTGGGGATACCAAAACAAAGAAAAGAAGGGTGTAGTGATTGCTTACATTTTCAGAACTTGTTTGACAAACACCTTAGCTAGCGTGGGATCAAATTGCGTTCCTGCACATTGCATAATTTCTTGGGCGGATTGAGCAAGTTGCAGTTTTTCTTTGTACGGCCTTCCGTTAACCATGACATCATGGGCGTCAATAATGGCTAAAACGCGCGCCAAAAAGGGAATTTCCTCCCCTTTTAAACCCTGTGGGTAACCGGTGCCATCCCAATGCTCATGGTGCGCTAAAATATCTTCAGCTATATGGGCAAATTCTTTCGTGGATCGGGCAATTTTGAAACCTGTTTCTGGATGTTTCTTTATTATCTTCCACTCCTGAGCGGTTAAGGTTCCCTTTTTAGTTAAGATTCCCCTCGAAATATTGATTTTCCCGATATCATGCAATTTGATTAGTAGCTCCAATCGGCTTAACTCTACATCCGGCAACTTTAATGTCTTACCAAATTTCAGGCCTACTGCAAGCATCCGGCGGGTATGCTCTTCAGTTTCGAAACTTTTTTTCCAAAGTGCTTTTAAAAGGCTTTCAACGATAGCGTTTCTTACATTTTTACTTTCGAAGAATTTATGTTTGTACATGAGAGTATCAGCTTCTTGTAGCATTTCCTCTATGGAAGTGTTTATATTCTCCCGGGCGGCGAGGCCAAAAGCTATAGATAGCGGTATATTTTTAATGTGAACATTTTGACAATTGTGTTTGATCCTGTTGCACAGCTTCTTTGCGTCCTCTGCAGTTGTGAACGGCAGAAGGATGACAAATTCATCGCCGCCCCAACGTCCGAGGATATCTTTTTTGCGGCAGGAGTCTTTCAGAACTCTAGCGGCGGTTTTTATAAGTTCATCGCCTGTTTTATGTCCAAAAATGTCGTTAACAAGCTTAAGGCTATTTAAGTCTGCAAGAACAAGGCTAAGGGGCGACTTTCTTGCAATATCTAACCTTTTCATCTCTTCCTCTAAAAAGGTCCGGTTGTAGAGTCCGGTTAGTCCATCATGATAGCTAAGGCGGCGGATTCTTTCCGCTGATTGTTTGTGAAGAACTATTGAATATGCTACATCTGCCAAATATGAAACGGCATCAACGTCTTCTTCTACGTAATCGACTGGCTTGTTGCCTACACCCAGCACCGCAACAATTTCATTCTGGCGCATAATCGGCACCACCAATTCACGTGTGATTTTAGCATGGCCCGGCGGTAGTCCCTTACGGTGGGGCAAAGAAGCATAATCGTTATGGACAACTGGCTGACATTTGTGCAAACATTCTACCCAGACACCAGCAGCAGCTGTGTCATATTGCATCCCCTGTTTGCTGCCCATATTGCAAAAGGTTTCAAGGGTGGCAGTGGACCAGGCTTTGAGGGTAAGTGTTTTTTTATCGCCGCTCAAAAAATGAAAAAAACCGAGGGGGCTGTTAACAACAACGCCTATCTCGTCCAAAGCTTTTTGCATTATTTCTTCCAGGGTATGATCCTGGGAGTATGACAAAAGATTTGCCCTTGCTTCGATAAGCTGTTTTGCGTGTTTCCGCCTGGTGATATCCCAACCTACTGCTACTATTTCATTTTTGCCTCCACCGAGGGTAACATTTCTATGTTTTTCGTGGAGCCAGTGGCAAAGGTTTTTTTTGCAATTAAACCGATATTCGACTTGGACAAGTTCCTCTTTTTTTAGCTTTTCGGGAATGGCCCTGACCCGGTTAATATCATCGGGGTGAATGCGGCTAATCCATAGATCGGGATCCGCGATTATCTCCTGTGGTTGGAAGCCCAACAGATGGTAAATATTCTGATTGATATAGCTGTATTTTCTTTTTCTGCCGATATATTTATAAGAAAAGACCAGTGCAGGCGTGTTGGAAAGGATGACATTAAGGTATTTTTCTCTGGCAGTCAGGTTTAGCCTTTTCGGTAGCCTGCCCAGTTTTTTTTGTGAGGATGTATTGTGAAAGATAACTGCAAAACGTTGGTTTCCCTTACCATAGGCAATAATTTCGTAGTGACTGTTAAAAGGCTTAATGTATCGCTTGACGCGTAATGTTTTACCGGTAGAAGCAGCTTGGCAAAATAATAGCATCAGGTCTGGCGGGTATAACCCTGCTACTGGGGCCAGCTCTGTTACTTTTTTTCCAATAATATTTTTTTTCTTTAACCCGGTTAGTTTTTCAAAAGCGGGGTTAACATCTAAAAGCGCGCAGTCTGCCGGCTTATTTTGCGTGTAAGGGAGCAACTGATGATCTGCGAAGGCATCCGGAAGGTTTTTTAACAAAAGCTGATAATTGTTTTTTAGTAAGCTCAAAAGTTTCACCCCTGGTACCTTATAGTGCGATGCCTGAACTATCTCTTAGGCACAGAAATGCCAACTAAAAACGGCTTGTGAATAGAAACGGAGCTCATTTATTTTGGGCGCTTGTGGGTCTGAGCTTTGGGTTTTTAAGCAAATAGAAGAACTTGAACTCCGGCAAAGCCTCAAAAAAGAAAAATTTGAACCTGCTGTGGTTATACGTCAATCATCCTTTATCTAATATTAAAGAGAGAGCAAACTTTCCCTTAAGGATAATCCTAACAATGGCTAGTCCCTCGTGTCAACCTGGCGAATAAGCCCGAATAAGAGTTTAAACAGGGATACATTCTTTTTTACGAACTGTCTCGAGGGAAATAATAATAGCTGGGCCTGCAGAAGAAGGCAAAGGGCCTTTCAATGAGCATGGAAGATGGTCTCCTATTGGTCTCCTGTTTGGCAATTAATTGATTTACGAGTTGTTTGGGGAAGCATGCATAACCTTGAAAACCCTTGTGGTACAAGGTTCGTCACTTTACCTGTAGGAATCAGATCAGATGGAAAAGTTGTTGCTGTTGGGAGAAATAAATCCGGTGAATGTGACATATCGGATTGGTCGGACATCAGCGCAGTTGTTGCAATAGCTTCTTTGACAGGTTGACTTTTTGTGAAAACGGGGTATACTCTTGGTAGGAAAGTAGTAAATTCCAACCTAAGGAATGGGGATGATCACAAATGCTGGCCGAATTACGCCCTAAATCCCAAATCACCATCCCAAAAGAGCTTGTTGAAAAACTGGGCCTATCCGAAGGGGATAAACTGGAGATCTTTGAAAAGGATGGTGTTATTTGCATAATGCCCGTGTCCGTTTATCCGAAAAAATATCTTGACGAACTCAAAGACGAAATCGAGGAAACAAAAGCAAAGTTAGCCTCCGGCAAACAGCCTGTCTTTGACAAGATTGACGCGCTGTTCACAAAGCTGGAGGAAAACTGAATGGCCTATCAATTCACCTTTACGAACCGTTTTCAAAAGCATTATAGATCGCTGGCTGATAAAGAAAAAAGACAACTGGCACATAAGCTGGAACTTATGGCGGAAAACCCTGCACACCCATCTTTGCGCACCAAGCGTATACAGGGAACAACTGATCTGTTTGAGTGCAGCGTCAACATGGATATCCGTATCATTTGGCACTACGAGGGCGATAAAATGATTATATTGCTTGACGTTGGGCGTCACAACATTTTGAAACACTTTTAGTGGATCTTTTTGATTTCCCATGTTGGATCACTTGGCAGTTAAAGAAGAAAGCGTGGGGTTACGAATAATTTAATGATGAGAAAGACATACCCATTATTGTTTCTGCGATTGCTTCCGATGTGGATGTTTTGGTAATTGGAGACAAAGATTTTGCCAATTTGGCTATTGCCCGCCTCGAAGTTCTTACTCCATCAGAGTTTCTAAACAGTTATAAGCCTTAATTTTACAGGATACAAAAATAATGGCGCGCCTGGGAGGATTCGAACCCCCGGCCAGTGGATTAGAAGTCCACTGCTCTATCCCCTGAGCTACAGGCGCGCGCACCCTTATATTACCCTGAAAAGGGCTAAAAATCAATCACAATTGCTTCAACGCGGTGGAGGGCGGCCATACTTTGGTTGCGACCTGATCAAGGAAGGCCAACCGCCGTAGCAATCGGAAAAAGAGACCTTAAAAAATGAACGGCATGCTTCCGCCGGGCAGGAGTTATGCCAATAATCAAGAAATATATACAGGAAAAAGCAATTATAATGTAGTGGATCCACAAATATATTCGCTATGCAGTTGGGGCGGGGCGCTATTTGCTGGTAAAGTTAAAGTTTTAGCTAAAAGGAGGTTGTCATCGATGGAAGGTCCGGTAATCGCTGGCGCAGAGCCTTTTGTTTTTCCAGGAGGTGAGGTGGGCTGTCTGCTGGTGCATGGGTTTACAGGGAACCCCTCGAGCATGCGGCCGATGGGAGAGTATCTTGCCGCCCAGGGGTTCACCGTGGTGGGGCCGCGGCTGAAAGGACACGGCACGCGGGTGGAGGATATGTTCGATAACAGCTACCAGGACTGGATCGATTCGGCGGAGGCGGGGCTGGAGGAAATCAAGAACAAGTGCAAGACGGTATTCGTCGCCGGTCTCTCCATGGGGGCAACGCTGGCGCTGCACCTTGCCTACAGCCATCCCGATACGATCAAGGGTGTGGTGCCGATCTGCGGGCCTGTGTTCATGAAAGATCCCAAGCTTATCCTTTTTCCACTGTTGCGCAGGATCGTGAAAACTGTGCCCGGTGTGGGCAGCGACATCAAGGATCCCTCGGTGGTGGAGCTTTCTTACGACAAGGTGCCGCTTCCGGCGCTGGGAGAGCTGCTGAAACTTTGTGCTATGGTGAAGGAGGAGCTCCCCGGGATCAAACAGCCGGCGCTAATTCTGGCAGCGCGGGATGATCACGTGGTCCATCCCTCCAATGCCCCCTATATCCTGGAGCATATCGGTTCATCCGAAAAAGAGCTTATTTGGCTCGATAACTCTTACCATGTGGCCACACTTGATTTTGATAAGGAGATAGTTTTCGAGAATACGGCGCGGTTTATGCGGCAGTATGCCTAGGCAGTCAAGGAGGCGATCATCATCACAGCACGGATATTATCGATCGATCAGGGCACTACCGGTACCACGGCGATCCTCTGGGATGAACAGGGGCTACCCCTGGGGCGGGCTTCCCGGGAGCATCGCCAGTACTATCCCCAGCCGGGTTGGGTCGAGCACGATCCGGAGGAGATCTGGACCTCTACCCTGGCGGCGGTGAAAGAAGCCCTCGAAAAAGCGGGAGTGAAAGCCGCCGGGATTTCGGCTATCGGGATCACCAATCAGCGGGAAACGGTGGTCTTCTGGGAGCGCTCCAGCGGCAAGCCGCTGGCGAACGCCATTGTCTGGCAGTGCCGCCGCACGGCGCCGCTCTGCCAGAAATTAAAAGATGAAGGCCACCTGGAGCTTTTTCAGGAAAAAACGGGATTGGTCCTGGATCCCTATTTTACCGGGACGAAGATCCGCTGGGCTCTGGAAAACCTGCCCACCGTCCGGGAGGCGGCTGGCTCCGGCGAGCTGCTCTGCGGGACGATCGACAGCTACCTGCTCTACCGGCTTACCGGGGGGAGAGTCCACGCCACCGATTACTCCAACGCTTCGCGTACGCTTCTTTTCAACATTCATACGCTGGAATGGGACGGGCAACTTCTGGAGATCATGGGGGTTCCGAAAGAGATTCTGCCGCAGGTGATGGCCAGCAGCGTCATCTACGGCGAGACCGATCCCGCCGCCTTCATGGGAGTTTCAGTGCCGGTAGGGGGGATCGCCGGCGATCAGCAGGCCGCCCTTTTTGGCCAGGCCTGCTTCGAGCCGGGGATGGTAAAGAACACCTACGGGACCGGCTCCTTCTTGCTGATGAATACCGGTTCCAGGGCGATCCGCTCGGAAGCGGGGCTGCTGACGACGATAGCCTGGGGGATCGGCGACGCTGTTGACTATGCCCTCGAGGGCAGCATCTTTATCACCGGCGCGGCGATCCAGTGGCTGCGCGATGGGCTGCAGATCATCGATCACGCCTCGGAGACGGGCCCGCTGGCGGCGCAGGTGGAAGATAACGGCGGGGTCTACCTGGTGCCGGCCTTCGTGGGGCTCGGCGCTCCTTACTGGGATCCCTATGCCCGCGGCCTTATCGTCGGCCTCACCCGGGGGACAACGCGGGCTCACCTGGCGCGGGCCGTGGTCGAGGCGATGGCTTACCAGACCTGCGATGTGCTGAAGATCATGAGTCGGGAGGCGGGGATTCCCTTCAGCGAGATGAGGATCGATGGTGGCGCCGGGGTGATGGATCTGCTGCTGCAGTTTCAGGCGGACGTGGCCGATACGGTAGTGCGGCGCTCCGCCACGCTGGAGACCACCGCCCTGGGGGCCGCTTATCTGGCCGGCCTGGCGGTGGGAGTATGGCCCGATCGTGCTATCCTGGCGGAGAAATGGCGTGAGGATGCTTCCTTCCGGCCGCAGATGGCAGCAGCGGAGCGCGAAAATCTTTGCCGCAATTGGCTGCGGGCGGTGGAAAGGGCGCGGGGCTGGGCGGAGGGCGGCAAGTAGCGCTACCTGCGCCTTAACAGGGAGCCTGGCGGTCTCTGTTAGTCAAAGTTATCAGTGAAATGGGGAGTTGAAGATCACTTTAAAGATATTTCATACCGCTGATCTACATCTGGGGATGACCTTCGGCAACCGCCCCTATCCCGAAGGGGTGCGCCGGCGGCTCATCGAGGCACGCTATGAGACGCTTGAGCGGCTGGTGGAGCAGGCCAATGAAGCGCAGTGCCAGCTTTTTGTGGTGGCGGGGGACCTTTTTCACCGGGCCCAGATGCCTCCGGAGGCTGTCGTCTGGGCGGTGGAGGCGCTCTCCCGTTTCCAGGGTGGCTGTGTCGCCATCCTGCCGGGCAACCACGATTACGACGACGGCTTTGGAGGCCTCTGGAAGGAGATGCGCGAGCTGGCTCCGGACTCGCTGCTTTTACTGACCGACACGGCACCCTTACGGCTTCAGGATTACGGCATCGATGCGGTGCTCTACCCCGCGCCCTGCCACCGGAAGCGATCCCGGGAAAACAGGCTCAGCTGGATCCGCGAGCTGGCGGAACGCCCCCCGGCAAAATGGCACATCGGTGTGGCTCATGGCACCGTGCGGGGGATCTCGCCCGATCCGGAAGAGCAGTATTTCCCCATGGATGAGGAAGAGCTGCTCGCCCTTGGCTTGCACCACTGGTGCCTAGGGCATACTCATGTGCGCTATCCCGATCTGGACCGGGTACAGGGAGCGGGTTTTTGCTTCAGCGGCACGCCCGAGCCCGACGGTTTCGATTGCCGCCATGGAGGCAGTGCCTGGGTCATTACCCTTGACGAGGGGGGGCAGGCCGAATGCTGCGCTCTTTCCACCGGTTCCTATCGCTTCATGGATCTATCACGGCAGCTTCAAGGAGAAGCCGATCTGGATAATCTTGCGGAGGAGCTGCGGCAGGCCGGCAGACGGGCCTTGGTGAAGCTGAGCCTGGCCGGTTTTTTACCGGAGGAGAGATACCGTTCCCGCCGCCTCTGGTTCGACGAGCTTCGTTCGAACCTGCTTTACTTAGAAGAGGATGACAGCACCCTGGCGGTGGAGCTGTCGGCGGAGCTGATCGATACCCATTTCTCTGCCGGATCCTTTCCGCAGCGCCTGCTGTCGCGGCTGGCGAAGAAGGACGACCCCGCCGCGCTGCAGCTGGCCTATCGGCTGATCGGTGAGGTGAAAAAATGATCATCGAAGAACTTCAATTGAACCCCTTCGGCGGCGTTAAGGAGGCGCTCTATCGCTTCGAGCCGGGGTTGAATGTACTCCTCGGCCCCAACGAGGCCGGCAAGAGCACTTTGGTCAACGCTCTCTTCGCCGTTCTATTTTTGCCCCCCGATGTGAGGAAAAGTTCGCGGGATTGGAAAGAATTCCTGGGGCGGTGCCTGCCCCATCCCGGCGGCGACACCGCTCGGGTAAGGCTGCGCTACCGCTGCGGCGATGAGGAGTGCTGCACCTACAGCTGCTCCTGGGGAGAGATTAGGGAGGCGCAGCTGCTGCTGGAGAGCGGCGCTGAGATCAACAACCCCGCCGCGGTCCGGGAGCGGCTGCAGCAGGCGCTCTCCTACGGGAGGGGCACCTACCAGGCGGTGCTTTTTGCCCGACAGGATGAGATGGAGCGCACCCTGGAGAGCCTGCGCGAGGACGACGAGGCAGTGCAAACGGTAGCGGGAATCCTGCGGCGGACGGTCATCGAGGCCGGCGGGGTTTCGGTGGAAAAGCTGGAGAAAGCCATTGCGGAGGCTTTGAAGGATCTTTTGAGCAACTGGGATCCGGTCAGGGACGGCCCCAAGAACAACCGCGGCATCGACCACCCCTACGAGCGAAGGAAGGGGCGGCTGCTGGCGGCGTACTATGAGAGCGAAAGGTTGCGGCGGCGGTTGCAGCAGGCCAGGGAGTTGGAGAAACGGGTTGACGATTTGGCCGGGGAGCTGGCGGAGACAGCCGAAAAAGAGGCTGGAGCGGCGGGGCGGCTGACAAAAATGAAACTTTTGGAAAAAGATGTCCGGCGGCGCAGCGTCCTGGAGCCGCAACTGGAGACGGTTGAAGTGAAAACAGCAGCCTTGAGAAAGGTGATCGTTGATTGGCCCAAAACCATAGGCAGGGTCGACCAGCTGTCTGGAAGCCTGGAGGCGGATCGAAAGAAGCTTGCCTCCCTTCAAAAAGAACTTGCTAGGTCAGAAGAGCAGCGGGCTGCGCGGCAGAAGCGCGAACTGCTAGAAAAGGCCCGGCCGTTGCGCCGCAAGATGGGCGAAAACGAGAAGGAATCTGCCGGGTTGGCTCCGGTAGGCCGGGATGAGCTGCGCGATCTGAAAGAATGGCGGAGACGGGCGGGCGAGTGCAGGACCCGTGTGGAAGCGATGAAACTGAAGGCGCGTCTTACCGCGCGCAAACCGCTCGAGCTGAGGATAACTTCGGGTCTAGAGCAGGCTGAAAGTAGGAGAATAGAGCAGGAGGGCCTCTTCGAGGGAGCGGGCCGCCTGATCTTAGAGAGCGACGACTGGACCCTGGAGATTCAATCGGGCGAGGGCGATGTCGAAAGCCTGCTCGGCGAGATCGAGCGGGCGGAAAAATTGATAGAAGAGAAGTTGAAGTCGCTGGCAGTGCCGGATATCGCGGCGGCCGAAGCCGCCTTCAGCAGGCGCGAGAGTCTTCGGCAGGAACAGAAAAGTCTGCAGGATCGGCTGAGCGACCTTTTGGGGGAGATTGACTTCTCCGCGCTGGAGCGGGAGGTGGCAGCGTTGCCGGAAGAAAAAGAGGTGCGCAGTCTCAGAGAAATTCAGGAGGAGATTAACGACCTGAGCAGTACCATCGCTGCGGACGGGAGCACGCTTGATCAGGAAAGGCAGAAGATTACAGTATGGACTGAAGAACACGGCACCCCCGAAAAGCTGGCTGAAGAGCTGGGCGAACTGGAAAGAAGAGCCGGGCAGATCACCGCAGAGCTTAAGGAACTGGCTCCTCTGCCGGAGGGCTACGCTTCCGCTGAGGAGTTCATGGCTGCGCTGCAAAAGCTGGATGATCTGAAAAAAAGCCTTACAGATAGATTAACCGGGTTGAAACTTGAGCTGGTCCGGGTAAGAGAGACGCTGCCGGAGGAGAGCTCGGAAGATCTGGAAGAGGCTTTCACTGCGAGCCGGGAAAAATTTGATCGGCTCAGGGAAGAGGCCCGGGCGCTCACTGTTGTAGAGGCTGAGTTCCGGGCGTTAAAAGAAGAGCTGGATGGCGAGACGTACGAGCCGCTGGCCCGTTCTTTTGGCCGCTATCTCGGCCCGGTAACGGGCGGCCGCTACCGGGCAGCGGAGATGGCGGGCGTTGTTCCGGGCAGTATCATCCGGGCAGCGGGAGGCGCGCTGCCTGTGGAGCTGCTCTCCACCGGTACAGCCGGTGGGGTGGCACTGGCGCTGCGGCTGGCTGCGGCCGAATACCTCCTTGCCGGCGCCGGCGGTTTCATGGTTATGGATGATCCCCTGGTCTACCTCGATCCGGAGAGAAAGGCGCAGGCCGCTGCCGTACTGCAAGAATTCGCCCGCGAGAAGCAGTTGATCATCACCACCTGCGATCCGGGCACAGCCGCTCTGCTGGGCGGGAACGTCGTGGAGTTGTAAGGGCCCCGAGCACTACTTTACCCGCTAGCCTTTACCATACCCCTACTGCGGTTCCGCCCCTTTCAGGCCTACAAAAAGATAGAGCTCCAGATAGTCGATATTGATCTCGTCGGCAGATCTTTTTTCCCAGCCTCCGATAGTGCTGAAGGTATAGCACAGCTCCAGATCTTTCGTGCTCTCCGTATGGGTCATCTTCTCTTTCGATACCACATATTCTTCCCCGGCGTTTTCCCGGTGTATTTTTTCCGCGATGGCGGTGAGATCTTGCGAGTAGATCGTTTCACCCCGCTGCATGATTATTAGTTTTTGCTCTTCGGGAAAGTAGGCTAGCTCCAGCTCACCGGTGCGGTAGCTCTGCTCCTCCGAGGATAGCTGCACGAAATAGTCGTAGCCGGAGATATCCCAGTACATTTTAGTGTAGTCGAGGGCGTGACGAAAATAGATCTCTTCATCTTCGGGGAAATCGTACTGGCGGAGCGGGAAACCGAAAAGAGCCTCCATCTGATCGATCTCGAAATTCTCCGGCAGCGCCCGGAGCAGGGCCAGATCATGGGATTGATCGAAATAGAGGATGATCGAGCTCAGCTCTCCCTGCGCCGCCTCGGGCACCGTGGTGCCAGCGGCAACGGCGATCTGCCCTTCCCGGAGCAGATTATGCTCCGTAGCGATCTTTTCAAAGTGCCGGTTCTGGCTGCGCACGGAGAGGGAATAGCTGCTCCAGGGACCAAAAACCGAGAGCACCGCCACGAGGGCCAGTGAGGCAGGCAGGAAGATATGGCGCGGCTTTTTCGAAAGGATCAGGTAGAGCATGGCCCCGGTAACCCACAGCCCCGCCAGAAGCACGAAGTACCTGTTTTCGGTGATGCCGTAGGCGCTGATCCGTATCCCCATGGCTGCAAACATCATCGCCAACAGCGGCAGGATCACTTTAGGGAAATGAGCGACGAACGCTTCGTTCCACCGGTTTTCGCTGCGCCGGGGATAGATGGCGAAGAGTACCAGGGTGCTGATGAGGGCATACCAGAGGACCAGGTGAGAAACCATGAGATCGGGCCACTGCTGTGTTACCAATATTTTAATAAAGTAAATGTAAAGGATGGCGCTGTAGGCGAGGATCAGCGGCATGACGATATAGCTCAGCAGGATTGCGATCACCTTAGGGTAGCTTTCCGCCTGGATATCCTCATCGCTACGGGGGATACCGGCGAGGAAGAAGGCCGGTGCAAAGATACCGCCGGCGATGAGCCAGATATCGAAGTAGATATTACTGGAGATGGGGGCGGAAAAAAGATAGCTAATCGTCGCCAGGATGGCAGAAATGCCCCCGAAGAGGACGGTGGCGAAAAGGTAGGTGATCAGAAAACTGATGAAGAGCTTGATCACGTAGAGTTCGTAGTTTTGCCGGCGGTAGAAATAGGGGATAAAGGTGAAGGCCAGGTAGAGGGCCAGGGTGACGGCGCCGTAACGTGAAAGGGAGACCATCTCGAAATCCTGGAGCAGGTAAAAGTAGTAGAGCACCAGGCCGCCGGCGGCGGCGATATAGACGAGCACTCTGGATGCTATCTTCGAAAAGGCGCCCCTTTCAAAGATAAGTTTAAGGCAGAGTGAAAGCGGTACACCTAGGGCCAGCGCCGCAGCCAGGCGCGTTAAAAATTCACCGGAATCCAGGGTGACGAAAGGCCCGCCCCCGGAGTCCATCCCCCCGTGGTTTAAAATTATGAGCACCGTTACGGTAGCGACACAGATGAGCAGGGTTTCCGGGAAGCGGCGCAGGCTGTAAATAAGTTTCGCCAAAGATGATTTGCCAAATCTTATAATCTTTTCATATCTTCCGGTCATCGCAGAGCACCTCATTAGTATGTAATTAAGTCCAACCCAATAATATCACGGCGGGGGCGTCCTGTAAGCTATAAAATTTTCCTCCCGTAACAGCCTCTTTCGGGGTCACCGTGCTGCTGGCGAAAAGAAATAACCCCGGAAAGAAAACCTTTCCGGGGTTGGGCTTGAGTCTGCCGGGCGGGTGCTCGCTTTATATTTTAAAGATGTGCACCGCTGCGGCGGCTTCTTCGGTGCCGATGAAGCCGCCGCCGTTTTCGGTAAGGCCGATCCTGGCCCCAGCTACCTGCCTGGGCCCGGCTTCACCGCGCAGCTGGGTGACTACTTCGTGGACCATGGCCAGCCCCGAGGCACCGATGGGATGGCCGCGGCATTCCAGCCCGCCGGAGACGTTTACCGGGATCCTTCCCCCCAGCCTGGTCGCTCCCGACTCGGCGAGCAGGCCGCCCTCCCCCGGGGCGCAGAATCCCAGCACCTCTGTCTGCAAAAGTTCTCCAAAAGCGGTGGCATCGTGAACCTCGGCCAGGTCAATTTCCTCAGGCGTTACGCCGGCAGCTGTATAGGCCTTTTGGGCGATTTTCTGCCCGATATGATCTTCTTCCAGCGGCCTTTCCCTTCCGGTGCCGAGGGCGGAGGCCGCTATTTCAACGGCGCGGCTCTGGCCTCTTTTGGCGAGAAACCTTTCGGAGCAGACAATCGCAGCCGCCGCTCCATCGCCCACCGGCGAGCACATGGAGCGGGTAAAAGGATAGGCGATCGGTTTATCCTGAAGCACCTCTTCTACGCTCATCTTCATACGGTACTGGGCGAAGGGGTTTAAAAAACCATGCTCGTGATTCTTGGCGGAGATCACCGCCAGCTGGCGCTGAGTGCTCCCAAAGCGGCTCATATGCCAGCGGGCAGCTAGCGCGTAGATATCCATGAAGATACTGCGTCCGCCGCCGGCTCCGGAACCTTCCGGTATCTCCAGGGGCAGCGCCTCGACTTGCTGTATCAGCCCCTCGATCTTGTTTGGAAATTCCTCCACATCGAGGCAGGAGGCGTAGGAGCGAAAAGAGAGCATCTTGTCGGTGTGGCTGATCTTTTCCGCTCCCAGGGCCAGCACCAGATCATGCTGCCCGGCTTTGATCGCGGTGTAAGCCAGGTTCAGCGCTGTGGAGGCACCGGCACAGGCGTTCTCGGTATTGATGATCGGGATCTCTTTGATGCCCAGGGGGTGTAGCATCACCTGGCCGCGAATGGAATGCTGTCCACTGAACATACCCCAGAAGGAATTGGAAACGTAGGCGGCTTCCAGTTCATTGCTTTCCAATCCGGCGTCTTTCAAAGCGGCGGCAAGGGCTTCAGCGGCCAGATCCTTTACCGAGCGTTTTAAAAACTTGCCGAACGGGGTCATCCCCACACCGATTACAAATACAGTACCCATCAATTGTCCCTCCGGCAGAGATATTTATAGTTTTTCACTGGAGAAGATGGCCAGGCTGTCGTTGGAGCCGTCCTCGATCATGGAGGCGCGGGCGTCGCGGAAGAGTTTTTCGATGACGTATTCTTTGGCGACGCCGTTTCCGCCGAAAATCTGGACGGCATCGCTGGCGATCTGAAAGGCGGCGTCGGTGCAGAAGATCTTGGCGGCCACGGAGTATTCGGTGGCCGGAGGTGTATTGCTAAGATTGTAGTTGAGGGCAGCGCGTGAAAGAGCGCGGCAGGCCTCGATTGTTTTGAACATGTGGAAGAGCTTGTAGCGCACATGTTGGTGCTCGAAGAGCAGCTTCCCCCCCTGGACTCTCTCTTTGGAATAGCGCAGCGCCTCCTCGTAGGCTGCCCGGGCTGCTCCGGTAAAGGCGGCGGACATGTACGCGTTGCATGTGGCCAGGGTGATATCGGTAATAGCGGCGTAGCTTTCCTGATCCACGAACATGTAATCCTGGGGCACCCTCACATTGTCGAAGTAGATCTCGCCCTGGTTGAGATCTCTTTGCCCCATTTTATCCAGCGGTTTGCCCCGGGATACGCCGGGCAGGTTAAGGGGAACCAGGCAGATGCCGCCACCGGCCATACCCATCGTCGGGTCGATGGTCAGGTAGACCATGGCGTGGGTGGCGATGGTGCCCAGGGAGACCCAGGCAGATTTCTGCCCGTTGATCACCCATTCATCGTTCTCCCGGTGAGCGCGGCATTTCCCGGCAGTGCGGGGATCGGCAAACTGGGCGCTACCCACAGCCAGAGCGTCCGAACCGTGGTCCGGCTCCGTGATGGCCCAGCAGCCGATGATCTCCGCTTCGGTATCCTCGCAATAGGGGACCAGAATTTTCTCGATGAGGGTATCTGTGGGCACCATCGAGGCCAGAAAGGCGGGGAAGGAGCACAGCCCTAAAGCGATGCTCAGGCCGGGGGAGCCGTAGCCCATCTCTTCCACAACGAGGCTCAGCTCCAGAGGAGAGAGGCCGAGGCCGCCGTATTCCTCGGGTATCAGGATCTTATGCAGCCCCAGCCTGTAAGAGCTTTTTAAAACATCCCATAGAAGGGAACCTGGCGCAATTGCTTCCGCGGGGGTCATTGCATCGAGTTTGATGCTGGCCGGCCGCAGAGTTTCAATGGCAAATTTGCGGACAGTGTCCCTGAACATGATCTGCTCTTCAGTAACATCCAGATTCAATTCCAGGTAGCTCATGATTATTTAATCCACTCCTTATTGATCAGAAATTTGATTGTACGGGGCGGTTACAGGTAATCATCGACCTTGTAGATCCCCTCACCTTTTCTGCTGAATTTTTCTCTTAGAACCCGGTCCAGCGGTTTTTCGGATATTGTTTTGGGTAGCTCATCCAGTACCTGCAGATAGGTGGGGATGAAGTTGGCGGTGAGCTCTTCTTTGCATCTTTTATAGATGGCGGCGGGGTCGATCGTTTTCCCTTCCAGGGGGCTGATCGCTGCTACCAGATCGCTTTCACCGGGTGCTCCGGAGGCGGCGGTGATGCCATAAACAGAGACTTCGCCCACGTCAGGGTGCTCGCCGATAATCTTCTCCACATACTCGGGCTGGATAAATTCGCCAGCCCGGCGCAGCTCGCTGCCTTTGCGGTGATCGAAGTAAAACCAGCCTTTCTCGTCGCGGTGAACCATATCCCCGGTGCGAAGCCAGCCGCCTGCCGTCTTCTCCTTCGATGCTACGGGCAGGCCGAGGTAATCGACCTTGGTCTCACCTTTGAGCATGCGGAAAATCAGCTCTCCAGTAACCCCCGCTTTGACTTCCCGGTCCGACTCGTCCACCACCTTGAGCTCCATAACTCCGGGTATCCCCTTACCGAAGGAACCGATCGGCCCCCTGCCGGGGGGCTTATAGGCGAACCCCCCCTCCACGGAGCCGTACCATTCCAGTATTTTTACGTCGAAGCGTTTTTCGAAGGCCTCCCAGATCGGCCTCGGGGTGCCGGCGCTGATCACCGTTTTTACGGGATTATCTCTATCGTCGGGCCGGGGCGGTTCGTTGTAGATCGCAGCCATCATGCCGCCGAGCAGGGAGAAGGTGGTGCAGCCGTACTTGCGGCAGATCTCCCAGATCCTGCTTTTGGTAAAGCGCTGGCTGAAGACCGCCTTTGTCCCCGTGTAGAGGGCCGGGAAGAGGGTCACCGCCTGGGCGTTGCCGTGGGCGAAGGAAAGCCCCGAGTAGAGGATATCCTGCGGCTTATATTTCCAGACGATCTGGGTGATGATGCTATAAAGGCCGGTGCGGTTGTTCCGGATCAAGACGCCCTTCGGATCACCGGTGGTCCCGGAGGTATAGATGATCTGCATGGGGTGGCGGACATCCATGATCTGTTGCGCCACCCTTTTCCAGTTGTCCTGTTCCAGAGTTTCGTTCAAAGCTTCGTATTTGGCGGAAGGGTCGATCCCCTGCTCGGGATAGTAAACCACCGCGATCGCTTTAACGGTGGGTAGTTCATGAGCTGCCGCTTCAAGATCGGCAAGGCATTCCCCCGAGCAGAGAACCGCCTTGGCGGAGCTGTTGTTGATGATGAATTTGAGTCGCTCTCCCCTGTAGCGGGGGTCTATGGGTACCGCAATAGCTCCGACAACGATGCCTCCCAGCAGGGCATAGATAAATTCAGGATGGTTGCGCATATAGATGGCGAAATAATCGCCCTTGCCGATATCGTTATCGATAAACCAGCGGGCGATCTTGTTTGCATTTATGTGAAGATCCTTAAAGGTGATCAGATCTTCGCCGTTACTGCCCTTTTCGAAGATAAAGATAGGTTTGTCGGGCGACTCGTCCGCCTTGATCTCTACAAAATGGGAAGCGATAACCTGATTCAGATGAGCCTTGCTCATGGAAGCTCTCCTTTCTTCTATTCTTTTGCCTAGTCCTCGATGGCGCCGATAAAGCCCCTGGTATAGGTGGGGAACTCTTTCTCAAAGATTTCATCCCAGTGTTCATCAGTCCAGAACTGATGACGGTCAAAATAGGGGTCCTTTTTAGCGGCACTTACAGAAAGGGTGGTCACGATATCAACACCCTCGATTATCTCCAGGGCGCGGGCCCCAAAAGCGAGGGTGCTGAAGACGCGGTTGTGAAGCCCCAGGCGCCAGGCCATCGTCGCTGCAGCGCTGACCGCTATGTTCAGGTTTAGATTTTTAAACTGACAGCTCGGCCCTTCCGCCAGCAGCGACTCGGTGGGCTCAGCCCGGTTCAGCTCCTTACAGGTGCGGTAGCCGCAGGCGCCGCAGTTGTAGTTGAAGGGAGACTTTCTGCTGTCTCCGAAGATGAGCAGGGCGCAGGGCTCTTTGATCAACTCGACAACATGCCGTCCATCTCTTGCCGTAAGGGGCGACATATCAGCCATGGAATAGGCAAACTGGGCGATCTCCTCCATCTCTTCCTTGCCGACGGAGATGATTTTCAGGGTGTTACGTGCATCAAAACGGTAACTGTTGTGAGCGGCGAGGACGATTAGCTCGATAGCGCGGTCGAGGCCGCTCTGGACCAGCTCCTCCATATTGCGGATAGCCATACTATTCCTCCTTTACCGGGCAGCTCTGCCCTTAACTGTAGATCGATCGAAACTGCGGCCAAAGGCGCTTGATAATCCGATCGGTCATGGTGCGCTCGTTGATCGCATCATATTTTTTGGGGATGTCACGGAAGGGGCTTTTTTCAGTAACAGAGATCGCTACCGCCAGGGCTAGCCCGGTCCCCCGCGGGAGCAGCTTTGTTCTCATTGCCGCGGCCCCCGCCGACCAGAAGACCCCATAATCGATCCCCAGATTCCTGGCCAGCGAGATCACTCCATCGAGGGCATAAGCGATATTGTTTGCTCTGAAGATGCACAGAGGCCCGGGGAAGGCGATATTTTTTTCCTCTGGCAGTCTCGCCGCTTCCCGCTGATTATCGCAGGTCAGGTGTCCGCACATATTGCAGTTGATATCCGCCGGGTCGTTCTTGCTGCGCAGAGAGGTGAGCAGTAGCAGGGCGTCGGCATCCCGCATCATCATGGCATCGCGTTTGAAGAACTGCCAGTTTTTGTTGTCATCGGCCATATCCTCCACGGCCTGGCAAAGTTCTTCGATATCACATTCATCATCGATGATCTGGACGGTACACTCGCCCACGCCGCCGACCCGCGGCGTCGTGGTAGCCGAAGCCAGCAAGAGCCGGGCGGCTATCTTTACCGCCGCCTTGCGATCCTCAGCAAACTGTTTCAAGGGCCTTTCCACTGTTTCCTACCTCCTTTTGGCCGGTGTCACCTAGATGACCCCGTGTTTTTTGGCGATGTCGGGATATATCTCGTAGGCGGGTTTCAACAACGGCAGCAGGTTGAGCACCTTGGGCATCGGCCCCTTTGCCTTGATCGCGCCCTTGGCCAGGGCTACCGGCATTTTGATCTCTTGCAGCCAGAACTGGTGGCAGGTATCCCCGCTCAGGGTCATCTCCACAGTAGGTTTCTCGTCATGATCCCCGCAGATAATCTGGCCATCCCTGCAGAGCCAGATTTGACCATCGGGCCGGTCGATAGTGAACTTGATGGTGATACCGGACTGAAGAAATTTTTCTCCCACTACGGGGTGACCCAACAAAGATCGGAAAAGTTCACCAAGAACCTCGTACATCTTTTCGGTGCTTTCAAAAACAGCCATCTTTTTTCTCCTCCCCAAATTGATCTGATGAAGCGCCGTAATCGGAGACATCTAGCTGCGAACATAGCAGGAAGATGCCTGTCATATATATAGTTCTATGAATGATTAACTATTCCGAAAACGGTGTAGGCGGGGATAGGGCGAATCGGATTAAGAAAGGGGTAGCAGATAGATGAAAGTAATTGTGTTAGGCGGCGCCGGGGATATGGGCGCCGAGGCGGTGAAGGACCTGATCGGGAATACGGATGTAGGGCAGGTGACCATTGCCGACATTAACACGGAGGCGGCATGGAGGCTGGCTGCTGCGCTGGGGGACCGCCGCGTTGTGGTCCGCAGGGTCGACGCTAGGGTGCATGGTGAGCTGGTGGAGGCGATAAAGGGTCATGATGTGGCAGCGGGTGCCATGGGGCCGTTCTACCTTTTTGAAAGGGGCGTGGCGGAGGCCGCCCTCGATGCCGGTGTAGATTATATCAGCATCTGCGATGATCACGACGCTGTGGAGGGAGTGCTGCCTTTGGATCACAGGGCTGTAGCAGAAGGGCGAAAGATCCTGACAGGGCTCGGCCTTTCCCCCGGGATCACCAATTTGCTGGCCCGCAAGGGCTATGATGAGCTGGAGAAGGTTAATTCTGTCAAAGCATACTGGGCTGGCAGCGCCGGGGACTCCGAAGGTCTTGCTGTAATCTTGCATACGATTCATATCTTTAGCGGGATGATCACTTCCTTTCAGGAGGGAAGATCGCAGCAGATCAGGGCCGGAACAGGAAGGGAGGTGGTTGAGTTTTTGCCACCGCTGGGCCGGGTAGTGACCTATCACCTGGGACACCCGGAGCCGTTAACCCTGCCCCGCTACCTGAAGGGGATCAGGGAGGTGTCCTTGAAAGGGGGGCTGACGGAAAACTATTTAAGCATTCTGGCGAAAGCGATGGCCAGGCTAGGCCTTACTTCCACCGTTGCCGGGAAACAGCTTCTTGGCGCAATCCTTAAAAAAGCATTGCCCTATTTTCCCTCCGACAGGGGCAAAAATTTTATGGGTGCCCGGGTTGATATTACAGGAATGAAAAAAGGCAAAAGCGTAAGGATTACCTATCTTCTGGTGGACCATATGAAAAGGTTGACCGGTATCCCCCTGAGCATCGGTGCCTATATGATGGCGCAGGGTAAAATTAAAGGTCGCGGTGTCTTCGCCCCCGAAGCGGAAGGGGCGATTGATCAGGATTACTTTTTTAATGAGCTGGCACGCCGTGATATCAAGGTGCACTCCTACACTCTTTAATACATATCCAAGGTAAAAATTTGCGCATGATCAGTCGTGCGGGTGAAGGGATAGCTGTGATTGGATAAATAGTAGATGCGACAAGAAGTGCGGCGGAGGTCGCCATGAAAATATAACATTTACTTTTGCACAGTAAAGTAAAATCACTTTTAACGTTTTTCCCTACAGTTCCGCTACGGTTGCAGCCAGGTAAGCCAAGATGGTCGATTGCCATCTCCCTTTAAACCTGTTCATGTCATTCTTTACAATATAACGTGTGTTATGACATTATTTTGGCTACTGAAGTGCAGTTAATCGACTGTTATTTTGCAAATTATGGCGCAACTTGGTATTATAGAGTCGAAAATGATGCAGATTGAATATTGGGGTAACTGTCTCCTGAAGAAGCTGAAGAGCAGTTGCTGAGCACACTGACGTCTACGAAAAAGAAGAACCCCGTTTTGTTCAAAATCCCGTATTACAATAAACAGCAACTGTACGTTACCCCCAGGGATGCTTTTAGACTTGCCCAGAACAGGAAAAAAGCGAACGGTAGGTGAGCGTATGCTAAATAATTGCTCAAGCTTGATTGAATGTGAAAAAGCGCTGGTTGAGCCTGTCGGCAGGGTAGAGTTTATCGGCCAAATTGAACTTAGCAAAGAGGAAGTTTTAAAACTGAGCGCGCTAGTCAAGGAGCGCTTAAAGGACAACCTTCCTCAAGGAGTTAAGTATTTAACAGAAAACACTCCTGCTACCCTGGCCTGTTACCTGGTGGGCCATGGAATTCACTTTTACAATGAAGGTGATTATTGGACCACGCTGGCTGATTTTGTTGGTTTAAATGAACCAAACTGGCAGACTAGGGTAGGGCAAAAATTCATTGATTTTTTAAAGCAGCGGCAAAAACCTGTCATTGAAATCCCTGAAGCCCACAAATATGTTGCCAACATTTTGTTGCACGGCGGCATACCCCAGAGTTGTTTGTATGAGTATTTCGATCAGTTAATTCAGCCTGTCGTTATGGGGGACTTAATCGATAAGGATGATGTCAAAGCATACCTGTCTGATTTGAGGGCATTGGAAAATAAAAACCATAAGCTTGTCAGGGTTAATCAAAAGTTAAAAGAAGAACAGATTCAATTGCAAAAAAAACAAGCTCGGGTTGAGAAACTGTTAAAAATTAAAAAAGAAGATTATGAATTGCAAAGGCAGCTTGGTTTCTTGCAGGGGCTTGCTGTAGAGCTTCCCGATGACTACGAAAAAACACGGAAAAGATTGCTGATGGAACTGGCGGTCATTCAATCAAAACAAACAACAATAAATGAGCAAATTTCGGAATGCTTAGGAGCCATTGAAAACTATGATCAGGAAGATAGCTTGATTGTCAGGGCGGCGGGGGACGTCGAAGAACTAATGCGGGTGTATAGAGAAGAGCTGTCTGAAGTAGAAAAAAGTATAACCTGCCTTTGGGAAAAGAGCCAGTGGAGTATCGAAAAACTGCAGTGTTGTCTCAGAGAAATGGAAGCAGAGCGATCCGACCCTGATCAGTTCGAAGCCATGCTAGAGGAAATCTGTTGGGTTGAACTGCTTGCCAGTTTGGATGAAGGCGCCAAGTTGTGGGACAGGCTGTCGGAAAAAGAAAAAGAAATATCAAGCATTGACCCTAAACCGGTCCGGTTAAGTTTACTTTTTTGGCCCAGTTTACCATTGCTTATCGCCGGGGCTATTTTCTCTGTTGTGCTACCATCTCGGCCAATTCTATGGCTTATACCGGCCGCTGGACTTACTCTCTTGGGGCTTGCCTGGCATCGCTGTCTGCTCGATAACAGGCTAGCGACACAACGGGCAAGGCGGCTTAAAATTATAACGCAGGAATTTGTTCAATTGCAGCTTCCAATGTCCGAACTAAGAGCAAAAGTTTACCGACTGGCAGGAAATTTATATACCCCTGGGGTGTCCTTTTGGGGTAAACCGTCCGGAGAAATAAAGGCTATAGTGAATACACTGTGCAAAGAATATGCGGAATATCTTGATATAACAGATCGGCTAACCAAAGCAGAAAAACGCCTTAGAACCTGGAAACAAAGCGTAGCTGAAACTGCGGCTACGTTTACACCTGGTAGCCTTGATCTGGATGGAGAAAATTTGGAAAAAACATTGAGCTATGTTCAAAGGTCTATTAACGAAGCCTTTGATAAAAAACAGCAAGCTGAAGAAGCTGAATCGAGGCTCGGCGACTACAAAGAAGAATTGAATGGGCTGGAGGCTGAAAGAGAGAATATTCAAGAAAAAATCAACAAACTAGATCAAGCTCTCTGCATACTGGGAGATGGTGACTTGCAGCGCGGGGCTGAGCTATTAAGTCAAATACGTTTGAGGCGCAGCCGCATTAAAGAGCTGCAGCGCGAACTGACTGTAGAAGAGGAGCAAGGCTTTACTGATGAATTGCAGGCTCACAGCCTGGAGGAGCTGCTCACTCTGTTTCGCAAACTAAAATCACTATGTGAAGAAAAAACAAGGGAGTTCTTAAGGAGCGAAAGCGCGCTACAAAGCGTATCCAGGCCCCTTCTCTACCTGGACAAGCCGATCCGACGCTTTATCCTCTACGGTAAGGAATGGGCTGGGGAATGGCTCTATGAGTCTGTACTTTTGACTGCTCAAACGATGGCCGGGAAAGCTCTCCCCATGAGTACTGGCCAGTCGCTGCCATCAAGGGTGGTAGATGCTTTTTTTCGGTGGTGGGATGACCGGCAGTCCAAATCAACCGGCATAAGTGTTGCTCAAGGTTTGACCAGGACAAGGATACTATCCCCGGAACTAAAGCTTGATCGGGCTGGCAGCCCTTGCATTTACCTGCCCCGGCAAAGGTTTAAATTATCCGGTTTAAACGAAGCCTGGGTAGAAATAAGTCATATTACTGATGAAAGGAAAATAGTAAGGCACCCCTTGAAAGTTTATTTACAGGAAGCAGATCTTGGTGAAAGCGAACCGGCTATTTTCCCCGTTTCTCAACTGGGCGGTACAATTGAATTGACCTTAGGCTTGGGTAATGAAGTACTGCGGACCTGGCAAATACCCATATCCATTAATGGCCTACCCTTTTTGATCTTTGATGAATACGGCAGCGTGGTGTCAGGTGAGCCCCTGTTACGTGAGAGAGTTTGGTTTCTTTTGCCGATGGGCTACTATATAAGGCCAATGGTCAGGCCCTTAGAAGAAAACTCTGCCCAGTTATCTGAACCCTGCCGCTTGCAGCTGGTAGATTTGAAAACAATTAATGAAGACCTGTTATGCATCGTAGATAAAGAAGGAGTAGGACATAGTTTTACTTTAAGTGAAGATGCGCTGATGACCCCACGCCTGGAGGGTCAAAGGATCGCTGGTGTAGTAGTTGATGATAACAATCCTCTTTATCTGAAGGGTAGTGTAATGGTTCTTTTGCCCCAAGAAGTGTGCGATGGGATGGATGAATGGAAGGTTTATTCCAGGCCCAGGGCCGGTTATCCGGGAGAAGAAAAGAAATGCTTACTGAGTGAGCTGGTTTTGCCGGAGCAAGATGAACTTGCGCTAAGTTTGCCCTTAGATCAGGCCTCACTGCTGGGGGAAGAACCATGCGGCCGCTACACGGTTACTCTGTTGAGCCCAGAAAAACATAAATATCGCTTTGATGTTATTTTTATATCCGAGTTTGAATCAGTTTTTTCGTCTGCTCTATATATCCCTGATGGAGAAAAAAAGCCCGTTGAGCTTTCTGTACGCTGCCCAAAGGGTTTTTCCTTCCAGGTGAATTCACCGGCAAAGCTGCAAAAAGTGCTGAATAATAAATTTATGGTATCAACAGAGCAGTCAGCTGGCTATGTGAGTGGCAAACTGAGCTGGAGCACAAGTGGAAACGTACTTGTTACCTTGCCGCTATCCATTGAAGTGCCTAGGCTTCGCTGGCGCATTGAAGGGCTAAGTGATGGTTTGCATGCCCTCTGGTCCCAGGGCGTTGGTGAAATATGGATTGGCGATTGGAGCGATGCAGAAAAGCTGTGCCTTTTTATCGCTGTACCCTTTTATTTGAAAGGATGCATCCAGCTTTTCATAGAGGGAACAGAACAAAAGTACGAGGCAGAAATAAAACAGGGATTGGTTCAATTTAATTTGCTGCCTTTTACCGATACCCTGAAAGCCAGATCAGGGTTGCCGTCTTTTCGCTTAGCTATCAGGAGCCGGGAAACTAATGAAATTATTGCAAATAGCTTGCTGTTCCGGGTAAGGGCAGCATGGACAGTTGAAGACATTGCTTTCAGGCAAAAAAAATCAAAAGGGATGCGTTATCTAGCTGTATCCTGGAGGGATCTCGGTAAGGCAGGGAGTAGGACGTTAAGATTATGGGACAAAAATAGGCCCTGGTTAGAACCCGTGAAACAATTTCCTATTCCAGATGGGGTAAGTAAAATGGATATTAGGGTTAAGGCGGAAGAACTCCCCGCGGGATCTTATGTACTGGAGTTTGCCCTGATTGATCCCTGGAGCTCAAGCCATACTAAGCCGGTTTTCCCCGGTAATGTCACTAACATTGCTGTAGCTGAGATTTTGGATACTCCTGTTAATATAACGTGGTGGGAGGCCCGGTGGCTGGATGACAACAAACTACAGGTTCGCGGTAAGGTCTCTGGCGGCGGAGACGGCTTGCCCATCAAAATTAAGATTATCGGCAGAAAAAAGCGAGATTGGTTTTACTCATCCTGCAGAACATCGACTGGGGTGAGCGGTTTATTTCAGGCGACTGTTACAGCTCAGAAAAAAGTATCCCATTGGATTGGGATAAAGGCGCTGACAGAGCCTGCTGCGTACATTTACTCTGTAATCCCCGAGCCGGCTCCCCTATATTTTTACCTGGATAACGAGACCAGACTGGCCATGCAGCTAGGCGGTTGTGATATTGCCACAATGAAACTTGCTGAGGCAAAAGATTTTCAGCACGACATTCTACTTAGTGCTTCCAATGGAGTTAGTATTGTGAAAGCTTTACAAGAAGGGCGCAATGAAGCCTTCTTCACATTTCAGTTGGCCGATGGTACCAGTAAGGAAGCCAGGCTGGAATTTGATGCAGCCCAGAAAAAAATCACCATAAAACTTAAAAGCGGAGCTCTGTGTACGGGCTGTGGAAAACTTTTACCCAACACGGCAGCCTGGTACAAACATTCCAGCATACTGGAAAGCCCCTCATGTAAGAGCTTTATTCCCAATTACAGTACAATTAAAGCCAGATTGATGGTGATATGGGATATTTGGCCCTGGTTACAGAAGGTAAGCAACGCCCTACCGATCATAAAATGGATTCCGTTGTTTGACAGTAAGAGCGCAAATTTAGGTGATGATCTACCGGAAGCCCGTAAAGATATCCAAGGACTCGCATTAAAATTGCTGGCTCAGGAGAAGAAGTGGATTCAGTTGATGTCACAAGCCGGATTTTATAAAAGAAAGGAGGATTATCGTGAGTATAGATCCTATAAAAGCTACTGAAGCAATAAACCGCAGTTACCTAAACTACCTGGACACAACTTTCCATCTTCGTGACGAAGGCTTGCGAAAAATGTTTCGTCAGGAACTGTATAGGCCCGGACGTTTTGTCAAGGGGCCGATCCTGGAGGCTACACCACCCTTCATGGGGGATATTACCTTGCATGACTTAATTGACGAGGGGCTAATGGTCGACAGCTTCAGGCTCTTGGCGAGCGAATCGCTGCCTCTGGAAAGGCCGCTTTATCGGCATCAAGAAATGGCAATACGTAAAATTATCTCTGGCAAACGCAATATTGTCGTGGCTACAGGTACGGGCAGCGGTAAAACTGAGATATTTATGATTCCAATACTTAACCACCTTTTAAAGCAAAAAGAACAGGGTAAACTTAACGAGGGTGTGCGGGCGCTACTACTTTATCCAATGAACGCTCTGGCCAACGATCAGCTAGGCCGATTGAGAAAGTTGCTGTCTAACTGCCCAGAGATAACATTCGGGCGATACACCGGAGAAACGGAAAAGAAACAAAAGGCAGCTGCAGATCTGTACAGGAAGATGTTTAAGCAGGAGCCCTTACCTAACGAAATGATTTCGCGGGAACAAATGTGGGACCAACCGCCTCATATCCTGCTTACAAATTACGCAATGCTTGAGTACCTTTTACTGAGGCCCCAGGATAATGTTTTCTTTGACGGTCCTTATGCCAGCAGATGGCGTTTTCTAGTTCTCGATGAAGTCCACACCTATACTGGAGCAAAAGGTATTGAAATTGCCATGCTATTGCGTAGGTTAAAGGACCGGGTTGCGAATAGCGAAGCAGGTAGGCTCCGCTGTATAGCTACAAGCGCTACATTGGGTCAGGGGGAGGAGGATTATGGTGGTGTGGCTTTGTTTGCCAATCGTCTCTTTGGAGAGACTTTTACTGATAAGGACATAATTGGAGCTATACGACGTAAGGTGGCCCCGGAAAAGCGAGGCTGGGGGCGGCCCAACCCGGAAGTATACCTTAACTGGCAGTCTATCGTTGACCGAGGTTTCGCTGATGACACTATCCTTCACCAACTGATAGAAAGCGGGAAAAAGGCTGGAATCCCCGTTTCAGTTCTCAAAGAAGCGAAGTCGAAATGTGGGGTTAAGCGCGGAAGTTCTCTATTTATTTACGAGGTTTTAAAGGGTGACCTTAACTTAATTCAACTGCAGAAACAGTTGGAGAAGGAACCACGCTACCTTGTCGAGGCGGCTGCCGATATTTTTCCAGAATATTCAGGGGACCTGCGTGCGGCCAGACTGGTGGCGGCACTGGTGAATCTGGCCGTAAAGGCGCGTTCAGGTGTAGAAGATCAAGCTTTGTTACCGGCAAGATACCACGTCTTTGTCCGGGCTATAGAAGGGACTTATCTCAGTTTAGCACCGCAAAAGCAGCTTTTTTTAGCGCGACATGAAAAAGTTAAGCAGTCCGATGCTGAATACCAGGTTGTAGAGCTGGCTATTTGCCATGGGTGCGGCGCCGTTTACCTAGTTGGCGAAATTCAGTTTTTAAAGGATGGAAACTATTTTGTCCAACCGAAAGATGATCGGCAATCGGCAACCTATTTGCTGCCTGCAGATACGGAAATAGTGGAAGAGCTGGATGAAGACGAAGAGGTGGGATTTCAGAGCGCAGCCGATAATTTGGCCAATCTGGAACGATATAAGCTTTGCGCTAGTTGCGGCAAGATTGACAAGTGTAATGTTTTGTTATTCCAGTGCCGCTGCGAAAAACCGTCCTTTCAGGAGGTATATCTCCTTCCTTCCAAGGCCGGTAAAGTGACCACCTGCCACGTTTGTGGCCGGTTTTCCCCCCACGGGATGCTCAGGCGTTTTTCCGTGGGTACCGATGCAGCTGCCAGTGTACTTGCCACCTCTCTTTATCAGCAAATAAGGCCCAAGATGATCGAATATCCGCGGAATGAACGAATAGAAAAACACGGTGGATGGAGCAGTACCCGGGCTCCATCAGTCAGAGAAAGCGGCTTACAGCTTGAAGCTGCCCGCAAGTTGTTGGTTTTTTCGGACAGCAGGCAGGATGCAGCTTTTTTTGCTCCTTACTTCAACCGGACTTACTTGCAGATTTTGCGGCGCAACTTGATCATAAGGGTTTTGAGGGAACACAGCAACGAAGTCATTGGGAATAAATGGCATTTGCAAGACCTGGTTGGGCCTTTACAGCGAAAAGTTAAAGAGCTGAACCTCTTTCCCGAAATGAGTGATCAAGAGCAGACCAATGAAATCTGGAAGTGGCTTATGTATGAACTTTTGGGCTTTGATCGAAGACTAAGCCTGGAAGGGCTGGGCCTACTTGGTTTTGCACTTGTGAAACCGGCTCATTGGGTTGCACCTCCAGCTATGATGCGTCCGCCTTGGAATTTATCAGGTGATGAAGTATGGACACTCTTTCAAGTATTGCTTGACACCTTAAGGATGAAGGGAGCAGTCCTGTTTCCTGACAATGCTGCGCCGTCGGATGTTTTTTTTCAACCGCGTAACAGGGAGTACTATTTCCGTGAACATAAAGCTGTACGCAAAAAGGGTATTTTTAGCTGGAGCTCCGCCGCCAGCGGGAGAATGAACGCGCGACTAGACTACCTGACTCGTCTTGTAAATAAAATTGGTGCCCCTATCTCCGTTGATGATTGTCGTACTGCATTGCGGCGTCTTTGGGATAGTTCTCTCGCCCTTGAAAACCCACATAGTTGCTGGAAAGATATCTTTGTACAGGATCATATCCAGGGGGAAGGAGCCGCTTACAGGGTCAGGTATAATTTCTGGGAATTGCAGCCCGGAATAATCAATAAAGAAATTATCTGGTTTCGCTGCAACAAATGCCACAGCATTACACTGCACAATATCAGGGGAACCTGTCCCAGCTACCGGTGCGATGGTACCCTAGAGGATTGTGACCCGGATATCGTCCTTGCTGAAAACCATTATCGCAGGCTTTATAAAGAAACACTACCCCTTGCGGCAAGAACTGAAGAGCATACCGCCCAGCTAACTGGACAAGCTGCGGCGGGCTTGCAGGCCGATTTTATTGGCGGCAAGGTCAACATTTTAAGCTGTTCTACCACCTTTGAACTGGGAGTCGATGTAGGTGAGTTAGAAGCGGTATTCATGCGAAATGTGCCTCCCTCCGCTGCTAATTACGTTCAAAGAGCTGGCCGCGCTGGCCGGCGCACCGACTCGACTGCCTTTACCCTGACCTTTGCCCAACGCCGTTCTCACGACCTTAACCATTTTGCGGAGCCGTGGCGCATGGTTGCTGGTAAAATAGGAGTGCCCTATTTTAAAATAGCTAATGAAAAGGTAGTGCGGCGGCATCTATACGCAGTGGTTTTGGCGGCTTTCTGGAAGCGACATGCAGACAAATTTGGCAAAGTCGCGAACTTCTTTTTGTCGGATCCGCCCGGGCCGGTACTCCTCCAGGCTTTCATCGAGCAAAAACCTGATTATATAAAAAGGTCTCTTATTCGCATTGTGCCACCGGAGTTGCGCGAGAAATTACAGATCGATAACTGGGGTTGGGTAGACGGTCTGTTAGACAATGAGAAAGGAGTTCTAGCGAAAGCTTACCGGGAAATAGTAAAAGATATTGAACAGTTGCAGCAGGTTATGGATAAACACATACGGGAGCAGAGACCTTCCGATTATATTTTAAGACTGATCCGGACACTAAAAAGGAAACCTTTACTAGATTTTTTATCTAGCCGCAATGTCATTCCCAAGTACGGTTTTCCTGTTGATGTGGTAGAGCTACTTTTGACTCATCATGGCGAAGAAGCGCAGCGCCTTGAGCTGCAAAGAGACTTACGGATTGCACTTTCCGAGTATGCTCCGAGCAGTGAAGTGGTAGCCGGGGGAAAGCTATGGACCAGCCGTTATATCAAGCGTTCTCCCAAAATGCAGGATGGAGGTGGCTGGGAGTGGGAAAGGTTTCACTATGCTATCTGTGACTATTGTCAAAGTTATACACGAAGTAGAGCGGAATTCAACCAGTCATTAGGACAATGTGCCAATTGCGGAAATACGCTGACGGGAAGCAACAGAGGTACTTTTATCGTTCCTGATTATGGATTCATTGCTAGCTGGGAAGCGCCTGCTACACCTGGTGAGCGTAGGCCGGAAAAGACTTATGCTACCCGCATCTATTATTCAGGGGATGCCAGCACGAGCAACAAGGTTAGGGTTCAATTAAAAGATATGACTCTTGCGGTTACCTCCGCAACCCATGGGAAATTGGCGATTATCAATAATGCTGGTAAAAGAAAATTTAAGATATGCACCAGATGCGGATATACTCTCATTGGGGATGAAAATGTATCAGGACATCATACTCAAAGCTGGGGCGGGAAATGCGACGGGACCCTTTATGGGGGTTATTCTTTGGGTCATGAGTTTGAAACCGATTTAGCCCTGTTGATTTTCGAAGGGTACCAAAACGGAGATAGGGGATTCTGGTATTCACTGCTTTACGCCTTGTTGGAGGGGTGCAGTGAGGCATTGGATATTGAAAGACAGGATCTGGACGGCGTACTTTATCACCTTGATGGTAATCAGGCCAGGCCGGCTATAGTTATTTTCGACGATGTTCCAGGCGGTGCCGGCCATGCGCACCGCATTGCTCAAACAGGCAACCTGAAAAAGATGTTAGATTCAGCACTGCTCCGGTTAGAACGATGCGATTGTGGCGGTAATGAGGCGGACACCAGCTGCTATGGGTGCCTTCGTCACTATCGGAACCAATTTTGCCATGAACTTTTGAACCGGCGGAAGGCAATTGATTTTTTAAAAATGTTATTGAGGTAAGCGGGACATTATTTATTCCCGGCCGACTGAAGGGGCTGATCCTTAATATAATTATTGGGATGTTAGACTGCCCATTATACCACGCAAACCGGGTTGCTCTTTTTTGCAAAAAGACAAAGCGGCAGAAGGCTTGCCTTCCTGCCGCTTAAACATTTCTACTGGTGGGCCATCCAGGTTTCGAACCCGGGACACCCTGATTAAGAGTCAGGTGCTCTACCAGCTGAGCTAATGGC
>DUVX01000093.1 GCA_012840855.1 Bacillota bacterium | reverse complement strand
GGTACGCTGTCAAGCCGCGCCGCCGCGCTTTTCGCAAAGCGCTGCAGATCCTCGATCTGACGGCTTCGGAGACAGCGGTCGTGGGCGATCAGATCTTTACCGATGTGCTGGGCGGCAACCGCCTCGGACTCTATACTATCCTGGTAACTCCGATCAACGATAAAGAGTTCATCTGGACCCGCATGATCCGCTGCCTGGAGCGCTTCGTGCTGAAGCGCCTGCAGCGGCAGGGCAGGCTCAAGTAGGGTACAACCCCGCTCTCCTTCAGCGCCGCTGTCCTGGATTATCTTACGCTTCCCTCTCTATTCTTTCCGAGCGTCCTCCTCCTTGTCATTCTGAGCGCAGCGAAGAATCTCCGATCAGCCCCAAAGGTAGCGCTGCCGCCCCCTGGTAAACTATTCTTGACAAGGAGAGAATTATCAATAATACTTGAGGTGGACAGACTTTCAGGCAGAATCAATTTGCTAAAAAGGCGGTGTCTATATGTTTGCCCGGAACCAGCGTGGCTTGGTTTTGGTTGTTGTGATGGTGGCCATGGCAGCGCTGCTCATACTAGGCGGTACTCTGAGCACTGTCGCCCTCAGCGATCAGCGCCAGGCGATCCGCCAGCAAAAGAATAATGAAGCCTACTATCTTGCCCGCAGCGGCGCCGAGGCTGTAGAAGCGGTGCTGATAAAGGATATTAGCAATATCAACAGTTACCTCGGGCAGACAACAGAATGTGAACTGGGAAACGGCAGGTTCGAAGCTAGTGTGGTTGACGGCGGTGATGGGACCATCGTCATAGAATCGACCGGCTATGCCGGTGTTTTCTCTGAAAGGGTTACCCTGAGATTGATGCCGCAGTGCGCGCCTTACGATCCGCCTGAAGAGACGAATATCTTTCTACCTATTTTCGATATGGCCGTATTTTCTTCTTCGGAAATAAGAATAAACAGCGGTTCACCAACTATCTATGGTAGGGCCGGTACCAATTCAGTATCTCAGTCTGTCTATTTAAATAACGCCGGTGGTTATAGGATAACCGAAGATCTATATATTGGTGCCGGTGGTTTACCCGCGATAGTTGTACCCAACCACCGGGAAAAGGTGGGCGGAGAAATTATTGAACTGGATCGAGAGCGCTATTACCCACTACCGGAATTTCCTGACTTCCCAGACAACCTTGCTCAAAGAGGTGATCTTTCAACAAACGATGTTTCCCGCGTTATATCCCAGGATGGATATTACGAAAGAATAGATGTATATAAACCTTTAACGATTGATGTGGGGGACGGAGTAAGAACCATTAGGGTAAAAAAATTAACCTGCCATGGTTGGGAAAACAGTAAAATTAAACTTACTGGCTCTGGGATTCTTAAGTTGTATATCGATGAAGATTTTATCCTTTTATCTAGTTCACAAATCAATAATGAAGGGGATCCAGCCCAGGCGGCGATCTACTATCGCGGCGACGCTGATATCACCTTTGCGGGGGATGCAAAGGTATTTGCTTGTCTTTTTTCTTATTCAGATAAAGCTGACTTCTACTTAAAAGGTAGCGGTGGGATAAATGGAGTGGTATTTTTAAAGGGTAAAAAAGTGGGTATTACCGGTGGTACTGTAGCAATAGTAAGTGTGTTATATGCCCCCAATGCGGAAGTAAGACTTACCGGAGGCGGTAGTCTTTCAGGAGCAATTGTTTGCGATTCGTTTTTTGCCGATGGGGGTACGAAAGTTGTGTATGATGCAGGGATAGAAGAGATATGGGAACAGGTTCCTGAAATGGGGTTTGATTTCGGCACCGATCCGGGTGAAAGCTCTGATCCGGGCGAGAGTCCCGGGGCTGGTGAGCCGGGCGCCGGATCCGGTTCCGATACCGTGGATGGCTACACTCGGGTCTGGTCCGATTAAACTACCGGGAGGCGGCGCCATGCGGTATCTAAAAAACCGGGGGGGCTTTACCCTCGTCGAGGTGCTCGTTGCCGCGGCCATTCTCGTCATTGTCGTTGCGGCCTTGAGCGGTCTGCTCCTGCAGGGGTACCGGGCCATGGGGAAGGCGGGCAAAAAAAGCGAGAACCTCCACTTGGCCCAGGAAGATATGGAGGCGGCGATCAGCGATCCGGACTACGATCCGGGAAAAGATGGCTGCGAAGACACAGAGGTCTCCCGGGTGCCCCACAGTCTGGAGATTTTCGGTGAGATAGTGGAAGGCACCCTGATCACCGTAAAACGGATCTACCCGGGTGAGGGCGGCGGTGAGGTGACCTACACCTATTTTGTTGTGGATGGGGATGACGACTGATGATCCGCAACCAAAAAGGGATTACCCTCATCGAAATACTCATAGTATCCGGTGCCATGGTCATTGTTCTAGCGGGAATCTATTCCTTCTACCTCTCGGGGCAAAAGATCTTTCATTCCGGGGCCGGGCAGGTGGAGTTACACGATTCGCTACGCCTTACGGCGGAAAAAATCAGTCGCGAGCTGCGCTTTGCCGAAAGTGTAACGCTGCTCCCTGGGGGTTGGGACCCTGAAAACGCTCCAACAGATGACTACAGCTATATCTACTATGACGGCGCCAGTCGCCGGGTGATGCTCCTCGATTTTTCAGGCCCGCCCCAACCCCTTTCAGGTGATAATGTTTCAGCCATAAACTTTACCGCCGAAGGCCGCATCCTTCTTTACGCCATTGAAGGGGAAAGCGGATCCGAGAGCTTTACTCTCGACACCTCGGTACGGCCTCTCAACCTAAGCGGTCCCATCAGCGGTGCCGATTCCTCACCGGTGCTGCGCTACTCCCTTCCTGGGGACTCCACCGGGGGATAGGATACTTCATTTGAACTGACAGATCACGGTCGAGTATTTCAATATTTGCACAAGTAGGGCAAAATTACCTTGACTGAACCCGGCTGTGAGTGTATAATTTGGCAAAGATTCTTTGGGGTTATGGCAGGAGAAGATACCGTTTTCTAAATATTAAAAAGAATTAATTTGCGGGTTGACAAATTAATGCAGTTCATGGATAATAAGATCGAAATGGGATGATTTTAACAGGCCGGGAGGGAAAACCATGGGTAGCTTTGCCAGAAAACGGTTGGGCGATGTCCTTGTTGAGGCCGGAGTGATTACCGAGCAGCAGTTGCAAGAGACGATGACCGAACAGGTTTCCACCCATAAGCGCATTGGTCAGCTTTTGATCGAAAAAAGGCTGATCAGCGAAGAGAAGCTCGTCGAGATCCTGGAAGAACAGCTGGGAATAGGACAGGTTAACCTTTACAGCTACAATATTAATCCTGAAGTGGCCACATCGATCCCGCTCTACCTCGCCAAGCGCCATCTGGTCATCCCCATCGATAAACAGGATGGAATGCTGAAGCTGGCGATGGCCGATCCGATGAATATTATCGCTATCGACGACGTGGAGATGCTCACCGGGCTCACTGTGGAGCCGGTCCTGGCCTCGGAAAGCTCGATCAACCAGACCATCGATCAGCTTTTCAGCCTTGCCGAGACCGTCGCCGAGGATAGCACTTCTGCGGCAGCACATAGCGAAGAAGAGATCGCCCAGTTGCGTGCCCTCGTGGAAGAGGCGCCCATCGTAAAGGTGGTCAATGCGCTGATCCATCAGGCTGTTACCGAAGGTGCCAGCGATATCCATATCGAGCCCCTGGACAAGGGGGTTCGCGTGCGGATGCGTATTGACGGGATCCTCCATGATCTGATGACACCGCCCAAGGACACCCAGCCGCTCATCGTCTCGCGGATCAAGATCATGGCCAACCTCGATATCGCCGAAAGGCGCATGCCCCAGGACGGGCGGATCACGATCCAGGTGGGTCTGAAGGATGTCAATATGCGCGTTTCCACCATGCCCACGATCCATGGTGAGAAAGTGGTCATCCGGATCCTGGATCGGGACAGAGTTATCCTCCCCCTGGACAGGCTCGGTTTTTCGGAAAACAATCACAAGACCTTTCTCAACTTTTTGCTCAGCCATACGGGGATGATATTGGTGACCGGCCCCACCGGCAGCGGCAAGACAACGACCCTTTACTCGGCCCTGAACTATCTGAACCGGGCTGAAGAAAATATCATCACCGTAGAGGATCCCGTCGAATACCGTCTCGAGGGGATCAACCAGGTCCAGGTCAATCCCAGGATCAACCTCACCTTTGCCAACGCTTTGCGCAGCATCCTGCGCCAGGACCCCAACGTAATCATGATCGGGGAGATCCGCGATCTTGAGACCGCCGAGATGGCGACACGTGCCGCCCTTACGGGGCACCTTGTCCTGAGTACGCTGCATACCAGCGATGCCTGCTCGACTATATCCCGCCTTCTCGATATGGGCGTCGACAGCTATCTGATCACCTCTTCGCTTATCGGCGTCGTTGCCCAGCGGCTTGTTCGCCGTATCTGCGAGAATTGCCGTGAAGAATACAGCCTTTCACCGCAGGAGCAGGTGCTTTTCCAGACCGCTTTCAGGCGACAGGCCCCGGAAACGTTGCAGCGAGGCCACGGCTGCCGCCAGTGCAACGAGACGGGCTATCGCGGCCGTTTTGCCATCCACGAGATGTTGGCGATGACTCGCGAGCAGATCCGCCTGGTCCTCCAGAGGGCCTCTGCGGAGGAACTCCATGAAAAAGCGGTGGAGCAGGGGATGGTCCCCCTGATGCAGGAGGGTCTCCGCCGGATCATGAACGGTGAGACCACTATCGAAGAGGTTGTCCGCGTCGCTTACAGCGGTAGCGGCGCTGAAGAGCTTGTTGCTGCCGCCGCGCCTGCAGCGCCGGCGAAGATAGATCTATTTGGCGAGGCGCTCGATACCGTCTCCGCCAGAGAAACGGCGGAAGCTGTCGTTGCCGAACCGGCCTTAGAACTCGAGAGCAGCGGGCCGGAGATGGTCCGCACCGGTGATACGGTGGTACTTAAGGTGGCCCTGCTCAACAGCGGTACCGCCGCACTAAGGGGAATCACGCTGACAGCACCCAATTTTGATCCACACTGGCGTCATCAGCTCGAGCAGCTGGCGCCCGGTGAGCGCGTGCAGTTCACCGCTGCCCTTATGGTACCCCCCGGTGAAGGGGAAAGCCTGGAAGCGCTGCTTCTGGCGACGGCTTACTTTGAGTCTAGAGAGATTATGGCGCAGAGCAGCCTCACTTTTACCCTTGCCCGGCCTGCCCTGACCATCGAAAAAAGCGGTCCGCCGCGGGCCGAGCTCGGTGAAACGGTCGATTGCCAGTATATCGTGATTAACACCGGCAATGTTCCTCTGAGCGATGTCCAGGTAACCGATCCGTTTCTCGGCGAGGGCTGGGGTTACACTATTGGCGATCTGCCGCCCGGTGGGATGTCCACCTTCAGCATGGAATCATTTATCGGTGAGGGGCTCTCCGGAACGGTCACCAGTGAAGCAACGGTGACGGGGCGTTACGGAGACAGCGCCGTCTCTGCCAGCGACTGCCTCGACATGGAGATCATCGATGTTACCAAGCCTGAAATAAAAATGTATCTCAGCGGGCCCACCGCTGCCCGGGTCGGCGATATGGTCACCTTCCGCTTCGAGATCGTCAACAGCGGCACTGTGGCCCTAAGCGGAGTCAAGGTAACAGCACCGCTGTTTGGCCGTTTCTGGTGCAACACCATCGGCACTCTTGATATCGGCCGGTCTGTCAAATTTTCTTTCAGCTATACCATACCTGATGGAGCCTCTCAGGCGCTGGAGAATATCGCCCGGGTGACCGGTACCGCCGGCGTCGAAGAAGTACACGCTGAGGCGGTGCACCGGGTCGAGCTGACCCCGGCAGGTTACCAGGAAGATCGCTACTAAGCCGGGCAATTCAGGGCAGGGGAGTGAACAGGCAGGTGGCGTGGCAGTTTGACAAACTTTTGCAGGAGGCGGTGGAGAAAAAGGCCTCGGATCTTCATTTTTCCGTGGGCCTGCCACCGATTTTACGGCTTCACGGCGAGCTCATCGCCCTGGATGGGCCCATGCTCAACCCCCAGGACACCGAAACTATTTCCCGGAAGATCATGGATGAGAAACAGGTCAAGTCCTTTGTCGAGCAGGGCGAACTAGATCTCGCTTACTCCTGTCCGGGCCTGGCCCGCTTCCGGGTGAATATCTACCGCCAGCGCGGCAGTACCGCCATCGCCATGCGCGTGATCAACACCGAGATCCCTTCGCTGAGCTCCCTGGGGCTTCCCGCTGTAATCGAAAAATTTACCGATTACCATAAGGGACTGCTCCTCGTTACCGGGCCCACCGGCAGCGGTAAATCGACAACCCAGGCTTCCCTCATCGATCTGATCAATCAGCAGCGCAACTGCCACATCATCACCCTGGAGGATCCCATCGAGTACCTGCACCACAACAAAAATTGCATGATCAATCAGCGCGAGATTGGGCAGGACAGCAGGGATTTCACCGCCGCACTGCGAGCAGCGCTGCGTCAGGATCCCGATGTCATACTCGTTGGTGAGATGCGCGACTTGGAGACCATCTCCACGGCGATCACCGCCGCCGAGACGGGCCACCTGGTGATGGCCACGCTGCATACCGTCGATGCGGTACAGACCATCGACCGTGTAATCGACGTCTTCCCGCCGCACCAACAGCAGCAGATCCGGGTCCAGCTGGCGAACACCCTCATCGGAGTCATCGCCCAGCGCCTGCTACGTCGCAGAGACGGGAAGGGCCGTGTTCCGGCGGTGGAGATTCTCGTGAGCAATCCAGCAGTGCGCAATCTCATCCGCGAAGGCAAGATCCACCAGATCTACTCCGTCATCCAGACAGGCCGGCGCCAGGGGATGCAGCTCATGGACAGCCATTTAGAAGAGCTTTACCGTCGCGGCGCTATCGACCGTCAGAGCGCCCTCGAGGGTTCTGCAGATCCTGATGAGCTTGCACGAACCCTCGATCGCAGACCTGAAGGTGCCGGGGGAACCGTTGTTTCACCTGCAGAGCCGCCGATGCGCTACCGCTAAAGCAAAGGAGCCGTACCTTGCCAAACTTTCGTTACCTTGCCCAGAGCTGACGCATGATATTACGTTTTTGTTTTCCTGCGCTAATAACTAGTTTTTCTACCTCATTTACCCGCTCCGAGGGCAGCTTGCTTACTGCATTTATTCCATGCAAAGGTTGATCATGCGTAT
>DUVX01000092.1 GCA_012840855.1 Bacillota bacterium | reverse complement strand
CTCGGCAGCTTTTATATGCAGTTCTACGGCGGCTCCATTGATGAGATCGAGCTAATCTATTCGGGTGAGATTGCTGCTTTACCGCTGGCGCCGCTGACGGCCTCCTGCCTGGCTGGGCTGCTGAAGGGGATCGTCGAGAACCCGGTAACCCCGGTCAACGCCCTTCTCATGGCGCAGCGCCGGGGGATCAAAGTGAGGGAAACTTCGACGGCGGAGCTTAAAAGTTACAGCAGCCTTGCCCAGATCAATGTTCGCGAGGGCGGGACGGTGAAGCGGCTCGCCGGTACCGTGCTGGGAAAGGATGATATCCGATTGACCCGGATCGGCGACTATCGCATCGAGGTCGTCCCTGCCAGTTACATGTTGATCACGACCCACCATGACCGGCCCGGGGTGGTCGGCACGGTGGGCACCCTGCTGGGTGACGAGGGTGTCAATATCGCCAGCATGCAGCTGGGGCGGCGGGTTGTGGGGGGAGAAGCGATGATGGCTCTGCAGGTGGATGAGCGGATCTCGCCGGAAGTGATGCGCAAGCTGGGGGAAAATGACGTCTTCGCCTCGGCCCGCTTTGTAGAGCTGGCGGACTGGGCCGATCCGGGGGATAGTAACTGAGCGGATAAATAATTAAGGAGGTCTGCCGATGAGCATCTATGCGATGATCGATCAGCAGCCGGTGCTGCTGCAGTTTCTTTTTTACCCGCGCCGGTGGGACGCTCCTGCGCCGGCGGGAGCGGAGGATTTTATGGTTCCGGTAGAAGGTGATATCGCCGTCGGCTGCCGCTGCTACGAGGGCAAGCCGGGAGCCCCCTGGATCTTGCTTTTTCACGGAAATGGCGAAATCGCAGCGGATTATGATCAGATTGCGCCGTTCTATCACCGGGAAGGGATCAACCTGGTCGTCGCCGACTACCGTGGCTACGGGCGCAGCGGCGGAAAGCCTACCTTTGCCGCCATGATCGGGGATGCACCGCAGATCTTTGAAGCGGTGAGGGAAAGACTGGGGGAACGGGGGCTGCAGGAAGAACTATTTGTCATGGGCCGCTCTCTGGGCAGCATCTCCGCCCTGGAGCTGGCAGCGCAGCATCCCGGTGTCATCCCGGGGCTGATCATAGAGAGCGGCTTTATCAGTGTAACCGGGTTGATCAACCATCTGGGCCTGCCCTCCATGGGCCTCGATCTGGACAGCATCGAGCGGGAGAGCAGGAACAAAGCAGCCCGGATTAATATTCCGGCCCTGATCATCCACGGCCGCTCCGACAGCCTTGTCCCCTACAGCCAGGCCGAAGATCTTTACCGTTCCCTGGGGGGCGAATCGAAGAGGCTTCTGCCCATCCCCGGGGCGGATCACAATGATGTCATCTTTTATGATCGGGAGCGCTATTTTTCAGCCATCGCCGCCTTTGTCGAAAAGCCGGGCCGCCGCTCCTGATTGTTTGAGCCCCAAAAAGGAGCTGCAAGCCGATGGACTTTCATCAGTTAAAGGTTTTTGTGGAGGTGGCCCGCCAAAAAAGTTTTTCCCGGGCAGCAGAAAATGTGTTCCTGGCCCAGCCCACGGTGAGCGCCCATATTAAAGCTCTGGAAAATGAAGTGGGCGCCCTGCTGTTCGATCGCAGCCAGCGGGAGTTGCAGCTCACCGACGCAGGAAAAATGCTGCTGCGTTATGCCAAGGAGCTGCTCAATATCAAAGAGGAGGCTCTTTTCGCCCTGGAGGAAGAGCGCCGAACCATCAGCGGTCACCTCGAGATAGCTTCCAGCAGCGTCCCGGGGGCCTATATCCTGCCGGAGTTGATGAAAAGTTTTCTGGAGATACACCCCGGAGTGACCTTTGCGGTGATGCTCCGCGATACCCGGCGGGTCTATGAAAGTGTGAGGGGCTATCATTATGACCTGGGTTTTGTGGGGGAACCCGTTCAGCCCGATGGGCTGGGCCAGATAAAGCTGCTGCAGGATGAGCTCATCCTGATCGCTGCCCCCGGTGCCTCTTTGCCGGGGGAGGAAGCCCTCTCTCCGGCGGGGGTGCTCGATCTCGGAAAAGGCAAAAACGCAGAAAACTTTTTAAAACTGCCCTTCGTGATGAGGGAGCCGGGTTCGGCGACCCGGGTGGTCTTCGAAAAGGCGTTAGAGAAATACTACGGCCCCCGGAAATCAGCCCTCCGGGTGATCGCTTACCTGGAAAGCCAGGAGGCGATCAAGGAGGCGGTAAAGAGCGGAATGGGGGTAACGGTTATCTCCCGCCATGCGGTGCAGGACGAGCTGGCGGCAGGGTTGATGAAGGGCTGCCGGCTCATGGGCCTTCATCTGAAGCGCAGCTTCTATATTATATATCACCACAACCGGGTGCTATCGCCTCTCAGCCGAGCCTTTCTCGATCATTGTGTCGGTTACTTCAAAGCTTAACGGCATTGTATTTTCCCCGGCGGCTCCGCCGTGATCTCCCCGATAATGCTTGCTGCATGGGTGTTTTTTGCGATCAGCTTTTGCACCAAAGCAGAGGCGCTTTTCTCAGGGACAGCGATGAGCAAGCCGCCTGAAGTCTGCGGATCGGTCAGGATATCGAGCAGGACCGGATCGACAGAGGGGTCGATCTCAAGATCTTTGGCACAGAACCCCCGGTTGGCCTGGCTTCCGCCGGGAACCAGGCCCATGGCGGCGAAGGTTCTGGCCTCGGGGATAACTGGAACCCTTTCTGTATCGATTCTCATACCTACCCCGCTGGCCCTGGCCATCTCCAGGGCATGCCCCAGCAGTCCGAAACCGGTAATGTCCGTGCAGGCGTGAGCGCCAATTTCAAGCATCGCTTCCGCCGCTTCATGGTTCAGCGCAGCCATCATCTCTGTGATCTGTCCGGTGAGCCCCCTGTCCAGCTGCTTCGCTTTAAGGGCGGTGGCCAGTATCCCCGTTCCCAGGGGCTTGGTCAGGATGAGGCGGTCCCCCGGCTTGGCCCCGGCATTGGTTAAAAACTTCTGCGGATGGACCACCCCGGTTACAGAGAGCCCGTATTTCAGCTCCGCGTCTTTCACACTGTGCCCCCCTACCAGGACCGCCCCAGCCCGGCGGGTTATCTCCAATCCGCCCTGCAGGATGGAACGCAGTACGGTGCCGTCCAGATCCCCGATGGGGAAGCAGACGATATTCATCGCCGTTAGCGGCCGGCCGCCCATGGCGTAGACATCGCTCAGCGCATTGGCCGCGGCGATCCGCCCAAAATCGAAGGGATCGTCGACG
>DUVX01000091.1 GCA_012840855.1 Bacillota bacterium | reverse complement strand
CTGATCCTGGGCTGGAGCCGGGGAGCGGGCACGGTGGAGCAGCTTTGCCATCTGGATCGGGACAGCGCTCCCGCAGCCCTTCGCGGAAAGGAGCAGCGATAGCGGCCATGCTCATGCCCTTTTGCAAGGCCGCCGGATCGCTCTGCATTGTCGCCGCTGGGATGATCTTCGGCGAGTCGAAGGCCCGCGCCCTGGGGCGCCGGGTGAGAGAGCTGGAACAGTTTCAGCGCAGCCTTAAGCTTCTCGAGATCGAGATATCTTTTAGCAGGACTCTGCTGCCGCATGCTTTCCAGGCGGTGGGTCGGCAGCTGGAGCCGCCGCTGGAGGAGCTTTACCGGGCTGCTGCGGGTAAGCTTACCGCGGGAGAAGAGCGCAGCGCCAGGGAAATCTGGGAGGACGCCCTGGCTGGGGTTTATCCGCAAACCTTCCTCACTGCCGCCGACAGGGAGATCATCTCCGGCCTCGGTGTCTCGCTGGGCGTAAGCGATCAGGAGGGACAGCTGGAGCAGATCGGGATCACCCGGCAGCGCCTCGAGCTCGCCCTGGAGACAGCGCGTGAACAGCGCAAGCGAAACGAAAAGATGTGGCGTTACCTGGGCCTGGCCGGCGGCGCCGCCCTGGTTATCCTGCTGCTTTAGATGGGGGGAACAACTTGAACGCCGTCAATATCGACTTGCTTTTCAAGATCGCCGGCATCGGCATATTCATCTCCGTGCTCAATATTGTCCTGAAGCAGGCGGAGAAGGAAGAGCAGGCCCAGATGTTAACCCTCGTCGGGGTGGTCATCGTTCTGCTCATGGTGCTACAGCTCATCAGCGAGCTCTTCAGCAGCATCAAGACCATCTTTAATCTTTTTTGATGCGCTGCGACGGCGGGATGGGGTGTTCTGACGATGGAGATTATCGTGCAGGTGGTGGGGCTGGGGCTGATTGCCGCCTTGCTGGCGCTGATCCTGAAAGAGTACCGGCCCGAGTTGGCGATGCAGATCTCGCTCGCCGCCGGGACTATCATCATGCTCCTGGTGCTGAACCGGATCGTCACTGCGGTGAATGTGATCACCGAAACCGCAGTTGCCGCGGGAATCAATTTGGTCTACCTGCAGACGCTGCTGCGGGTGATCGGGATCGCCTACCTGGCGGAATTCGGATCGCAGCTCTGCCGGGATGCCGGGGAAGGGAGTATCGCAACGCGGGTGGAGCTGGCGGCAAAGGTGATCATCCTGGTGATGGCGGTGCCGGTAATTGTCGAGATCATGAAATCGGTACTGGGGATGATCCCGCGATGAAGAGCTTTTTAAAAACACTTCCGGCGGCCCTTTGCTGCGCCCTGCTGATCTTTATGACAGGGCCTTCTCCGGCGGCGGCGAACCCGGCTACAGATCCCATCGTCGATGAGCTGCGGGGCGATCTCGATCTGGGTTACTTCGATCGTTACTGGGGGGAGCTGGAGGAGGAGGCGCGCCGCTATATGCCGGAGTTAAGCCCGGAGGGGCTGATGGAGCGGGTGCGTTCAGGAGAGCGGCTCTTCGATCCCGCCGAACTTTTCAGCGGCATCGGCCGCTTCTTCTTCGGCGAGGTGCTGCTCAACCTCAAGCTCATGGGGCAGCTGCTCCTGCTGGCCGTGGCCGCCGCCTTCCTGAAAAACCTGGAGAGCGCTTTTGAACGAAGGCAGGTGGCAACCCTGACGCGCAGTATCGTCTTTTTGGTGCTTCTGGGGATCTGTCTGTTCAGCTTTAAGGCAGTGCTGCAGCTGGCGGGGAAAACGATCGACAATATGGTCGACTTCTCCCTGGCCTCGCTGCCGGCGCTGACGGCGCTCCTGGCGGCGCAGGGGAGCGTGGTCTCCTCGGCGCTGTTCCATCCCCTCATTGTCTTCGGAATAAATTTCTTCGGCACTTTCATCAGCAGGGTGATCTTTCCGCTCATCTTTTTTAGCGCTGTCCTGGGGCTGGTCGATCACTTTTCACCGCATTTTAAGGTGAGCAGACTATCCGACCTTTTTAAGGAGCTGAGCACCTGGGCGCTGGGGATCAGTATGACCGTTTTTGTCGGCATCCTTACGGTGCAGGGGGCGGCGGGGACGGTGGCCGATGCGGTGAGCCTGCGGACAGCAAAATATATGACGGGGGCCTTTATCCCCGTGGTGGGGAAGGTTCTCTCCGATGCCGTGGAGACGGTGGCCGGGGCTTCGATTATCCTGAAAAACAGCATCTACCTTACCGGTGTGGCTTTGCTGCTGCTGCTGACGCTCTTTCCCCTGCTGAAGGTGGCGGCGATAGCGCTGATCTACAAGCTCAGCGCCGCTCTGGTAGAGCCTCTCGGGGAGGGTGATCTGGGAAGCTGTATCAATGTCATGGGCAACTCGTTGGTTCTGATCTTGGCCGCCCTGGCCTCTGTGGGGGTAATCTTTTTCCTTGCCGTTACCGCACTGGTGGGCGCGGGAAATATTGCGATCATGTTTCGCTAGGAGTGATCCGGTGTTGGCAGTGGTGGGCGATCTTGTTCGCAATCTTGTCGTTCTAATCTTTCTCAACGCGCTGCTGGAGATGCTTATGCCCCAGAAAAGTTTCCGTCCCTATATACGGCTGGTAACGGGGCTGATCATCGTCCTCATGGTTGTGGGCACGATTACCGCGTTAATGGGGAGGGTGCCGCAATTGGAGCCGGTGGCGACGGGAAGCGGTGTGAGGGGGCCACTTCCCCCCGGCGGCTTGGAGGGAACGCCGGGAGATGTGGATGGGAGCTACCGGCGGCAGGTGCTGCAGCAGTGCCGTGAAGGGCTGGAGAAAATGATCGCCCGCGAGATCGCCTCTGCGGGGGAGTGGGAGCTGGCCGGGGCTGAGATCAGGTTGAATGAGGCGCCGGAAAGCGGCGCTTTCGGGGAACCCGAGCAAGTTGATCTCCGTGTCAGAGCGGCCGGGAGCTCCGGCGGGTCGGTAAAGCCGATCGCCATCGATCCTGTCGATCCCGGGGCAGCGGCGGAAGGGGCGGAGGGACGGGACCGGCTTCCTGAGTTGGAAAGATCGCTGGCCGATCTGCTGGAGATTGCCCCGGATCAAGTTGAGGTGACGGTAGAGGAATAGGGAGATGATGGGCTCATCGCAGTTGCTCTATAGTCTAGGGGCTGCTCGGAGATTCATGGGGAGGAGGTGGAACGGCGATGGGGTT
>DUVX01000090.1 GCA_012840855.1 Bacillota bacterium | reverse complement strand
TTTTCAATGTTACCGATTCGCTCAGCGAGGGCAAGCTCGATGGGGCGCTGCGGGCCCTCTCCCTGCTCGATCGCAAGCGCGAGGAGCCGCTGCGGGTCTTTTTTATGCTGGCGCGACATTACCGGCTTCTTCTCGCCGCCTCCTCGCTGCGCGATGAGAAGATTCCCCCGGCCCGGCATCCCCGGGCCTTGGGGGTCACCCCCTTTGAGGCCCGCAAGGTTTTCGGGCAATCGGCAGCTTTCGGCCGGAAAGCGCTGGAGGAGATCATCATCGCCCTGCAGAAAATAGACCACCGGGTAAAAACGGGACGGATCCCTCCCCGGCAGGCCCTGGAGATCGCCATCGCCCGGATTCACGAGCTCTCTTCCTGAGCCTTCGGGAACCGGACTGAGTTTTGTGAGTTTTGGGGACGGTTCTTTTGACTCACGATAAGGGGCCTGACGGATCTATCCGGAGGATCAATGCAAGCGAGGAGAAACTGATGAGACGACCGGGCCTGATTCTTTTAAGCTTAATTTTGATCGCTGTCATGATACTCTCCGTGCTGCAGAGCGATCTTCTGCCGGCTTTTTTTAATCTTTTTACCGGCGAGGTTGATGGGGAGATCTTTGCAGATGACCTAGATGAGGAGGCGCCCGATGGCGGCGGTAGCGCCGACAACGGGGAGGTGCCGCCGGGAAACCTGAAAAGCCTGGCCCGGCAGCTCACCGAAGGAGTTTCGGATGATTACGAAAAGCTGGGCGCCATCTACGACTGGGTTACCCACAATATCACCTATGATCTGGAAAAATCAAAAAATATCGGGGAATACGGCTCCGGTGCAGCATATCTTTTCAAGGAAAGAAAAGGGGTCTGCCATGACTACGCCGAGCTGACCCGGGCGCTGTTGAAGGCAGTGGGGATCAAGGCTACGTACGAGCGCGGCGAGGTTCATCCAGCTCCCGGTAAAACCGAGAACCATGCCTGGAACCGCGCCCTCATCGGGGACACCTGGTACGGCCTGGATACCACCTGGGGCTCCGGTTTTGTCGACATAGAGAAGGAGATTTTCGTGCCCCGGCCCTCGCGCCTCTACTTGACGACACCGGAAGAGCTGGCCCGGCTGCATAGTGGCCCCGAATACAAGGAGGCCTGCGAAGCGAAGCTGCGCCGCTCTGAAGCCCTGGCGGCGAAACCCCGTTCCTTACCAAAGTATGAGGGACGGCTCTTGAAGCTGATCAATAAAAGCCGCGAAGAAGAAGGATTGAATCCCTTAAAGGAAGAGGCACGACTGCTGGATAGAGTCAGGAAAAGCGCTGCTACCGCTGCCGAAAAGGAGTGCCGCGGGGAAGAGTATACCCTGGATAAGTTGGGGGAGGCGATCAAAGACAGCGCGCTGTCGCTACGCCTCTCCAGCTTCGGTATCTATACCCTGACGCTGTGGGATTATCCCGTCCCCACAGCCAAAGAGATCCACCGGCAGATCTTGAAACAGAAAGATTCTTTTTTGGACGATGATTCAGTGGATGGGTTGACTGTGGGCGTAGTTCGCCGCGGGGATCTGATAGCAGTTGTTATGGTGGGGCTTACGTACTACTGAGCCTGTTGCGGGGCGCCTCAGGGCAAAGGGGCGGGTTGCACCTCGCCCCTTTTTAAAACTGATACCGTTGGGCGCTCAGCCCGTCGCGCTCTCATTGAACAGGCGCATCAGGCGGGATTTTTTTCGGGCGGCATTGTTTTTATGAATGATCCCTCTTGCTGCAGCCCGATCGATCTGGCGGATCGCCGTTCTCAAATTACCCTGGGCCAGTTCGCGATCACCCTCCTGAAGGGCTTCCTCAAAACGCCGGATGGTGGTTTTAACCAAACTCTTCACACGGCGGTTGCAGGCGGCACGTTTGATCGTCTGCCGCATCCTTTTTTCAGCTGACCTGGTAACAGGCAATACCGGTTACCTCCCTTCCTCTCTTCCAAACATTGAAATATTACCATCTATCCCGCCGAAAAGCAAGTCTGAAAAACGCTGGAGCGGCGCCAACTTTTTTTGCATAGGGTAAAAATTTATTGGTTAAGCTAAATTCGCAGCCGTAATGGCGATCTTGCCGGCTGCAACAAAGAATCTATTGCGGGAGGTTATTTGATGATCGGTTTAATCGTTCGGCTGGTAGTTTCGGCGGTAGTGCTGATGCTGGTAAGCTGGCTTCTGCCAGGATTTGCCACCCTCACTTTCGTCCATGCTCTCATCGCTGCGGTGGTGATCGCCCTGCTCGGCTTTATCGCAGAAAGCCTGTTTGGGCGCAAGATCTCGCCGCAAAATAGGGGGCTCGTCGGTTTTATCACCGCAACGATAGTGATCTACGTGGCCCAGTTTATCGTTCCGGCGATGACCGTCTCTTTTCTGGGTGCTGCTCTTGCCGCGGTGATCATCGGCATTGTTGACCTTTTTGTTCCCACCGAACTACGATAGATAAAAAAGGAGCTTACCGATGTCCTCTTCTCGACAGGATTTAAGTGACGGTTATGTGCCGCTCTATCATATCAGGACCGATCTGGCCCTGGAAGCACAGGAAGTTGTTCAGCAGCAAAGCGCTGAAGAGATCCCCGGCCTTTCCTCGGAAACCTTACAGGAGAATGGCATCGCTATCAACCGGCTAGAGATAGAAAGCGAGGAGGCATCGCAGAAGCTGGGGAAAAGCCGTGGCCGCTATCTTACCTTTGAGGTACCCGGCCTGCGGCGCAAGGATGCCGCCCTGCAGGATCGCCTCTCCGAGATCATGGCCCGCGAGCTGGTTCCCTTCCTGCAACTTCCCCCTAACCTCAACCAGTCAGTGCTGGTGGTAGGCCTGGGGAACTGGAATGTAACCCCCGATTCACTGGGCCCGAAGGTAATCGAAGAGCTGCTGGTGACGCGTCATGCCGTGGCCACGGGCCAAAACATATTGGGGGAGGGATTCCGGGCGGTCTGCGCCCTTTCCCCAGGTGTTCTTGGGACCACGGGGATAGAGACGGGAGAGATTATTTCCGC
>DUVX01000089.1 GCA_012840855.1 Bacillota bacterium | reverse complement strand
GAGACGATCAGCTACCTCAGCGAGATCCTGGAGATAGACAAGGAAGAGATCTACGAAGCCATCGAAGGGCGCCGGTATATGCGCTACCTGCCGCTGCCGCTAAAAAGCGATATCACCATGGAGACAATCTCCCGGATCTCGGAAAACCGCTGGAAACTGAAAGGGGTCAATATCGAGATCCGCCCCATCCGCGAGTACAGGCGGGGGAAAACGGCCGCCCATATTCTCGGTTTCCTGGGCCAGGGGCCGGTGGATGAACCTACCCAGGAGCGCTGGGCCGCTGTAGATTACGATTACGAAGAGGGCGACCTCGTGGGCCAGGAAGGGATCGAGCGGACTTGGGAACCCGCCCTACGGGGTGTGGATGGAGAGCAGCGTATTGAGATCAACAGTATGGGGCAGCCGATCAACTATTTTGAACGAGTAGAGGCGATTCCCGGCAATGATCTTTACTTGACCCTCGATCTGGGGCTGCAGAAAGCGGCCGAGAAAGCGCTGGCCGGGCAGGTGAAGAGCATCGTCAAGGAAAAGGGGGGCAAGTATGCCGGCCGTGCTGCGGCGGTGGTCCTCGATCCCGACAGCGGGGCCATCCTGGCCATGGCCAATTATCCATCCTATGATCCCAACAGGGTTACCAGGGATTACGAAGACCTGCTTCAGGATCCGAAGCGCCCGCTCACCAACAGCGCCATTCAGGGCTGCTATCCCATCGGCTCCACCTTCAAGATGGTGACCGGCACGGCGGCGCTGGAGAAGGGAGTAATCAGCGATCGCGACGCCTTCGGTTGCCGCGGGGTGATCACCCTGCATGGTGACACCAAGGCCTGTTATCGCCGTGCGGCCCACGGTTCGGTGAATTTCTACCGGGGCATCGCCGCCTCCTGCAATATCTATTTTTACCAGGTGGGGTTGCGCGCCGGAATCGATGCCATCGCGCAGTACGCCCGTGAATACGGTTTTGGTAGCCCCACCGGCCTGGAGGATCTCCCCGGGGAAGCTGCCGGGGTGGTAGCCAGCCGGGAGTACAAGGCCTCGGTAACCGACAATGAGCCATGGTACCCCGCCGAGACCATGAGCGCGGCCATCGGGCAATCTTACAATAATATGACTCCGCTGCAGATCGCCAATTACGTGGCTATTATCGCCAATGGGGGGACGCACTACCGCCCCTATCTCGTCCAGAAGGCTGTCGACAGCAAGGGCGAGGTGGTCCATGATACGAAACCCGAGGTGGTGCGGAAGGTGAAGATTTCATCAGGAACTCTGAAGAAAGTGCGCGAGGCGATGCGCCTGGTGAACCAGCCCGGCGGCACCGGTTATTACAGTTTTTCCCGACTGCCGGTGAGCTCGGCGGGCAAAACGGGATCGGCGGAGGTGGCCGTTTTGAGCCGGGGACTCCCTTCGCACAGCCTCTACGTGGGCTATGCGCCCTACGAAAAGCCGGAAATTGTCGTCGCCGTAATCATCGAGTACGGCGGCAGCGGGGCTACCGCCGCCGCGCCGGTCGCCGCGGAAATTATGGAACATTATTTTACCGGAAAAACTGGAGGGGCCGTTGATGGTGAAACCAAAACTAGATCGCAGGCTGATTAGGAATTTTGACATCTTCCTTCTGCTGACGGTATTTGCGCTCCAGACCGCCGGGACGTTGACCCTTTATAGCGCTACGCACAGCCTCGAGGGCATCCCCGATCCCCTTCATTTTGTCAAGCGCCAGCTGCTCTTTATCGGGGTCGGACTGGTCCTGATGCTGCTGTTCGCTTTTATCGACTATATAAATTTGAAAAATTGGGCGATCTATTTTTATGTCACCGGCTTGCTTCTGCTGGGCCTGGTCTTGGTGATCGGAGAGACGGATAAGGGGGCGATGCGGCGGATCCAGATCGGTTTCTTCGATCTGCAGCCTTCCGAGATCGCCAAGGTGATCCTTATTATTATCCTGGCCAAGATGCTCTCGGAAAAAGAGGGCCAGCTGCCCTATTTCCAGGATCTGCTCCCTGCCCTGGCGGCTACGGCTTTGCCCATGATCCTCATCTTTTTGCAACCCGACCTGGGCACTTCCCTCATCTTTCTGGTCGTGCTGCTGGGAATGCTCTACGTCGCTGGAGCGCGGAGCGGGCATCTCGCCGCTCTCATCGGCAGCGGCCTGGCTGCAACGCCGCTTTTCTGGTTTTATCTGCTAAAGCCCTACCAGAAAAGCCGCCTGCTCGTCTTTATCAATCCCGAGGCCAACCCGATCAACGAAGGTTTTCAGCTGCTGCAGTCGATCATCGGGATCGGCTCCGGCGGCCTCCTGGGCAAGGGGTTCCTCAACAGCACCCAGGTGCGCCTGGGCTATTTGCCGGACCATTACACCGATATGATCTTCTCCGTCTTCGGCGAGGAGGCAGGCTATGTGGGAGCGGTAGTGCTGCTCCTGCTCTACTTCTTTTTGATCTACCGGATCCTCTGGATCAGCACCCAGGCCAAGGATCAGTTTGGCGCCCTCCTCTGTTGCGGCGTGGCGGTCATGTTTGCCTTCCAGGTGCTGGTGAATATCGGGATGACCATCAGCATCATGCCGGTGACGGGGATTCCCCTTCCCTTCATGAGCTACGGCAACAATGCCCTTCTGGTGAACCTGGTCTCCATCGGCCTTGTCCTCAATGTGGCCATGCGCCGCCACAAGATTCAATTTTAACCGCTCCTCCGGCCCTGGGGCAAGCTCATAAACCGTCAAAAGTGATCATATAAATGAAGGAGAGCGGATGGGGATCAGCCTTTATTTCTCCCTCCCCTAGATGGGGTCAGCACTTATTTCTCCCTCCCCCTTGATGGGGGAGGGCTGGGGTGGGGGTGACCGCTCTAAGTATTTTCCCTCTCCCTTGAGAGGGGCGTCATTTATTTCTCCCTCCCCCTTTATGGGGGAGGGCCGGGGTGGGGGTGGAAAGAGATTTTGGTTTTCTCAATTATAGAAGGGGGGTCAGAACGATGAGCTACCGGCGCCGGCGTGCACCGGTCTCCACCCTGCGGGCCAGGTTGCAGGAGCGCCTTTCCGAAAGGGATTTCAGTGAAGAGGGAGATCTCCTGATCCCCGACGATGAGCCCGCCGCCCGGAAGCCTTTTTTTTTGCTGGGCGCTCTGCAGACCATGTTTCGTTATTTCCCCCTCAAACTCACCGTTGCCGTAGCCCTAATCTTCGTGGTGGCTCTGGTGAGCAAAAGCGGCTACGGCTGGGGGGCGCCGCTGCTGCAGGGTCTGCGTTTCGTGGTGGAATGGGACCTCGATCCGGGCATCCTGGTGGAGCAGGCGGAACCGGCTTACCGGAATCTTGTCGGAGAGAGGGCGCTGCCGGCTTTCAGGCCGGAGGGGCAGCTGACCGGTGGCGGGGTTCTACCCTTTGCCGGAGAGCTCCGTAGCGGTTTCGGGTTGCGCGACGACAGCGAAAGCGGGATAGCAGTGATGCATTACGGGATTGATCTGGCGGCCCCGCAGGGAACGGCTGTCAAAGCAATTCTAAAGGGGCGGGTGGATCAGGTGCTCACCGGCAGCGATAACCTCGTCACCGTCGTCATCGTCCCTGCGCCGCGCTGGACCATGCTCTACCGGGGTCTTGCCGAAACCGCTGTGGAGGAGGGCGAAAACGTGGAGCGGGGAGCGCTGCTGGGTTCGCTCGGTCCGGCCTGGGGTCATGATCAGTCGCACCTTCATCTCGAGCTGCGCTGCGACGGGCAGCCGGTAGCTCCGCCGGCCTCCTGGACAGCGAGCTTCGACACCGCGGCGGAGCGCACCTGAGCGTGCTTAACCCTAAAAGCCTTTCCCTTCCCTCTTTCGCAGAAGGGAAAGGGGGAAGCGTTGCGGAGACCCGCCGGTTTTTCCAGCCCTCTTCTTTAAAGGATCTTTCCAATACCACCCTTTTCTCCCTCCCCCTTGATGGGGGTCAGCACTTATTTTTCCCTCCCCCTTGATGGGGGGAGGGCTGGGGTGGGGGTGACTGCTCTAAGTATTGCTCCCTCCCCCTTGATGGGGGTCAGCACTTATTTTACCCTCCCCCTTGATGGGGGGAGGGTTGGGGTGGGGGTGACTGCTCTAAGTATTGCTCCCTCCCCTTGATGGGGGTCAGCACTTATTTTTCCCTCTTCCTTGATGGGGGGAGGGCTGGGGTGGGGGTGACTGCTCTAAGTATTGCTCCCTCCCCTTGATGGGGGTCAGCACTTATTTTTCCCTCCCCCTTGATGGGGGAGGGTTGGGGTGGGGGTGACCGCTTTAAGTATTCTCCCTCCCCCTTGATGGGGGAGGGCTGGGGTGGGGGTGCTCTTCTCTGCCGTTGGGTTCAATATTTGGGATAAGGATCCGGCTAAACCCCCTGTTTTTAGCCGCGGCGCTCTTCTGTCTTTTCACCGGGATGGGCCGGGAATTTTTACTTGTCTGCCTGATCATTCTGCTGCATGAACTGGCCCACGCTCTCACCGGCCGTCTCCTGGGACTGAAGATCAGCGAGATCGAGCTGTACCCCTTCGGCGGCGTGGCCAGGATGGAAGAGCAGCTGGAGCTGGAACCCTATATCGAGAGAAGACTCGCCTGGGCCGGACCAGCCGTCAACCTGGCCCTGGCGGGCCTGGGGATGATCATCTACGCCCGGTTGACCCTGGATCCGGCGCTGCTTCTTTTTTTCATCCGGGCGAACCTCGTTCTTGCGCTGTTCAACCTTCTGCCGGCGCTGCCGCTTGACGGCGGCCGGATTCTTCGCGCCTCGTTGGCGCCGCACCGCGGTTTTCGTGCAGCTACGGAGGCAGCCGCTCTGATGGGGCAGATCCTGGCGGGGCTCCTTTTTGCCGCTGGTCTGCTCGGTCTTTACCATCATTTTTACAACCTTTCCCTTCTCGTCGTTGCGCCTTTTCTCTTCTATGCGGCGACGAAAGAGAAGCGGCAGGCCGTCTACGCTTTCCTCCGCTCCCTGGCGGCGAAGGAGCATCAGCTTTTCAAGCGTGGCGCTCTTCGCGGCAGTCACCTCGTTGTCCTTGAAGAAGCAAGGCTGCTCGACATCTTTCGCCTCTTTATGCCGCAGCGCTATCACTACATCCGCGTGCTTGACGGTAGCCGGCGTTGCACCGCTGAGCTCAGCGAAACAATGCTGATCAGGGCAGCTCAGCAGAAAGGGCTTGATATTACCATCAAAAAAATATTATAATATAAAGAGTACGTCCATGATCTGGAACGAGGGTTTTATTGCGGCGATGTGGAGGCTTGCTAATTGCCCTTAGAAAAGCATCTGGAGAAGCTCCTGCCGCTGGTACAGAAGCCGGCTCGCTATCTCGGCGGTGAATGGAACGCGGTAAAAAAAGATCACAACGCTGTAGAGGTGCGCATGGCCTTTGCTTTTCCGGATATCTATGAAGTGGGTATGTCCAACCTGGGATTGAAGATAATCTATGAGATTATCAACGGTTTCCCGGAGATGCTTCTTGAACGGGTTTTTGCCCCCGCAGCGGATATGGAGAAACTGATGCGGGAGCACAGCCTGCCCCTTTTTGCCCTTGAAAGCCTGCGGCCGCTGCGCGAATTTGATTTTGTCGGGTTTACGTTGCAATATGAGCTCAGCTACAGCAACGTCTTGAATATGCTCGATCTGGCGGGGATCCCCCTTTATAGCGAAGAGCGCGGCGCTGGTGTGCCTCTGATCATCGGCGGCGGGCCCTGTGCTTTCAACCCCGAGCCGCTGGCTCCTTTTTTTGATCTCTTTCTCATCGGCGACGGTGAGGAAGGGCTGCCGGAAATTCTTCAGCACTGGCTGGCCCTGTCTCGGAAAGGCGCAAGCAAGGAAGAGGTTCTGGCCTCCCTGGCTGCAATAGAGGGGGTCTATGTTCCCGGGTTTTACCGGCCCCGCTACAGCCCCGGCGGATCCTTTCTGGGAATGGAGCCGTATCATCCCGCCGCACCCGGGAGTATTCGAAAAAGGGTGCTCCGGGATCTGGATCGCTCCTGCCATCCTCTGGCGCCGGTGGTGCCCCATGTGGCTGCGGTCCATGACCGCGGGGTCATCGAGCTTTTCCGGGGTTGCAGCCACGGCTGCCGCTTTTGCCAGGCAGGTAAGATCTACCGGCCGGTGCGCCAGCGAAGTCCGGAAACGCTGCAGAAAATTGCCCGGGAAATTTTACGTAACACCGGTTACGATGAGCTCTCCCTCTCCTCGCTGAGCAGCTGCGATTATCCGGGGATTGCTCAACTGCTCGAGGAGCTGAACCGGGAGCATCAGGCCGATAAAGTCAGGTTTACCCTGCCTTCCCTGCGTCTCGATTCTTTCTCCGTGGGGGTGGCGGAGCAGTTTCACCAGGGGCGTCGCGGCAGCCTCACCTTTGCACCCGAGGCCGCCACGGAGCGGCTGCGGCGGGTAATCGGGAAAGATATCAGCGAAGACGATCTTTTCACCGCCATCGGCGCCGCCGTCGCCGCCGGATGGAGCGCATTCAAACTTTACTTCATGATCGGGCTGCCGACGGAAACAGAGGATGATGTGACGGCGATCATCTCCCTCTGCCGGGAGCTGCGGCGGCGGATCAGAAGCGATCAGGGCCGCTGGATCAACCTGACGGTAAGCGCGGCGACCTTTGTGCCGAAAGCGCATACTCCCTTCCAGTGGGAACCGCAGCTTCCCATGGAGGAGGTGGAGCATCGCCAGGGGCTTCTGCGGCAGGCGGCCCGCCGCCAGAAAGGGCTCAAGTTGAGCTGGAGCGATCCCGGGAGCAGTTTTCTTGAGGCTGTCTTTGCCCGCGGCGACCGCCGTCTCGCTCCCCTGCTGGAGCGGGCCCAGCAGGGGGGCTGCCGCTTTGACGGCTGGTCGGAACACTTTTCACTGCAGCGCTGGCTCGATCTCTTTGCCGCGATGAAGATAGATCCCGGGGAGTATGCCTACCGGCGTTTTGACGAGATCGAGCCGCTACCCTGGGATCACCTGAAAAGCGGTGTGAGCAAGAAGAGCCTTCTTTGGGAGTACCACCGCTCCCAGGAGGACAACCATTCTCTGGAGGTGCAGCGATGAACCGTATACGATTTCGTTTTTCCTGCGGCAAAGAAGTGCGCTACCTGTCTCATCTTGATCTGCTGCGCCTTCTACAGCGGGCGATGCGCCGTGCCGGGCTGCCGTTGGCCTACAGCCGCGGCTTCAGCCCGCGAATCAGGCTGAGCCTGGCGGCGCCGCTGCCGGTAGGGGTGACTGCGTCGAAGGAGTACGGCGAGGTGTTCCTGGTGGAGCCGCTCACGCCGGCTTCTTTCCGCCGGCGCCTGTCGGCGCAGCTGCCTAAGGGGCTTCTTCTTACCGGTGTCGTTGTAATCCCCGCAGGCGTACCGCCGCTGGCATCGGTGGTCAATGCGGCGCTTTATACCGCCCGATGGAAGAGCAGCCGGCCTGCTCCCGCCGCTTCGCTTCTGCAAAAAGCGCTGGACAAACTGCTCGCCCAGCCCGCCATCATGATCCGCCGTTTTGGCAAGAGCGGCAAGATGAGCAAGCAGGATATCCGGCCCTATATCTATTCCGCCGCGCTGCTGCCCTCCTCTGGTGGAGAGGGTTTGCAGCTGCGCCTGCTGCTGCAGGTGGGAAGCCAGGGCGGGCTCTCGCCCTCCCGATTTTTGGAGCAGCTGGCGCTGGCTGGCGATTACAGCGGAGGAGAACGAGCCTGGCGGATTCACCGGGAGGGTCTTTACATCTACCAGGAGAACCTCCTGGATCCTTTTCCGGAAGGAGGTGAAGTGACCGATGGATAAAAAAATTTTAGTGAACAGCGATAACCGTGCGACCCGGGTGGCCATCCTAGAGTCCGGCAAACTCGTCGAGCTCTATATCGAAAGGCCGCTGGAGCATCGCATCGTTGGCAATCTTTACAAGGGGGTTGTCGCCAATGTGCTACCGGGGATGCAGGCGGCCTTTGTCGATATCGGCCTGGAGAAAAATGCTTTTCTTTATGTCGACGATGTCTACACGGAGGATGATGAAAAGCCGCATCCCGCCCGCACGAATATCGATAAGTTGCTCAAGGTGGGCGAAGAGATCATCGTTCAGGTGGTCAAGGAGCCCTTCGGGACCAAGGGGGCCCGGGTGACCGGGCAGGTGACCATACCGGGGCGCTACCTGGTGCTGGTGCCCGGCGCTGATTATATCGGTGTATCCAGGCGGATCGAAAGCCAGGTCGAAAAGGAGAGGCTGAAGCGCAGGGCCGCCAAGATCCGGCCCCCGGAGATGGGGCTCATCGTGCGCACCGTTGCCGAAGGAGCGAAAGAGAAAGCGCTGGCACAGGATCTGCAATTTTTAATGCAGCTGTGGCGCCTCGTCTTGAATCGCTTCCAGCAGAAGACGGCCCCGGCGCTGCTCTATCAGGATCTGGCTTTAACCTGCCGTATCGCCCGCGATCTATTTGTCGAGGATTTCAACAGCTTCCTTGTTGACAACGAGCATGAATATGAAAAAGTTTGCGAAATTCTGGACTGTTTTTCGCCCCAGCCCAGGCTCAAGCGCAAGGTCAGCCTTTACCGCGAAGAAAAGCCTATTTTTGAACGCTACGGGGTGGAGAAGGAGCTGGAAAAAGCCCTTCAGCGGCAGGTCTGGCTGAGAAGCGGCGGCTACCTCGTTTTTGACGAGGCCGAAGCGCTCACCGTCATCGATGTGAACACGGGGCGCTATATCGGAAGGCGCAATCTCGCTGACACGATTCTCAAAACAAATCTTGAGGCGGCGGAGGAGATCGCCCGCCAGATCCGTTTGCGGGATATCGGCGGTATCATCATTATCGATTTTATCGACATGACCGTCGAGAATCACCGCCGGAAAGTGCTGGGCAAGCTCAAAGAGGCGATCAAGGCCGATCGGACCAAGACCTATGTGCTGGGGCTGACCAGCCTGGGCCTTGTCGAGATGACCCGCAAAAAAGTGCGGCAGGATCTGGCCGAAGTGCTGCAGCAGCACTGCCCTTATTGCGGCGGCAGCGGGCGGGTCTTTACCGCGCTGGCTGCCTCTACGCGCATCGAGCGGGAGTTGAAGAAGACGCTGCAGAAAACGCCGCGCGAGGCGGTTCTGGTGGAGATGCACCATGAGGTGGCCTCCATTATTATCGGAGCAGGCGGCGGCAATCTAAAAAAGATGGAAGCGGAGCTGGGCAAACATATCTTCATCCGCGGCGCCGAGGAGATGCATATCGAGCATTACCGCATCGTCGCCGCCGGGAGCCTGAAGGAAATTGAAAAACTCGCCCTTCCTGTCTCCATGGGCGAGGTCCTGGAGCTCCTGATCGAGGAGCCGCACAGCAGCTCCCCCGAGAACGGGATCGCCCGGCTGCACGGCTACGTGATCAATGTAACCGGTGCGGGAGAGGCAGCCGGTCAGCTCGTCCGCGCCGAAGTGACCGAGGTTTCCCGGACCTTCGCCCGCGCCACGCCCATCGCTGCCGCCAGGAAGAAAAAAAAGAGAAGGCCCTGGGGCGGCCTGGCGAGGCGGGCCAAACAGGGCTGAGCGATTGTTTGACAAAGCGGGGGGCGCGTGCTAAAATCTGCCTTGGTAGTAACCGCTCGAAAAGGGTTTCCAAAGCCGGTGGGCGCTGACCGGCTGCCCCTTTCGGCGAGTCCCTAGAGGAAGGGGTAAATAGATCAATGTATGCTATCGTTGAAACCGGCGGCAAGCAGTACCGCGTCGAGGAAGGACGGGCGGTGCGCGTGGAAAAACTGCCGGTGGAAAAAGGAGAAGAGGTCGTCTTCGATCGCGTCTTGCTTTTCAGCGACGGGACGGAGACCAAGGTGGGCCGTCCGTTTGTGGAAGGTTGCCGGGTCAAGGGAAGGGTAATGCAGCAGGGTCGCGGGCGGAAAATTGTGGTCTTCAAGTATAAGCCGAAGAAAAATTACCGCCGGAAAAAGGGTCACCGGCAGCCCTTTACCGAGGTGTTGATCAAAAAGATCGAGGCATAAGGGTCTGGATTAGCAGCGATCTGCTCTCTGTTAGGAGATTATTGCAGGGGTGAGGCGACGCTTCGCCCACTGGTTCGGCCCAATGTCCCATCTAAATTGCCGGTTACAGGGAGGTGTTACCATGGCGCATAAAAAAGGTGGAGGAAGTTCACGGAACGGGCGCGACAGCAAGTCCAAAAGACTGGGTGTGAAGCGCTACGGCGGCCAGGTGGTCACCGCCGGCAGTATTATCATCCGCCAGCGGGGCAGCCGGGTCCATCCCGGTGTTAACGTCGGTAAGGGTAAAGATGATACTCTCTTTGCTACAGCTGACGGCCGGGTGGTCTATGAATTCGATCGCCGCGCCAAAAAGCAGGTTAGCGTTTACCCGCTGGAAAGCGAAGCGGTCCACTAGAGCCCGGGGCACACCCGGGTTTTTTTTTGGGATAAAAGTCAAGGGGTAGCGCCGGAGCCCCCTTGCGGAGGTGTTTGAAGATATTTGTAGATGAGATCTGGCTTGAAATTAGCGGCGGCCGCGGCGGCGACGGTGCGGTCTCCTTCCGGCGTGAAAAGTTTGTCCCCCGGGGCGGCCCCGACGGCGGCGACGGCGGCGACGGCGGGAGCGTCTACCTGGAAGCTGACCCTTCGCGGCAGAGCTTTCTCGACCTGCGCTACCGGCGTCGTCAGAAAGCGCCCCACGGAGCCAACGGGGGGCCGAAGCGGCGGCAGGGCCGGCGCGGCAGCGATCTGGTCATCCCCGTTCCCCCGGGCACGCTGGTCCGGGATGAAAAGGGCGGCCTGCTGGCCGACCTGACTTCGCCGGGGCAGAGGGTCAGAGCAGCTGCCGGCGGCACCGGGGGGAGGGGCAACAGCCGTTTTGCCACCTCTAGGCACCAGGCGCCGCGGCATGCCGAAAAGGGCCTGCCGGGGGAGGAGCTCAAAATTTACCTTGAGCTGAAACTTCTCGCTCAGGTGGGGCTGGTGGGCTTCCCCAACGCCGGTAAGTCAACGCTGCTTTCGCGCATCACTACAGCCCGCCCCAAGATCGCCGACTACCCTTTTACCACTCTTACGCCGCAGCTGGGCCTGGTAGAGATGGAAAGCGGGGAGAGCTTTGTTGTTGCCGATCTGCCCGGCCTGATCACCGGTGCACACCGCGGTGCGGGGCTGGGGCACCGTTTTTTGAGGCATGTGGAGCGCAACCTCCTGCTGCTGCTGTTGATCGACCTCTCCCCCGAAGCTCGCCCCGACCCGGTGGAGGCATACCGGGGGCTGATAGAAGAGCTTACTCTTTACAGCAAAGGGCTGGCCGATTATCCCCGCGTGGTGGTGGGGAATAAAAGGGATCTTACCGGAACAGAGGAGAATCTGGCCCTTTTGCGGCGCGCCGTTGAAGAGGAGGAGGGCGCACCGGCCGGGGTTTTCGGGATCTCTGCCGCTACCGGTGCTTCCCTAAAGGAGCTTTTGCATTTTCTGGCCGGCGAGGTCGCCCGCCTTTCCGCCCTGCCGCCGGCCAGGCCTGCCGAGGCGGTGATCCGGCCCGGGCCTGTAGAGGAGGATAACGCTTTTGTTGTCGAGAAAGAAGGAGGCGTCTACCGGGTCCGCGGCCTCCGGATCGAGCGGGCGGCGGCGCGGACCGATTTTGACAACGAGGAATCGCTGCGGCGCTTCCAGCGTTACTGCCGGCGCTGCGGCCTGGAGAAGGAATTAAAAAGAATGGGCATCGAAGCAGGAGATACGGTCACTATCGGCGAAGAAGAGTTCTATTATGAGGCCTGACAAAGTGTATTGAGGAGCCTGAGCCTTTGCCCTTACCACAGAACCGAAAACCCGATCCGCTGAACATCGGCCTGATGGGAGGCACTTTTGACCCGATCCATATCGGTCATCTGGTGACAGCGGAAGAAGCAAGGCAGCAATTTTCTCTGGATTACGTTATCTTTATCCCGGCGGGCCTGCCGCCGCACAAAGAGAAAGAAGAGGTCTCGCCGGCGGAGCACCGCTGCCTTATGACTACCCTCGCAGTGATGTCCAACCCCTCCTTTATCGTCTCCCGCGTAGAGGTGGATAAGCAGGAGCCATCATACACCATCGACACTATCCGTCATTTCAGCACCTGCGGCGCCCCCGGGGCCAATTTATTCTTCATCACCGGGGCCGACGCCATCCTCGAGATCCTTACCTGGAAGGATTACCCCGAGCTCCTGCAACTCTGTACATTTATTGCGGTTTCGCGCCCGGAATATCCTCTTGAAAAATTGGGTGAGGCGACCGATCTGTCTCCTGAGCTCATCTCGAAGATACACCTGCTCGAGATACCGGCGCTGGCGATCTCTTCCACCTTTATCCGCAAGCGTGTGGCCCTTGGCAAGACGATTAAGTACCTGACACCGGAGCCGGTGGAGCAGTATATCAAGAAACACGGCCTTTATAAAAAATAGTTTGTAAACTGTGGAAATAGGTTATAATATTCAAGGAGGTGATAGCTTAATGGTGAAGACGCTATATGTGGGGAATATTCCCTGGAGCACAACGGAAAGCCAGTTGGAAGAATTTTTCGGGCAGTATGGCCAGGTGCTGGGCTGCCGCATAATTACTGAAAGATCAACGGGCCGTTCCAGGGGGTACGGGTTTGTCGAGGTCAGCGAAGATCAGATGGAAGAGATGATGGAGAAGACGAACGGAGCGGAGCTGGACGGGCGGAAAATCGTGGTTAACGAAGCCAAGCCCCGGGAGCAGTTTTAGGGGGCGACCGACGGCCTCAAGTGACGCAATATTCCGGACAGCGTCTTTTGTTCCGGGAGAGTAAAAGAGTAAAAGACTGAGCGCATGGAGTGGAAATTTTACCACAGGATGATGAGGAACCATCTGGGAGCGGAGCTTTACCAGCATTCTCTCGGTGTAGCGGAGACTGCTGCCGATCTGGCCCTGCGCTACCGGGGGGACAGGCTTCGGGCCTACCTGGCCGGCCTGCTCCACGACTACGGAAAAGTTTACAGCTCTTCCGAGCTCCGCAGTAAAGCTGAACAGATGGGGCTGCGTCTCGACCGGGTCAGCCTCGAGGAAAAGGGGCTGCTCCATGCCCCGGTCGGGGCCGCCCTTTTACCGATCGAGGTGGGGGTCACCGACAGCGCTGTGCTTAAGGCGGTGGCCTACCATACCACCGGCCGGCCGGGGGCGTCACTGATGGAGAAGGTGCTCTACCTGGCGGATATTATCGAACCGGGGCGCGATTTTGAAGGGGTGGAGGGGCTGAGGGAGATCGCCCGCACAGATCTGGAGAGGGCTCTTTTGGCGGCGGTGGAGCATACTATTCAGCGGGTGCTGCAAAGGGGCTTTATGCTCCATCCCCGATCGGTCCGCTTTCGGAACAGCCTGCTGGCCGGTTTAAGGAAGAATGGGGGCTAAAGGATGTATTACAGCAGGTCGTACCTGCTGCAGAAGCCGAAAAGAACGGCGCGTCGCAAACGCAAAAAATTAGCTGCTCTTGCAACGCTGATGCTCCTTGTCCTGGCCGTAGTTCTCTCGGTCAACCTTATTTCAGTTTTTCGCTCCATTCATAACCGCGCCGATTGGGCCGCAGCCCTGCGCCTGCAGGGAGGCGGAGACGAAAGGGTCTATCTCCTCTATGGAATCGATTTCTGGGGAGCCAGCCCCTATGTAGACCGGCTGGTTCTTCTTCATCATGACACCGCGCATAAGACGATCAGTCTTCTTTACATCCCCGGCAATACCCTGGTCAAGACAGAAAAAGGCACCGCCGGGCCTCTGGGGCGGCTTTACGGTTCTCTTGACGAGTCCGAATTTATCGCCATGGTCCAGGAGCTGGTCGGTGTGGCCGTGCACCACTATGTTGCTGCCGACTACCAGGGTATTATCGCCATGGGGGATTACCTGGGCGGCATCGGGATCGAAGCGCTACAGGGGGAAGAGAACGCAGGCGAAGAGCTGCTGCCCAAAGATCGGGAGCAGCTGACCGGGTTGGCGCTTTACCGCTATTTTTTAAGCGCCGGCTTTAACGAGCCGCCCTGGAATCAGCTGAAGCGGCAGCAGAAAGTGCTGGCCGGCATCTGGAAAGGGATGGAGCAAAAAAAATTCTGGCAGTGGCCGAAGATGATCAGGCTGTTCTCGCCCTATCTCGAGACCGATCTCTCCTGGCGCGAGCTCAACAATGCCCGCGAAGAGCTTGGCGGGTACGATTTTGCTTCCATGGAGATGTTGACCCTGCCGGGGAAAGAAAAGGTTGTCGGCGGCACCCTTTGCTGGGCGCCCGACAAAAAGGCGTTGAAAGATGTTGTGCGCCTGCTCAATGAAGGTTACCTGGTAAAACCCGCGCAGGTGCGGGTGGAGGTGCTCAACGGCAGCGGTATAGAGGGCCTGGCAGCGAAGGCGGCGGCCCTGCTGGAACGGGAGGGTTTCGAGGTTGTGCGGACGGGCAACGCCGATCATTTCAATTATACGGCCACAGAGGTGATTGCGCTGGGCGAGACCGTGGACAAGGCCAGGGCGGCGGCTCTTTACCTGCCCGGGGCCTCCATGCTGCACCAGCATGATCCGGAAGCGCAAATAGATGTGCAGGTAATCATCGGCAGCAGCTATGCCGAACAAATAGATAATCGATGAATCATACCTCAAGGAGGTGAACTGCTTGTCGGGATCGGCAAGCGGCACCCGAAAGATGGCGCTGTGGGCGGCTGAACTGGCTGCCGAAAAAAAGGCGGAAGATCTGGCCCTGCTCGAAGTGGGGCGGGTCTCTTTTATCGCCGACTACTTCTTGATCGCCACCGGTGCGACGGGTATCCGGGTGCGCACTATCTGTGACCACCTGCTGGAGAAAATAAAAGAGGCGGGGTTGGTACCGCTGCGGGTAGAGGGCTATCGCGAGGGATGGTGGGTGGTGCTGGACTTTGGCGACCTGGTGGTGCATCTGTTACAGCCTGAGGCGAGAGAATTTTACAAGCTCGAGCGGCTCTGGAGCAGAGCTCCCCAGGTGGATCTTTAAAACGAACTTGCAACTTCCGGCGGAAACGGTGCGGGGGCGGTCCTATGGAGGGAGCGAAAGATGACCGCTGGAACAAGGGAGCTTTTGTTGCGCGCCTCACGGTGTGAAGAAGAGCGCTCCGGTGAGAGCCGTCGCTATATCGCGCTACGGGAAAGCATCGCCCTGGCCCGCAAACTGGGCCTGAGCCGCCGTGCTCTGGAGATCGCCGCCCTGGAGGCGGACGTGATCCCCGAAAGATACCGGCGTAATATAGGCTTGATCGGTATCGCCGGTCAGCTCCGGCTGCTGCAGGCAAGGGTCGCCGTCGTTGGTGCGGGGGGGCTGGGCGGTTTTGCAGTGGAGCTGCTGGCCCGCTGCGGTGTGGGCGGGCTTACCGTCATCGATGGTGACAGCTTTGAACCCTCCAATCTCAATCGCCAGCTCTATGCCCTGGAAGGGGGGCTCTCGCTGAACAAGGCTGTGGCGGCGG
>DUVX01000088.1 GCA_012840855.1 Bacillota bacterium | reverse complement strand
TGGGGCGCAATATCCTCCACCGGATCGATAGTGAAACCTCCCCGCGAACAAAGCAACCGTCCTTCGCCTGTTTCTTGGAGGCGCCTCTCCACCAGAGCGCCATCCGCGGAAGGCATCAGGGCCAGCGCCGCCCGCCGACCCATTGGGGTAGCGGTGTAGCCGGCCAACCGCCGCCTAATCTCGTCAAATTCTAGCGCTTCGATCTCGCGGACAGTGATCACTTCGTTCATCGCTTCGGTTTTCTCCTCGATACGTAGTTATTCTCTTTAATATAGAAGCGGAGCAGTTTATCCGCCGCACGGGTGATCCCGATCCGGGGTGTGCTGATCACCGCCCCGGCGTCAACAGCATCGCCGGCTGCAAGCCAGAGAGGGGGCCGCCCCAGGTCATGGTGATCAAGGCTCCGGTCTATCGCCAGCGCCTGGCATAGCTTCCCCGGCCCGTTGGTCAGCTCGATATCGCTACGCGCCCTGCGGCGGCGGCGCTGCATCAGCTCCAGGCCCTCAACGGGCTCCAGAGCCCGGATAAGCACCGCTTCGCCGAGGCCGGTGGTGGCGGTAACCACGTTAAAACAAAAATGATTGCCATAGATGAAATAGATATAGGCACGCCCCGGGGGGCCAAACATGGCCGCGTTGCGCCCGGTCCTGCCGCGGTAAGAGTGGCTGGCAGGGTCTTTGCGGCCTAAGTACGCCTCCGTCTCCACAATGATCCCTTTGCACCGGCCGGCGGCGCTTTCACGACAGAGCTGCTGCCCCAGCAGTTCTCGGGCCACGGTGATGGTGTCACGCCGGTAAAAAGAAGGTTCCAGCGGTGTCAGCAAGGGGGGTCACCCTTTCCGGCGGCGCTTCTCCTGCAGCGTCTCCTGCAACTGCGCCAGCGGCAGGGTGTTCAATAGATCTCCCCGCTCCAGCCAGCCCCGCCGCGCTGCAGTGATACCGTAGATCATATCCCCCAGGGTGGCCGTGGAATGGGCGTCGGTGTTAACCGCCAGGCGAACGCCCCGCCGGCGGGCCGTGCCGAGATATTCTTCCGTAAGATCGAGCCGCTGTGGCGAGGCGTTGATCTCCAGCGCCGTGCCCGTCTCCACCGCTTTCTCGATAAGTCGCTCCACGTCGACCTGGTAAGCGCCGCGGCTGCCGATGAGACGCCCGGTGGGATGGCCGATGAGGTGCACCGCCGGGTGCTCCATCGCCCGGCAGATCCGGGCCGTCATCTCGGAGCGGCTCTGCCTGAAATTGCTGTGCACCGATGCGATCACCATTTCCAGTTCTCCGAGGATCTCGTCGGGAAGATCAAGAGAGCCGTCGGAAAGGATATCAACCTCCGCGCCGGTAAATATATAGCAGCCCTCTTCCCGGCGCAGCTCCCTGATCAGCTCCATCTGGCGGAGCAGCCGCTCCACTGTCAGCCCGCCGGCGATCTTCAGCGAAGGGGAATGATCGGTTATGGCAATATACTGATAACCTCTTGCGGTGGCGGCCTCCCTGATCTCTTCGATGGCGGCACTGCCGTCACTCCAGTGGCTGTGGATATGCAGATCGCCTCGAATATGCGGAAGCTCGACGAGCCGGGGCAGCTTTCCGGCGGCAGCGGCGGCGATCTCATCGTCGCCCTCTCTTAATTCCGGCGCAATATGGGAAAGACCCAGTTGCCGGTACAGATCCGCCTCGGAGCCGATATTGAGCGGGCTCTCCCCTTGAAAAAGGGTGCCTTCCCTAAGCTGAAGGCCCCGTTTGGCAGCCCTTTCCTGCAGCGCTCTCCAATGCCCCGGCGAACCGGTGAGCCAGAGCAGCCGCAGCGGATACTCGGCGGGGGGAAAAAACGCTATCCGCACCGGCAGACCCACCAACGTCTCCAGATGGTAAGAATCCCCTTCCTGCCTCAGGCTGCTGATTCCGGGCATCTGCAAAAGGTACTTCCCCAAATCCTCCGGCGATCGCTCTCTCAGCGCAGCCGCGATGACTACCTCGGTGGCGGTCTCTGTCCCCCGCCGCACCTCTCCGGCGAACGCGCTCTCCAAAACCGTGGGGAATCGCTTTAAAAATTCTTGCACCTGCACAGCCAGGGGCAGCGCCACACCGCGGTGAAAACCCTCTCTGACATCGCCAGCCCTCTGGAAAAATTCAATTACATTTTGCTGCAGCACTTCCCCTAAGCCGGGTAGCCGGGCCACCTCACCGCGCAGCGCCGCCTGCTTTAGCTGCTCGAGACTTTCCAGGTTCAGCTGCTCCACCAGTTTCCCCGCCGTCCGGTGACCCACACCGGGGATGGAAAGCAAGGTTAGCAGCTCCGGAGCGATCTCTTCTTCCAGCCGGGCCAGAAGGGTGCTCCGGCCGGTACCGACGAGCTCCCTGATCTTGGCCGAAAGCGCCCGGCCGACCCCGGGGATCTCCTCGAGCCGTCCTCCCTCAATTAGATCAGCCAGGGGTCCCGGCAAACGGATAATCCGCCGCGCCGCCTGGCTGTAGGCCCTCACCTTGAAACTGTTTTCTCCCTTTAATGCAAGCAGACCGGCCATCCTCTCCAGGGCGGCCGCTACTTCCCAGTTATCCAAACTTCTTCGACGTCCTTCCTCAAGCTCCACCGCCAACGGGGTAGCGCAGAAAATGATCAATAACCCTTTCTTCAAAGGCGGTCATCAGCTGGGGCAAACCGGCTTTCATCCCACCGGCGATCTGGGAACTGCTTACCGCCTCCCCTACTGCAGGCACAGGGAGGATAGCGGCGAAATTGATGAGCACGAAACTGAGCAGAAGCGCCGTGAGCAGCCCCAGCAGAGCCCCGCCCAAGCGGTTGAAAGGCCCGATCACGGGGATCTTATTCACCATGGTAAGCGCCCGCATCAGCAGCCGAAAGAGGGCCGCCAGAAGAAGGAGCAGCACCAGAAAAACAGCAACAGAGGCCGCCAGGCGGGTCAACTGTTCCGGCAGAAGTTGGCCCGGTTTGGGCAGCGCTCCTTCAAGGCCGATCAGCTGCTCCGGCAGCGAAAAAGCGGCGGCGGGCTCACCCCCGGGGTTGGCCCCGATCAAGGACTGCAATAAACCGGTGAGGAGGCCGCTCAGGTAGGGGGTCCCCAGGTAGGAGAGGCCAACAACTGCAAAAAACCCGAATAGGCCAAAAAGCTGCCTCAGCGCACCCCGAATCAGGCCGCCGATGACATAGAAAACAGCGATGGCCAGGAGCAGAAGATCAAACCAATTCATCCTCTTCATCCCTCTCTCTTTCTTCACCGGCGTAGCGGGGATAACCGCCTTTCAGCTTGAGCAGCTCCTCCGCCAGGTTGATCGCCGCCAGAATGGCGAGCCTGTAACCGCTCAGGCTGGGATCTTTCTCCGCCAGGGAGCGCATCAGACCGTCCAGGTGCCGGGCCGCCTGCTCCATCGATCGGGGCAATCCGCTCCCCTTGATAGTATACTCTTCTCCCATTATCTCTACCGTCACCCGATTTTTTTGCTTTTCCACAGCACACAGCCTCCGCCAACCGCCGGGTTTGTCATCTATTTCGTGAGAGCGAGGGCGATATCCTGCCGCTTAACGTCGCAGCCCCGCCCCCAGCCTCTCCAGCGCATCCTCTATCCGCCGGTGCGCCGTATTGATCTCGCTCTCCGTCAGGGTCCGATCGGGAAGGCGGTAGGTGATCGTAAAGGCAAGGCTGCGCTTTCCTGCGGGTATCTGCGCTCCCTCGTAAAGGTCAAACAGAGCAACCCTCTCGACTAGTCCGCCGCCGGCTTCGTAGATGGTGCTTTCCAGCGTCGCCGCCGAAAGCGACCGCGGGGCCACCACAGCGATATCGCGCAGCCCGGCGGGGTAACGCGGCAGCGGGGCTACCTGCGGCACGATATCAGCCCCCGCGATCAGCATCTCCAGGTCGAGCTCGGCAATCACGGCGGGCTGCGGATAACCCCACTTCTCCGCAATCTCCAGCCGTAGCTCGCCTAAAAAACCGGCCTCCTCCTCACCGATTGCGATCACGGCCGCCCGGGTAGGGTGCAGAAAGGGTCGTTCCGCCGGGCGGTATTCCGCCCCGGCGATACCGAAACGCCTCAGGAGAGCCTCGATAGCCCCTTTTACAACGAAAAAACCGGCGGGCTGGGAAGGAGTATGCCAGTTCGGCATCGGCACCTGCCCTGTTGCCCCCAGGGAGAGGCGCAATTTCTCATCGGGCAGCTCCTTCAGCGGCAGCTGCCGCGACAGGTAGACGGCGCCTATCTCGAAAAGGAGCTGATCCATCTCGCGGTGATAAAAATTTTCCTGCATCGTTTTCAGCAGGCCCGGTATGAGTG
>DUVX01000087.1 GCA_012840855.1 Bacillota bacterium | reverse complement strand
GCCATCTCGCCGAAGCGTTTAGCAAAGGGCAGATCCTGGGCCACGCTGATGTAGTAGTTGAAAAAGTAGATGATCAGGATGACCACCAGCAGCATGGTCACAAGCGCAGCCACATAAGCTTCTTTGGGAAAGAGAAGGTAGGGCAGCACCATCAGCACCACCGTCACCAGATAGGCGCCCCCCGTATAGAGGCTTGATTTGAAAGCCTGCGGGTTCCCCTCGGCCCTCTCGGCAAGGTAATTCGATGAAGCCATCGACAGGGTCGCCGAGGCGCCCGTGATGATGCCCGAAAGGGCCACCAGCTGGGTGTTGGCCAGGGCAAAGGTGAGGCCGGCGAGGACGCCGGTCAGCTCCACCAGCGCATCGTTCAAGCCGAGGACCATGGCGCCCACATACTGCAGGCACTCTTCATCGAGCATCTCCGCCAACTGCTCTTCATGCCTCTGCTCATCTTCGATGATCCCCGCCGCTTCGGGGATCTCCTCAAGCAGCCGGCTGTAATTTTTACCGGTGGTATACTCCCCCTTCTCCATCAACCTGATCACAAATGTATAGCCCATCAACCAGCCGAGCAGGCTGTACCAGATGATATGCAGCCGGTTTGGCTGCACGCTCCGCCCGGTATACTTTTGCCAGATAGCCGCGTGATCCACCTCTTCGGCGGCAATACGCTCTAACACGGCCCGGTTCTGCGGGTCTTTTTCGCCCCTGGCCATGCGGCTGTAAATGATATGGTCGGTCACCTCGGCCTGCTGATAGCTCAACAGCAGCCTTCTGGTCCCCTCTGTTAACGGTGTCTCCATCCATGCGCCTCCTTCCCCTGCTACGCTTTAACACAGTATAAAACTTATATGCCGGTACAGCAAACAGCATCACCGCCCATACTGTGCCCCGCCCCTGATAGCCGACTATTCGGCGGATTCCTTGCCCGTGAGATGCTCTATCTCGATGGCGATGATGACCGCTCGCGTACACCCGGCGACAGCCCGATCATTGGCCGCTTTGGATTGATCACCGCAATATTTTTCAACCAGGGCCCGGAAAGCCTTCAGCCGCTCCTCGCCCTGAACGATCCCGGCCTTGCCGAAAGCGATGACGCTGCGGAAATAGGTGGTATACTCCCCGCCGGCAACGCAGTCTTTGTCTATTACCGTGAACGAGACCTGCGGGTGCCGCGTGATCGCATCGATCTTGTGCCCCTCTTTTGCCGAATGGAAATATATCTTTCCACCGAAGTAGACAAAGCTGAGCGGAACGGCGTAAGGGTAGCCATTATCCCCCAAACAGGCTAGCACCCCGCAGCTACACCTCTTCATTACCGCCGCAATATTTTCGGACTGCATCTGCTTCTCGTGCTTTCTCATTTCCCTGAACATAAGCTGCCTCCTCACCTTAGTCCTAGATTTTTAGCCCATCCCCGCTGGTGCAGCAGGTGAATGCCGATATGCCCGATCCCCGGAATAACTCACCAACCAGATCGCCTTCCCGTACAGGGCTAGGGAAAAAAACAGCAACAGGCAGAGTGGCACCGGCCACGGGCACACCATAAAAACTGCTGTAAAAGTCCGCCACCCTCCTCCCGCTCCCAAAATACCTGATCCACCATCCCTCGTACATGAGCATAAGTACCCCCTGCGGCCACAAGCCACAGCGACCGTGCCGACCAGGGGCGTAGGATTAAAAACCTTTAAAAATGAGCGCTGTAGTAAAAACAGAGACTTGCCCGACACGTTCTAAATTAAGCAGCATCTTGCTCTCACCCCCGGCGCTGTAGCCCCCAGGCCGGTATCTCAGCCAGAGCAGGTTGGGTATGACCTCATTCTGATTCTATTATTTGCCTAACACGAGGAATATCCCTGCCCGGAAGGGGCTGAAAGTGAATATCCTTTTGAAGAACACAGCGACTCATGCATGGCAGTGTTACAATCGGAAGAAAGCGGCGACACTTTGGCCTGCTCGATTGTATTAGTAGTGAAGGGAGGGTAAGGCGATGGCGAACTCTTTGTTACGTACGGACAAAGAGATTGCGGAAATTTACGAGCGTCATAAAAAAACCCTGTACCGCGTCTGTTTTGCCTACATGAAAAACCATGCTGATACAGAAGACGCCCTTCAGGAAACATTCTATCGGCTGATCGGAAAGGGGCCGCCTTTCAAGAGCGAAGAACATGAAAAAGCATGGCTTCTCAGAACAGCAACGAACCTATGCAAGAACAGTCTGCGGCACTGGTGGCGCAAAAACAAGAACCTGGAAGATTACGAGGCCCCGCAGACGAACGGCAATGTCGAGATCAGCTACACCCTCAGCGCTGTAATGGCGCTTCCCGAAAAATATAAAGCTGCGGTCTACCTGTACTACTACGAGGGATACAACAGCGCTGAAATTGCCCAGATTCTCGTAAAACCCGGTTCCACGATCCGCAACCATCTCCATGGCGCGCGCAAAGCCCTTCGAGAAAAATTAGGTGGTGATTTCGATGAAACATGAGCGGATCATAAAGGCATGGAGCAAGATCGAACCGGACAGCGACGCTGACCGGCGGATGCTGGCCGCAATCCTCGACGAAAACCGCTCTGCAAAAAACAGAAAGGAGAAAGCGTCGAGAATGAATAGAATCATTAACTGGAAAGTGCTGGCCCCCATTGCCGCCTGCCTGGTGCTGGCTCTGGCCATCGCCATACCGCTCTTTTCAGGCGGCGGGAAAGACTTTGACCTGGAGCGGTCCAGGGGCGTGATAGTTCATTATGTGAACGCTCCCCGATGTCCGGTATCCCTAAAAAGCGACCTGATGGCGCTGACCGAAGAAGAGCTCTTTGCAGGTACATTCTGGGATTACGAAGTGGCCGCTTTTGAAGGAACCATTGTAGAGGCCCGCAATATCGCCTGCGACTATAATGGGGTCAAGGACTACCGCGCCATCGCCTCCATCGAGGTGCAGGAGGTGCTGCGTGGAAAGATGACTACGGGAACAACAGTCACAGTCCTTTTACCCGGACCGGTAGATGTAGAGGGGCTGTGGATTGAAGACACAGGCATATCCTCACAGATGACGGCCGGTACCAAAGGCATCTTCATGCCCATCAAGTACGATGAAACATCGATCCACGAAGAAAATGACGCGAAGCTCGCCCTGCTCGACCTGGCTGAATACGGGCTGCTCGACGGCGAGCGCTGGGCCTTTCTCGAAACTGCAAAGGGCCTGGTCTACTACACCTGGGCCTACCCCTCGCTGGAGAGCGCGAAAAATCTGGAAGAGGTAAAAGAGATCATCCTTCCAAAACTCAAATAGCTTCAAGGAAAAAATAACCCCGAAAGTGGCAGAACTGCCGCTTTCGGGGTTATTTGTGCACTTTTCGTTTTACATTCTTTAAATGCTTGGCATGGCCCCAATCCATGGCCCTTAACCTTCAGTATTATGAGTTCTGCAAGCAGCCGGTTACCCCCGAGCAGGGGGATTCAAATATCCAAAAAACAGTTAATAATTGACATGTAGCATTTATATGTTATACTACGGTGCGGGGGAGGTTTACCTATGGTGAGGAAGATTGTCTTGCGAAAAATGGGCGGCTCCATCGGCGCCACCATCCCCAAGGATTTGGCTGATCTGTACCGGTTAAATCAGGGCGATGAAGTCTTCGTTCTTGAAACAGAGAAGGGCATCCTCCTTACCCCCTACGATCCCAATTTCGAGAGGGCCATGACTCTTTACGAAAAAGGAGTCAAGGAATATCGTAATGCCCTTGATAAGTTGGCCAGGTAGCCCTGATGAAAGAACCTTTGTGGTTAACGGGCGAGCTTGTGGAAACTGTTCATGCCAACCTGATCCGCTTGTTCGGCGGACATTTCGGTTTTTTGAATGAAAACCGGCTTGAAGCGGTTCTCGCCAGGCCGATTAACCGGTGGAAATATGAACAGGATGCCGATCTGTCGGAGTTGGCCGCCGCCTACGGTTTTGGCTTTGCCAAAAACCACGTTTTTATTGATGGCAACAAGAGGGTGGCCTTTATGGCCATGTATATATTCCTCGGCCTGAACGGCAACAGGATCACCGCTACGGAAATGGAGGCAGCTGATACAATGATCAGGCTGGCCAGCGGCGCCATTACTGAAAAAGAACTGGCAGATTGGCTGCGCGCAAATACAAGACCCTGATCCCCAGGCAAAGTGTAAAACCAGCAAGTTGGGAGGGGGTCCCTGACGCCGAAAACCCCATCAGGCCACCGTGGTGTAGACACTGCTCCCATCCCCGTAATAGCTTTCGTAAACATGTTCATACACGGCGGCAACCTTGGCTTCGTAGGTCCCGGCGGTGTAAATATCGGGCAAGCCCTCGTCGAGAATCTGCTCGATTGTCACCTGCACCCCGGCACGGGCCTGCTGGCGCTTGCGCCAGTCCAGGATCAGTTTCTCCCCTTTCAGGATCCGCAGCAGCTCGCAGGCTGTCTTTTTGACCCGCTCCCGTTCTTTTACGGTAAGATCTATTTCCGGCTTCGTCAGCAGATCAAATACAGCCAGCTCTTCTTCGGTCAGCTCTTC
>DUVX01000086.1 GCA_012840855.1 Bacillota bacterium | reverse complement strand
GGAAAGCACCTCCACCCCTAATTCCTTCAGTTCGTCATACCTGGCGGCAACTGACGCCAATTCGGTAGGTCAAACGAAAGTAAAATCGCCGGGATAGAAGCAGAGCACCACCCATTTCCCCCGGTAATCGGAGAACTTAATATTTTTAAAACCCCCATTGACGAAAGCGCTGGCTGTGAATTCTGGCGCTTCTCGCCCCACCATAACCCTGCTACTACCTTCTGCACAGCTCATTTTGTTGCCTCCTTGTTAGCATTTTAGATATCGCTTTAACCCCTGATTCGCCCGCTTCGATCGGTGCGGCACCGGGGACAAGACCCTTTAAAGATCAGGTTTTTCTCGGCTACGGCGAACCCCTCCAGCCCCTTTGTCTCCAGGGAATCAAGATCAGCCTCAAAATCGTATACCTTGCCGCAGCGCGAACATCGAAAATGACCGTGGTCGCTAACATTGGCGTCAAAGCGGGCTTCGTTCTCGTCCATATGCAGCAGGCGGGCCAGGTTGGCTTCCACCAGCAGCTCCAGGGTTTTGTAGACCGTTGTTTTAGAAAGAGTAGGAATCTCCGGCAGGAGCCTGCTGTAGATCATCTCTACAGTGGGGTGATCAGTGGTCCCCGTGAGGTATTCCAGTATCTTGATCCGGGCCATGGAAGGGCGGATATTTTTGGAACGGAGTATTTCGATAGCCTTTTTGATTTTCCTTCGCCTCCCCCTGGCAGGCCTAAGGTAAGTTAAAATATTTACCAAGATGTAACCATTACAATTATATATTCGTTGTTGTAGATTTGTCAAGCCCCATAGCAGGGAACCCCGTTCACCAGGGCTTTCCTTTCAGTTACACTGCAGAAGTCGCAACCGACGTAGTTTATATAAGGAATTAAGAGGTGTTAAAATATTAAAAGCCCCGGGACAGTTGGCTATTCCCGGAGCTCCGAAGTTCGTGGTGCGAGCGAGAGGAGTTGAACCTCCACGGGTATACACCCACCAGGTCCTGAACCTGGCGCGTCTGCCTTTCCGCCACGCTCGCATGTTTTGCAACGCACCGATATTATACCGTTTTGGTGCGCAGAGATCAAGAGATAAATTGACCGGCCCAAAAGCCGGGGGGGCTTGAAAGCCCCCCGTACCGCATTCACAAAAGATAATAATGACTTAAGAGCGATTATGTAGAAGACGGCGCCAGAATGGATAAAACACCGGGTTGAACCGTAACCCGCGCCGGCGGTGATCCGATCAGTTCCCCATCGACATGCATGGGGATCAACTCGTTGGCATCAATAGTCAACTCGCGAAAAGGAGCGGTCTGAACCGCCCGGTGGCTGAGGTGGTTTTTCATGAAAGCCCTGATCCCCAGAACAGCTGTTTCAATGTAGCCTACCCGGCGTATCGTCACCAGATTGAGCTGTCCGTCATCGACAGCAGCATGTGGTGCTATACAAAGCTGCCCGCCGTAATAGCGGCCGTTTGCAACCATGGCGATAAATGTTTTAGCTTTGCAGATTCTTTTGTCGCTATTCATGGTCATGGCAGCGTGAAAGGGCTTGAAAGTGGCCAGCTCTTTTAAGAATCCAGCGACAAAAGCGGCGTAGCCCGGTAATTTTTGATCGTCAGCTTTGGCGAATTGAGCCACTGCGGCATCAAAGCCGAGGCCGATAACATTGAGAAAGCGTAAGCCGTTGACCATGCCGATATCGACAGGGCGCGGCGACCAGCCTGCCATTTCCAGAAGAGCGCGGCGGCAGTCGGCCGGGATGCCAAGGGAGCGGCGAAAACCGTTAGCGGTACCTGCAGGTATAACCCCAAATATGTTTTTTTTCAGATCAAGACCGTTAAGTACTTCAAAGAGAGTGCCGTCTCCACCCACCGCCACGATCAACTCCGCTCCCATGGAGCGAGCTTTTTCGGCGATAGCGGTGGCATCGCTGCGCCACCGGGTATAGTGCGTCTGGAATGATTGTCCGTTATCATGCAGCAGGGTCTCCAGCTTGCGCCAGGTCCTGAGAGCCCGTCCCCCTCCCGCCGCCGGGTTCACGATAAAGGCCGTTTTGAATGGTAGC
>DUVX01000085.1 GCA_012840855.1 Bacillota bacterium | reverse complement strand
TGGTCATGCCGATCTCGGTGGGGATCATCTTCGCCACCCGATCCACTTCGCCATAAGGGAAGGCGAGGACCCGCCCGACGTCGCGCACTGCCCCCCGCGCCGCCATGGTGCCGAAGGTGATGATCTGAGCCACCCTCTCGGCGCCGTATTTTTCGGTTACGTAGCTCAGGACCCGGTTGCGCTTGTCATCGGAAAAATCGATATCGATATCGGGCATGGAGACGCGGTCAGGGTTGAGAAAGCGCTCGAAAATAAGGCCGTTTGCGATAGGATCGATATCGGTGATCTTGAGGCAGTAGGCTACCAGGCTACCGGCGGCGGAGCCTCTCCCCGGGCCCACCAGGACATCGGCGCTACGGGCGTACTTGATCAGATCCCAGACGATCAAAAAATAGTTGGCATAGCCCATCTGGTTGATGATCCGCAGTTCGTACTCCAGCCGCTGCTCTAAAGCCTCCGTGATCTCACAGTAGCGCTCACGCAGTCCTTTACGGCAGAGCTGGTTGAGATAGTCCCCTGCATCCCTGACCCCTTCGGGAAGCTCAAATTCGGGCAGCAGGAGGCGGTCAAATTGAAAATCAACATTGCAGCGATCGGCGATCTTAAGGGTGTTTTGTAACGCCGCTGGCTGCTCTTTGAACAGCCTTGCCATCTCCGATGCGCTTTTGAAATAAAATTCGTCGGTGCCGAATTTCATGCGGTCGCTGTCGTGAATGGTTTTGCCGGTCTGGATGCAGAGCAGGACATCGTGAATGGTAGCATCCTCGCGGGAGATATAGTGCACATCATTGGTTGCGACGAGTTCTGTTTCAATTTCGCTGGCGACAGCGCAGAGGCCCCGGTTAACCAGCGCCTGCTCCGGGAGCCGGTGATCCTGCAGCTCCAGGTAGAAATTTTCCGGGCCAAAGATCTCGCGGTAGTGCCCGGCCAGTTTTCGCGCCTCTTTATCGCGGCCCCGGTGCAGCAAAGAGGGGATCTCCCCGGCCAGGCAGCCGCTCAGGGCGATCAACCCCGCGCTGTTTTCTGCCAGCAGCTCGTGATCGACGCGCGGTTTGTAGTAAAATCCTTCAATATAGCCAGCGGAGACGATCCGCATGAGGTTACGGTAACCCTCCTGGTTCTCCGCTAGAAGCGTGAGGTGATACTGGTGGTCATCGAGCTTCGGTTCTTTTTGCAGGCGCGAACGCGGGGCAACATAGACTTCGCAGCCGATGAGCGGCTTCACCCCGGCCCGGAGAGCCTCTTTGTAAAAATCGACGACGCCGAACATGGACCCGTGATCGGTGATCGCCACCGCGGGCATCTCCAACTCAGCGGCCCGCCGGATCAGCTCCTTGATCCGGGCCGCTCCGTCGAGGAGGCTGTATTCTGTGTGGCAGTGTAGATGGACAAAATTAGGTTTCGACAATTTTTCACACTCCGTTTTTGCAATCCGACCTACAACCTTATTTCGCCTTCTCGGCAACTATTTCCTTTGAACGGCATATTAATTTGCTGAAGGGATGATCACTATGGACAGAGAGCGTTTTCTGGTCACCCTCCTGCTCACCTTCTGTGTGGCCCTGGGGGTGAACCTGGGCGGAAGCCTGATGGGCTCGCTGGGCGCGGCGCTGATGCACCGCCCTCCCCTGAAAACCATGCTTCAGCTGGCCGATGAGCTAAAAATATGGGCCCTTGTCGCCGCCCTGGGGGGGACCTTCGCCGTGATCAGGACCTTCGAAGCGGGCGTATTGGGCCGGCAATTTGCCGATCTGGTGCGGCAGCTGCTGATCATCGGCAGCGCCTTTCTCGGCGCTCATCTCGGTTACCTGATCATCATCTCTCTGGGATCGAACCGGTGAGGGCGGCCCGGGGGTGGGGCCTGCTGTTTTTGGGGCTGCTGGCCGGCGCACTAGCGGTCCATCTTTGCCATGCCCGGCGCATGGAGGAGCTTTACTGGGAAAAAGAGAGACTCAAGGTGGATCTTTTGGAGACCTCAGAGAGGCTTGCGCGCAGCGAAGCGCTGTGGGCGGACCGCCCCGGGGGGAAGATCTGCTCCGTCGAGATCGCCATCGAGGGGGAGATCGATGATTACGCAAAGCTTGAGCTGGAGCGCCTGGCCAACGAGATCGCCGCCACCCTCATCGGCGGCACCATCGGAGAGCTGGAGGCGGATCTGGTGATCGCGCTGCTGCACCGGCGTAAATTTTCTGCCGAAGGGAAGGATTACCTCGCCGTCGTCAACTGGGTTGTCCTCGCTCCACAGACCCTTTTCAGTCTAAGCGTCTCTCCCGCTCCCGCAGATAGCTCCGGCGGGAACGGTGGGCTGCCAGGCGGTGCTGCGGTATTTTAGCCGCTCTCCGCCAGCGCTGGCGGATCCGGTTTAACCGGATTAGCCTCCACAGTTCGCGGCCGAAAGCAAGGGCCGAGATGGCGGTGATAAGAAGCCAGAGGGCGCTAAAGGTGCCGGCCATAGGACTCTTCTCCGGAGAGGGTAATACTAGGAACCCTACCGCCAGCAGGGCCAGCGCAGCCAGCATTCCGGCCATCGAGATGCCCACTGCATCCATCGCCCCCTTCCATCATATTCTTATATATAGACCGGGCCCCCGGCGTTCATGACTTAAAGGTAAAAGCAAACGCTTTTATTGTGCTGCCGCCGTCTGCTCTTCTTCCATTTTCGGCGTGCTCATGTTAGAATGCAGGGGCAAACACAGATTAAAAATACTGTTTTGCGGGAAAGGGGTGGGCTTTTGATCAAGGATAAGGAGTGGCGCCTAGCGCTGAAATTTACTCTTGCTTTCACCGCTGTGGCGATCCTCATCGTCATGCTGATCAAACTGGCACCGATTATCACCATCTTTGTGATCGCTCTATTTATTGTCTACCTGCTCCTGCCGCCCGTCAGTTTTCTGATCCGGCACCGCTTTCCCCCGCTCCTGGCGGCGGCCAGCGCCGTGCTTGTCGTCCTCCTGTTCATGTTTCTCTTTTTCTACCTGCTCATCCCCGGCCTGATCATCGAACTTTCCGAGCTCACCAATTTTATCTCTACTGAAGTTGTTGGTGACTGGTCGCAGTTTATCGAAAGGATCGCCGACCTCGATGGCCGCTTTAACCTGCAGCTGGCTGATCGGCTGAACGAGTATTACGTCACTTTTACCAGCGAGGCCCCCGCCCTGGTGCAGCAGCTGCTCAAATACCTGGCCAACTTTTCGATGGCGCTAGTTTCAAAAGCATGGATCGGCCTCATGCTCATCTTCCTCGTTTTCTACCTGGTCCAGGATCTGGAGAAAGCGAAGGATAACCTGACCCTGCTGGCGCCGCAGATCTATCAAAAAGATGTGGTCCATATCCTCGGGATTGTCGATCAGAAAGTGGGCGCTTTTATCCGCGGCACCCTTATGAAATCTTTATTTGTTGGGGTGCTTACCGGTGTAGGTCTTGCCATCGCCGGTCTGCCCTTCGCCATCATGCTCGGCGCCCTCGCCGGCATCTTCAATATTGTCCTCTATATCGGACCCGTCCTCGCCGCAGTGCCGGGGCTTCTGCTCAGCCTGCTGCCCGGATCGCCCAATTTCTTCATTGTCCTGGCGGCATATGTGATACCGCAGATCCTCGACGGCTTTGTTTTTACACCCGTTTTTCTCGGCAAGGCCGCTGATCTGAGCCCGCTGACAGTGATCACGGTGATCCTCATCGGCGGCCAGCTGGCCGGTATCGCTGGGATCATCCTGGCGGTGCCCTTGGGAGCGATCCTGAAGGTGCTTCTGGTGGATTACTACCTGGCCCGTAACATTGCACCGCCGGAGGAACCCCCGGGCGAAAAGGGCAGGTAGCGGTTACCGCTCAGCCGCGGCGGGCCACAAATGTAAGCTTCGGCTCGTCGCCACCGGCCCGATCCACATGGTAGGTGGGGCAGATCTGGAGCAGTTCGAAGCCCGCCGCCTCGAGAAGTCTTTCCACCGTTTCTGGGGGGTAATCTTTCTCCCGGTGCTGCTCCTGCAATTTGCGGTAGAGCCCTCCCTCTTCAGCGATAAAAAGCGTTAAGAAAATCTCCCAGATATCGGTAGACCCCCGGTAGCAGCTCTCCCAGATCAGGGTATAGCCCTCCTCGTCGGCCCAGTAAAAAGAGAACTCCTCGCTGCGATTTCTCGCCGAGGGCCGGGTCAGGTCGAAGATGAAATAGCCCCCCGGCGAAAGCAGTTTGCGCACTCCGGTAAAAGCCTGGGAAAGCTCCGCTTCTGTGAGCAGGTAGTTGAGCCCGTCCTGGAAGAGGAGGGCCAGATCGTAGCGTTTTTCCCGGGGCAGAGACCGAAGGTCCCCCTGCTGAAAATCGACGGTGAGCCCCGCCCTAGCCGCTTTCGCCCGGGCTAGTTGCAGCATCTCCCCGGAGAGATCGATGCCGCTGGCGCGATAACCGCGTGCCGCCAGCGGCAGGGTGGAGCTGCCGGTGCCGCAGGCCAGATCGATTACCGACTGCGGGCGATATTCGAAGTGCTGCAGCAGCGATTCAACATAATCAACCCAGCCCTCGTAATCAACACCGGCCATGATCTGATCGTAGATGGCAGCGAAACCGCTGTAGGGCGCCGCCTTTGCCGGGTTTGCTTTCCCGCTATCTTTGCGGCTGCTCATCTGTCTCCACGAGCCCTTTCTGACGGCGCAGCACCTCGCTGAACTCCTGCAGCTGTGCGACGACCGCTTCATTTACCGAACCCGGCGGAAAGGTGCCGTCCTCCCTCAGGGCGCCCGCCTCCCGGCCAGTGAGCAGGGTCAGCCCTTCGTCGGCGGTGGTGATGGTATAGATATGAAAACGGCCGGCAGCGACGGCGGCGCAGATCTCGTCGCCCAGCATCAGATTTTTACGGTTTGCTTTGGGGATGATGACGCCCTGCTTGCCTGTCAAGCCGCTGTTTTTACAGGCTTTAAAAAACCCCTCGATCTTGCTGTTCACCCCGCCGACGGGCTGGATCTCACCATTTTGGTTAATCGAGCCGGTTACCGCCAGGTTTTGCTTTAGGGGGATTCCTGAGAGGCTGGAAAGGAGAGCGAAAAGCTCCGCCGCCGAAGCGCTGTCGCCCTCTACCCCGCCGTAGGATTGTTCGAAACATAAGCTCGCCGAAAGGGCCAGGGGGACTCTGCGGCCGTAATGGCGGCCCAGGTAACCGCTCAGGATGAGGATTCCTTTGTCGTGGATGTTTCCGCTGAGCTTGCTTTCCCGCTCGATATTGACGATCCCCCGCCGTCCGGGATGAACTGAAGCGGTTACCCTCGAGGGATGGCCGAACTGGTAGTCCCCGAGATCGATCACTGTTAGCGCATTGACTTGCCCCACTGCGGTGCCTTCCAGATCGAGAAGAATCTGGCCCCTTTCAATCGATTCAAGGACTTTCTGCTCATACTGGTTGGAACGGTATACCTTTTCTTCCAGCGCTTTCTCTACATGGACAGCTTCAATAATATTTCGCCCTTCGATCCCGGCCCAGGCGTCGGCCTCGTAGAGCAGCTCGACGATATCGTTGAAACGGGTGCTCAGCTTTTCCTGATGCTCTGCCAGGCGGGCGCTATATTCGATTATTCTGGCCACCGCTGCGCCATCGAAATGGCGCAGTTTTTCCTGATTGCAGTGGTAAGCGATAAAGCCGGCCATTTTAGCCGCATTCTCTCCCTGCCTATCCATATCGATATCGAAATCAACCTTGATCTTGAAAAGTTTGCGAAAATCTTCATCGTAATAGTAGAGCATCCGGTAGAGCAGGGGGTTGCCGATCATGATCACCTTCACCTGTAGCGGGATCGGTTGGGGCCGCAGGGTGGAATAGGGGGTGAGCGCATACTGCTCGCCCAGAGTTTCAATGCGGATCTCTTTGTTCTTCAGGGCCCTTTTCAGCACTTCCCAAGATTGAATACCCGTCAGGATATCGTTGGCCTGCAGGATAAGGTAGCCCCCATTAGCCCGGTGAAAGGCGCCGGCCTTGAGCATGGTGAAATCGGTGATCGCCGCCCCGAAGCGGTTCTCGTACTCCAGCCTCCCAAGCAGATTGTAATACGAAGGGTTCGTTTCATAGACTACCGGCGCTCCTATTTTTTCCCGGTGATCGACGATGAGGTTGACGCTGTAGCGCAGGCCCGCCTGCTCCCTGCTCTGCTGGCTCAGCCAGAAAAGAGGGAGAGTCTGCCCTTTTTCCTCTTCGCGGAATTCGTCCAGGTTGGAAAGGAGATCCTTTCGGAGCGCTCTCAGATAGCGCTGTACCTTGGGGAATTTCTCGTATTCATCCAGGATCTCACTGAAAAGATGGCCTGTGGCAGCGATGGCGATTCTCTGGTCGAGTTTGGTGAATTTATCCTTCAGATCCCTTTCTGCAGATTGGATCCGGCGGGTAATCTCCATGGCCTTCAGCTGAACGGCAGAAGATTTTTTCTCCAGCTCATCTTTGATCGATTGATCGAGGGCGTCGTATTCTTTTTCACTCACCTGTTCGCCCTCCACCAGCGGAACGGTCACAAAGCCCGAGCTGGTCCGTTTCAGGGCAAAGCTGTGCTCGGCGGCGGTTTCATTGAGCTCCTCGAGATAAGCATGGCGCTGGGCCTGGAATTCTTTCATGTAGGCGCCCCTTTGCCGTTCGTAATCTTCCGTGTCAAAGGCTTTGGGGATGGCTTCCTTGAGATCTTCAATAAGATCTTCCATGTGGCGGCGGAAACGGGCCCCTTCGCCGGCAGGAAGGTTGAGCGCCAGCGGCTCACTGGGGCTGTCAAAATTGTAGACATAGAGCCAGTCGTCGGGCGGCGGCTCATCGGCGGCAGCCTTTTGTACCGCTGTAAGGGCGTAGCTCAGCCGGCCGGTCCCGGTAAAGCCGGTCATGAAGATATTGTAGCCGGAGCGCTTGATCTGCAGGCCAAACTCCATCGCTTTGACAGCGCGGTCCTGCCCGATCATCCCCTCCAGGGGCAAGACTTCGGCGGTGGTCTTGAAGGAAAGCTTTTCTGGATCGCAGCGGAATCTAAGCTCTTCGGCGGTAAGTTTTTGCACAGCTTCACTCCTTCCAAGGGCAGCAGCTTTTCAGGAAACAGCGAGCACAATCCGGGCGCCGCGCCCGGCAAAGGGCCCGCCCGTGGGCGATGAGGCGGTGGTGCGCGGGCCCCCACTCCCCGGGAGAAAGCGCTTTTTTCAGATCGCTCTCCACCCCCGCGGTATCCTCGGCGGCGCTGAGGCCCAGGCGGCGGGAGACACGGTACACATGGGTATCCACGGCCAGGGCGGGCTTGCCGAAGGCAGCGTATAAGATCACATTGGCGCTTTTTCGCCCGATCCCCGGCAGCCTGGTAAGATCTTCAAATTTGTCCGGCAGGGCCCCGCCAAACTCGCCCATGATCATTCGGCTTGCTTCGACAAGATAGCGGCTTTTGTTGCGGTAAAGGCCGCAGCTCTTGAGGTAAGGCTCAAGCTCTGCCGCTTTCATTTTGGCCATCGCAGCCACCGTAGGGACGGCGGCGAAGAGCGGCGCCGTGATCCGGTTGACCTGCTCATCGGTGGTCTGGGCGGAGAGAAGGACGGCAACAAAGAGCTGGTAAGGGTTTTCGAAGCGCAACCCTGTGCGGGCGCGGGGATAGTGCTCTTTGAGAAGCATAAAGATCCGCCGGATCCGGGCGGCTTCATTTTTCATCGGGCTTGTTTTGCATTGCTCCATCGATGATCACCTTTTCAATGCCCTGATTTCCCTCATTTACCCGGATGATGCCATCGGCGGCGAGCTCTTTGATTGCAGCTTTGCTGTAACCAAGGGCGCTCAGCACCTCAAAGCTGTGCTCACCGAGACGCGGCGGCGGCAGCCGGACCCGGCCGGGGCAACGGGAAAAAAGCAGCGGGAAGCCGGGCTGCCTCTTCAGCGCCCCCCCGGGGCTTTCCACTTCAATCCAGTAGCCCTGCTCCTGTGAAAGCGGATGAGCCGCCGCCTCCTCAAGGGTCAGCACCGGTTCGCAGCAGGCGTCATGGGGGGCAAAAAATTCGATCCATTCCGCCTGCGTTTTTTCCCGGAAGAGCGTGGCCAGCTGCTCTAAAAGACTCTCCTGTGCGGCGGGATCGAACTGCTTCCCGATCCACCGCGGTTTGCCCACGGCGCGGCAGAAATTTTGCCAGAAGCGAGGTTCCAGCGCCCCCAGGCTCATATACCTGCCCCCGGAGGTTTCGTAGAGATTGTAGCAGGCGTAGGCTCCGGTGAGATGACCGCAGCCCCGCCGCGGCAGGGCATGGCCGGGAAGGGCGGCGGCATAGGTTAGCCATGGCAGTAGCCCCCGCGTCATCGAGATATCGATATGGCAGCCTCGCCCGCTTTTTTCACGGGCGTAAAGAGCCATGAGCAGGCCGGAAAGGGCGGTGAGGCTTCCTGCGCCGATATCGGCGATCTGAACCGCCGGCATCACTGGGGCTCCACCGGGGGGCGCACTGAGATCGAGTAGGCCGCTCAGCGCGGTGTAGTTCAGATCATGCCCCGCCCGCTCCCGGTAGCCCCCTTCTTGCCCGTAGCCGGTGATGGAGGCGTAGATAAGGCTGGGGTTGAGCGCGCTGAGCTCGGCAAAACTCATCCCCAAACGTTTCATCACGCCCGGACGAAATCCTTCCACCAGCAGATCGCTTTTTTTTACCAGCCCGTGCATGATCTCTCGGCCGCGGGCGCTTTTCAGGTTCAGGGCCATGCTCTTTTTGTTACGATTCAGCAGTCGAAAAAAACTGCCGCTGCCGTCAGCTGGTTCGCCTACTGCCCGGGTAGGATCGCCGGTGAAAGGATCTTCTATCTTCAGCACCGCGGCGCCATAGTCACCGAGGATCATGGTGCAGAGCGGTCCCGGCAGCAGCCTGGTCAGATCGAGCACCTGCAGGCCCTCGAGAAGATCTTTGCGGCAATCGAGCATCGCTACCCCCTACCTTATTTATTCGGCGGGGCCGGAATAATGCCCTTTTCCATCATCAGGGCGGTCTGATTTTGAGAGCGTTCGATCGTCGCTTTTGCCCGGCGATAGATCTCTTCCCTGTCGAGTGGGCGTTGCGCGAGCCCCTCTTCAATTGCCTGCAGCGCTGTGGCGGTGGCGATCCGCGGAAAGATCTCAGCATCATCCATGGACGGGAGGATCTTCTCAGGGTCGCGCCCCCCCCCGGGTGCGCGAGCAGCCAGCTCTGTGGCGGCGGCGATACAGATTCCATCGGTAATCGCCGTGGCGCGGACATCGAGTACCCCCCTGAAGATAGCAGGGAAACCGAGCGAATTGTTCACCTGGTTGGGGAAATCCGAGCGACCGGTGGCGACGATCTTCGCACCTGCCTCTTTCGCCTCCCAGGGCCAGATCTCGGGGACGGGATTAGCGCAGGCAAAGACAATGGCGCTGGGGGCCATCCCGGCAACCCACTCTTTTTTCACCGTCCCCGGGCCGGGCCGGGACAGACAGATCGCCACATCGGCTCCCGCAAACGCGGCAGCGGTCTCGCTGGCCAGGTTCTCCCGGTTGGTGATCTCCGTGAGCGCCCATTTGTACGGTTCTGCTCTCAGATCCTTGCGCTCCCGGTGCAGCGTCCCTTTGCTGTCGCAGATGATGATCTTGCCCGCATCGGCGCCGGCGGCGATGAGCAGGCGGGCGGTGCAGAGATTTGCCGCTCCCGCTCCCACAAGGACTGTTTTGATGTCGCCGATCTTTTTACCCACGATCTTCAGAGCATTGAGCAGGCCCGCCAGAGTCACCAGTGCCGTGCCCTGCTGGTCATCATGCCATACCGGGATGGAGCATTCACGGCGCAGCCTTTCAAGGACTTCAAAGCACTTCGGGCTTTCGATATCCTCCAGGTTGATCCCCCCGAAGGTGGGCTGCAGCATCTTGACGAGGCTGACCAGTTCATCGGCCTCCTTCGCCTCGACGCAGAGCGGTACGGCGTCGACGCCGCCTAAATATTTAAAAAGAAGCGCCTTCCCTTCCATCACCGGCAGGCCCGCCTCAGGCCCGATATTGCCCAGACCGAGAACGCGGGTGCCGTCAGAAACGATGGCCACAAAATTGCCCTTGTTGGTGTAGCGGTAGACGCGTTCCCTTTTTTCGGCGATGGCTCGGCAGGGGCCGGCCACCCCGGGTGTATACCAGATTGCAAAATCATCGGAATCTCTAACGGGGCTTTTCAAGGAGATCTCCACCTTCCCCCGGTAAAAGGGGTGAAGGCGCATCGATTCAGCGGTAGGTGCTTCTGCCTTTTCCAATAGTT
>DUVX01000084.1 GCA_012840855.1 Bacillota bacterium | reverse complement strand
TCCATCTCTGGCGCTCCTGTCTGTTATGCTTATTATCTTCTTCGACAGAAGCAGTCCTGGTACCTTCCTGAAAGTGGAGGAAAAGATATTATTTTTTCAAAGAACAAGGGTGCGGAAGATCAGTTATTAAAACCGCCGATAAATACATTTCTTCTCCGGGGTTAAAATAGCGGTCTTAGCCGGCGCCCCTTTCTTCGGGGCAGCCCTTGCTGCAGCGCAAAAAGGTGCCCTGTTGGAAGCAGAACTGATGCTCCTTCAACGCGGGGGTTGTACTGTCTACTGCCTGTATTCGTGATATATTTCTCAAGCGCCCTTTCCCCAATTGTCAGTATAGCAGCAATATAGGGTATTTTCAAGCAGCGCTGCAAATTAAAGCTATATAAATATATAATCTGGCTGCACTGCCCGGATCGCCCCGTTTTCTCGAGGTGGTTCCCTGTTAATACCCCTTCTCCGATGATGTCTTTTATTGGATGGAAGGATTCCGCATGGCCCGCGCTTCAGTTGAACGCAAAGAGGATTGCCTGCCCCCCTGACGAAAGATTATAGTATAATCGCCATGTAAGCGAGGGGCCCGCAGAAGCGCCCCCGGGGAGGGACGAAAGATGGACTATTGCAGCACCCGGGAAGGGAATAAACTCTTTACAGCCGCAGAAACAATCTCGATGGGCCTTGCCCCCGATGGTGGCCTTTTCGTTCCTGCCGGCCCCTGGCCCCAGATCTCCCTGGATAATCTGATCGACAAGGGCTACTTTGAGCGCGCTGCGGCGGTTATCAGCCCTTTTCTGGAACGCTTCTCTGCGGCAGAGATCAACTCATCCCTGCAAAAAGCCTATGGGACCGGTTTTAGCCATCGGGGAATTGCACCCCTGCACCTTCTGGCGAAGGGGCTTTTTTCCCTGGAACTGTGGCACGGCCCCACCAGCGCTTTCAAGGATCTGGCCCTGCAGTTTTTACCCCATCTGCTGCGTAAAGCTAAGGAGAAGAGGGGCGACGGGAGTACCGCGGTTATCCTGACCGCTACTTCGGGAGATACCGGTAAGGCTGCGCTGGCCGGTTTCTGTGATCTGCCGGGTACAAAAGTGATCGTCTTCTACCCTCTAGAGGGGGTCAGCGAGATACAGCGGCGGCAGATGATCACGCAGAAAGGTAAAAACGTCCACGTCGTCGCCGTACGCGGTAATTTCGATCATGCTCAAGCCGGGGTAAAAGAGATGCTCACCGACGGCGCCCTGGCCGGCAGGATGGCGGCAGGGGGGCTGAAATTTTCCTCAGCCAACTCGATCAACTGGGGCCGGCTGCTCCCCCAGATGGTCTACTATTTCTCAGCCTACCTCGATCTGCGCCGGGACGGTCACATTGAGCCCGGCGAAAGGGTAAATTTTGTAGTCCCCACCGGTAATTTTGGCAATATCCTGGCTGGATTCTACGCCTCCCTGATGGGGCTACCTGTGCATAGGCTCATCTGCGCCGCCAACCGCAACCATGTCCTCACCGACTTTTTCAGGGAGGGGTGCTATAATCGGAAACGTCCTTTTTACCGCACCCTCTCCCCTTCCATGGATATCCTCGTCTCCAGCAACCTGGAGAGGCTTCTTTTTGAACTATCCGATCGCGATCCGGCCAAGGTCGGTTCGTGGATGCAAGCCCTACGGGAAAGGGGTTTTTATCAGATAGATCCGGCGCTACGGCGGGCGCTCGCCGCTATCTTCTGGTCCGACTACGCCGATGATGAAGAGACGGTTGCAGCCATCAGTAAAAGCTACCGTCAGTACCGCTATCTCATCGATCCGCATACCGCCGTAGCCCTTTCAGTTTACGAAAAGTACCGGGCTGCCACCGGGGACCAGACCGCCACCGTCATCGCTTCCACAGCCAGCCCCTTTAAATTTGCTGAAAGCGTCGTCCGGGCGCTGCTGCCACCGGAACGGGCTGCCGGCCACAGCGCTTTGGGGATGATGCCCCTTCTTGCGGAGACCACGGGGCTCGATATCCCCGCTCCCCTGGTGGACCTTGACCTTCAACCCGTTCGCCATACCGGCGTCGTCGACAGGCCCGGTATGCGCGAAGAAGTGCTGGGCTACCTCGACCTGTAGAACTAAAACCGGGAAATGAAAAAAGGGCCGCCCCACAAAGGAGAGGCCCTGTGAATTTAAGTGAGCAGTTTTATTCTTCTTCTTCAGCATGGAGCCCCGTGCCGGGCACGCAGAGCACATCACCGGGTATAATTACCTTCGGGTTGGTAATATGGGGATTGGCAGCAATTAAGGCATCCAGGGTAACCCCAAAGCGCTGCGCAATCTTGAACATGCTGTCACCCTCCCGGACCGTATACCGCCCTTTAAAACCCGGGGGGCAGGATGTAGGCACCCTTCCGGGCCTGGCGCCGGGTACGCAAAGAACATCGCAGGGGAAGAGCACGGCAGGATCGGTAATCTGCGGATTGGCAGCAACAAGGGCGTCAACAGAGACCCCGTAGCGCTGCGCAATCTTGAACATCGTATCACCGGCAACAACAGTGTAGCGATCTTTGAAACCCTGCGGGCAGTGTTCCGGGTGACGGCATGGCGGAGCAGCGCCGGGTACGCAGAGAACATCGCAGGGGAAAAGTACGGCAGGATCGGTAATCTGCGGATTGGCGGCAATTAAAGCATCAACAGAGACCCCGTAGCGCTGCGCAATCTTGAACATCGTATCACCGGCAACAACAGTGTAACGATCTTTGAATCCGCGGGGGCAATGCTCCGGATGGCGGCAAGGTGGAGCAGCACCGGGTACACAGAGCACATCACCGGGAAAGATGAGATTGGGATCGGTAATCTGTGGATTGGCAGCAATTAAAGCATCGAGAGAGACTCCGAAGCGCTGGGCGATAAAATACATGGTGTCCCCGGGGGCAACGGTGTAGCGGCCCTGGAAACCTGGCGGGCAGTACTTCGGATGACGGCCCTTGGAGGGTACACCGGGAACGCAGAGCACATCACCGGGAAAGATCAGGTTGGGATTGGCAATCTGCCCATTTGCCGCAATCAAGGCATCAAGAGAGACTCCGAAGCGCTGGGCGATAAAATACATGGTGTCCCCGGAGACGACGGTATAGCGGCCCTGGAAACCGGGTGGGCAGCGGTGCGGCACGCGGCCTCCTTTCGTTCCCTTCCCCGACACCGAAGCGGGCTCGTAACTCCCGGGGGTACCGGCACTGCTGTAATGTCTGACCATAGAATTAACCTCCTTTCAATATCGAATTGTATGAGGGTGTAACGCAACAGGTGATAGAGATAGCGCTTACCCCGCTCATCCGCTATATTATATGCGCCGCCGATCGATCGGTTCATGAATTGCGAAACACTGATCAGTATGGCCCGGCTGGTTAAAGCCGGGCCATATCGCCAGAATATCCCTGTAAATTCTAGCCCTTAACGAAGACAGCATGCCGCCGCCCGATCTACCATCACCGTTACCCGGGGGTGCGCCTGCAGCAGCGAGGCCGGCACCTTTGTGGTAAGCTTTCCCCTGACGGTTTCACCGATGGCCCGAGCCTTCTCCGAACCCGAAGCCAGCAGAAGGATCTCGCGCGCCTTCATGATCGTCCCCAGGCCCATGGAGATGGCCCGGCGGGGCACCGCGTCTCTATCCTCAAAAAACCTGCTGTTGGCGGCGATGGTCTCCGCCGAAAGGGAAGCGAGATGAGTTTTGGCGCTGAGCGCAGCACCGGGCTCGTTAAAGCCGATATGGCCATTGACCCCGATCCCGAGGATCTGTAGATCGATCCCGCCGGCATCCATAATTTTCTGTTCATAATCGGAACAGACGCCGGCGATATCGCCGGCCCGCCCATCGGGGATATGGGCCCTCCCGGGGCAAATCCCCAGGGGACCCCAGAAGTGCTGCTGCATGTAATAATAGTAGCTCTGCAGGCTCTCCCTTTCGATGGGATAGTATTCGTCGAGATTAAACGTCGTCACCCCGCTAAAATCAACGAGGCCCCGTTGCGCCGCTTTGACCAGCTCACGGTAGAGCCCGAGAGGGGTGGAGCCGGTAGCCAGGCCGAGCACCGCCGTCGGCTTTTTTCCGATCCTTGCGCTCACCAGCGCAGCGGCGCGCTCACTTAGAGACTGATAGTCGCGCAGTACCGCTATCCTCATCACCATCACCCTCCTGCATCATTTATTCCCCTTTGGTAGAAATATTTTCGCTCTAATTATATACCATCCGGCGGAAACTCCCCCCGGATGGTACTGCTGTCAGCAGCAAAGACTTTACATATTTTTTGAGCAGAGCTAGAAAATAAGGTGAAAGGATGACCATCTTGTTGAAGCGGCTGAAAAAACTGTTGGGTGGAAATAGAAGGACCCTGTCCCGAAAGAGGGAGAAAGATCTTAGTGCTCTCCTGGCGGAGAGCTCCGCGGAAAAACTGACCAGCAGCCTGGAGGATAGTCTAAAAAAGATCGAGGAAAAAAGCGGGTTCAGCTACGATCTGAGCATCCGCCGCTTTCTCGCCGGCAGCCTCCCCGGAGCCCTGGTCTACCTGGAAGGACTCACCGATCGCCGTTCTACTGAGGAGATCATCCGGACCCTGATCCTCGAATCGGAAAAGCTGGGGATCCCTTTAAAAAAAGGCAAAGGGTTAACGATAGCCCGGGAGAGGCTGCTCACAACAGATGAATTCAGCATGGTAGATAATATCGCCGACCTTTTCACCCAAATCTCCCACGGCGGCACTGCCCTTCTCTTGGAGGGCAGTGCCGGAGCGCTGATCTGCGATACGCGGCAGCCCGAGACCAGGCCTGTCAGCGAACCGGAGAACGAGACCACCCTGCGCGGGCCGCGCGACGGTTTTATTGAAAACCTACAGGTGAACACCTCACTCATCCGGCAGCGCCTACCCATCCCCCAGCTTTGGATCGAAAAGATGACCCTGGGCCGCCTCAGCCGCACCGGGGTGGTCATGATCTACCTGAAGGGGCTGGCCCGGGAGAAGCTGCTCCGCGAGGTCCATTCCCGGCTGGCACAGATCGATATCGATGCCGTCCTCGGTACGGGCTACTTAGAGGACTTTATCGAGGACAGCCCCTACACCCTTTTCCCGTTGAGCTACCGCACCGAAAGGCCCGACAAGGTCGCCGCCGCCCTCCTCGAGGGGCGGGTGGTGATCATGGCCGAGGGGACTCCATTTGCCCTCATCGTCCCCACCGATCTGGCTATGCCGATGCAGGCCCCCGATGATTATTTTGAACCGCTGCCCCTCGGCGTCTTCATCCGCCTTCTGCGCTATGCTGCCCTGATTATCTCCACGCTTCTGCCCGGGATATATGTGGCTGTGGTCACCTTTCACCCCGAACTGCTGCCCACGTCGCTTTTTCTGCGCATCATCAGTACCCGCGAGGGGGTCCCCTTCCCGGTGGTAGCAGAGATGCTGCTCCTGGAGCTAATTTTTGAGATTCTGCGCGAAGCCGGGCTGCGCCTGCCGCCGGCAATCGGGCCCGCCATCAGCATTGTGGGGGCGCTGATCCTGGGGGATGCCGCCATCTCCGCCGGCCTGGTCTCGCCGGGCGTGGTCATTATCGTGGCGATGACCGCCATCGCCGGTTTTTCGATCCCCTCCTTTGCTTTGAGCACCTCTTTTCGGCTACTCCGCTTTGCCTTCACGATCATGGGCGCCACCTTCGGGCTTTTCGGGGTGCAGTTTGTTTTGCTGCTGATCATCGTTCACCTCTGCAGCCTGCGTTCTTTCGGCATACCTTACCTCAGCCCTTTCGCCCCCCTGATCCTGTCCGACCTGAAAGACTCGATCATCACCGTCTGGTGGTGGGGGATGCGCAGCCGGCCAAAACTACTGGGGGGACGGGAACCGCTGCGACAGCCCATGGGACAAAAACCGCAGCCGGGGCTGGACACCGCCGAGGGCGAGGAGGAAGAAGATAAATAGCGATGGACCAGGAAAAGATCGCCAATCGCCAACTTTTTTTTATTCTCTTCATTATCCGCTGCAATATCGGGGTAGCCTTTCTGCCGGCGCTGACCACCGCCGATGCCCTTCAGGATGCCTGGATCTCAGAAATTGTGCAGTTTTTCCCTGCAGCACTGCTGCTCATCTACTTCGGCAGCCTCAGCATCCGCTTTCCTGAGCTAACCCTGGTTCAGTACAGCGAAAAGCTGCTGGGACGCTGGCCGGGCAAAGCGCT
>DUVX01000083.1 GCA_012840855.1 Bacillota bacterium | reverse complement strand
TTTTGAATGTAGTCACCAGGGCGTCGATTAGCCCCAGCGTGGCCGGTTCGGATCTGGCGTAATCTCTTTCGCGGATCAGTACGGGCACATAGAGCAGGAGCAGCCCAATGGCGGCCATTATCCAGATCATGCCGTAATTGCCGAGTTTGTCGATAAGGATGCCTCCGCCGATCGCTGCCCCCGCCACGCCGAGGATACTGAAGATTGCTTTGTAGGTGGCGAGGTCGACGCGATCTTCATTGGTGCGGGCCAGCTCCGGCAGCAGGGCCAGGTAGGGGCAGACATAGGCGGTGAAGAGGGCGAAATAGATCCCCAGCATCAGGGTCAGATAGACATTGTTGATCGCCGATTCACCGGCTGTGGGCGGGTAGAAGAGAGCGATGAAGACTGCCGTGTAGAGGACTCCGCTATAGAGCATGAAGGGGACGCGGCGGCCCAGGCGGCTGTCGAGGTTGTCTGACCAGCGGGCCACGAGCGGGTCGGCAACTGCATCGACGACGCGCCCAAGGAACATGATGATACCGAAAATCACGCCGGAGACGAGCGCTTTCTCCCCTTTGATCGGGGTGACGACGTAGAAGTAAAAAAGCCAGGTAACCATGATCCGATCGATGAGGGACCAGCCTCCTGCACCGACGCCGTAAGCTATTTTGCCTAGAATAGGCAACTTTTTTAGCATCTGTCAGCTCTCCTTTATTTCAAATATTTAATACCCTTTGTTTCCTTTCGTTAAAAGAGGCGCTTTTCCTTTAAACTATTTTCAAAATTGCACCGGCTGGCGGGCTATCCATCCTGCCGGGTTCAGCCGTCGTTTTCACCGGCGGTTTTGCGATGGCGCCACCAGAGGGCATGGGCCAGGAAGCCGGCTGCCGAGGCAAAGGCTGCGCCGGTTGCCGCCTCTCCGGTAAGGGGATCGACTGTCTCGCAGCAGAAACCGCCGTCCATAGGGGCGTGGCGCAAACAATCAAGACCGCTCTCATTAAGCGCAAGGATATCGTTGCAGGCGGCCAGCGGCCAGGGGTTGGGGGCGTGCAGCGAACCTGTTCCGATAAAGGGACAATCATGGTGAAAATGAGGGTTATCCGGCGAGCGGATCCAGCGCACTGTATTCCGAAAGAGCTGCTCCTCGTGAGAGCAGAAACCGTAGAAAGCGAGCAGCTGCAGGCTGCCCGGCGGATTGTCATAAAGCTGGAAACGCCCTTTGCCGTCTACCGCCCAGGCGTACATGAGTCCGTGGGGCCCCTTGACGGTACCGTGCCGATAGATCGTCTGCTGCAGGGAGGCGCTGATTCCGGCAAAATCTTGAGGATGTTCCCAGCGTCCCGCAATCTGAAGAGCAGCCAGGTAATTAAAGGCGCATTGCAGAAGAGCGTTGTCGTAGATCAAAAAGGGATAGAGGACTGGATCGTCCGAGGGATCGAGGAAAGTGCGGTAGAAACCGCTCTCTGGATCAAATTGCTCCAGCGCCTTTTCGACCAGGCGGGTCAGGCCCGTAGAGATCGTCCGCTCTTCGAGAAGCGAAAGGTCGCCGGTAACCTCCTCGTAACGCTTCAGGGCCAGAAAATGGGCGGCGAGTTGATCCAGTTCGAAACCGGGATAAAGGAGGGTGCCGTTTATATAGTGGGCATGTTCACCCGCCCGGTCCAAGTGTCGGCTAAAAACGGTGAGCAGCAGTTCCCGGGAGACAGATCTGTCCACAAGGAGCAGCCCAGGAAAACTCCATAAGAGAGTGTCCCGGCTCCAGTAAGCTGCGCTCACATAGTAGCGGGGACTGCGCGAGGTCAGCGGCACCAGCGAATCATCATCGAGCGCCCGGCCCAGCGCATAGAAATAGTTGAAAAAGAGGTTGCGGTTCAAAAGGGTATCGAGGTCTTTGTCCGCAAGCGAGATCCGCCGGTTTTCCAACCAGCGTTCTGTTTCATCGGCAAGGGCATCGGCGCCGCGCCGTTTCAGATCTACCGCCGTGGTCCCGGCGCCGTCAAATTCAAGGTTCACGGCGATATAGAGGGTCACAGTGAGGCAGGCTCCGGGGGCTACCTCAAACCCGGGGGTGATCTGGTAAAGGGTTTCCCTTCCGCCGCTGATTTCCCAGGTGGGGGTCTGCTCCGTTTCCGCTTCTGTATGGAGGGCCAGCGCTAAAGAAGCCAGGGGGAGACCGCTACGCGCTTCCAGGAGCAGGCTTCCGGTCCAGCGATCATATTTTACCGCTCTTACACCTTTGATCGGGCGCCGGTTGAAAACGAGGTAGTTGAATTCGCTCCAGCAACCCCGCCAGCCTGTCTTGGCCGTGAAAGGCGCCGACGAAAGGTTGGTCAGGCGCAGGCGGTAGCAGCAGCCGCGGTGTCCCGGAGGGGCAAAGATATCACCCTCCAGGGAGTAATAGCCGCCGGATTTGATGGTAAAACGGGGAATCCAGTCCTGGCGATAGTCCCAGGAAAGGCGCTTCACTCCGGGGAGCTCCTCGTCGTCGATAGAGATAGAGGGAGCCAGTAGCGGTTGCTTTTCGGCACCCCTGAATTCGAGGAGACCGCGGGCACCCATATGCAGCAGATTGATCGATCTTATTTCACCGCTCCTGCCGATCTCCGGCAGGGAAAGATATTCATTACCGGTGAGGAATAGAACCCCTCTCTCTTCCGCGGTAAGCCCGGGTGAAGCGGTCATCAGGTCCCGGATCTTCTTTTCTGCATCTGTTTCAGTCATTGTTACTCCCTCCCGTAAACGGAAAGCTGTTAAAATCCTGCATATATAAATTTATCGGTTGAGGGTTAAAATCCCTTCATCGGAAAACCGGGCCTTTAAAGATTACTCGGCCCGGTTTTCCCGTCTTGTCCCTGCATACAGCAGAGCTGAAGGCGACTTTAGCTGTAGGCGGAGAATCCTTTGCCCAAGATGGTGTAGCCGGTGATAAGCTTCATGATCTCGCTGGTACCGTCGGGGATGGTCATCAGCCGCGCATCCCTAAAATAACGTTCCAGGGGCATCTCCTCCGAGATTCCCATGCCGCCGTGAATCTGGATGGCCATATCGGTTACCTTGAAGGCAGCCTGCCCCCCGTATGCCTTGGCCATGGCCGAGAGCCTCCTCGCCTCGGGATCCCCCTCAATAATCAGGCTGGCTGCTTTATACCCCAAAAGCCTGGCTGTCTCGATAAGAACGCTCATCTCGTAGAGCATCTCCTGGATCAACTGGAACCTGCCGATAGGCTTGCCGAACTGGACCCGCTCGCGGGCATATTTTACCGAGGCCTCGAATGCGGCCTGGGCGATCCCCACCGAGGCCAGGCCCATCCCTGCCCGCGGTATCGTCAGCATTGCCGTAATGGGGCTCATCGAGGTGAGCAGCTTCATGAACCCCGCGGGAATATTCAGGTTGCCTGAGGTGATCGCCTTCTCCATCAGCAGGCTCATCTCGTTTTCTTTCGGTACCCTGCAGTCATCGAAGAACATTTCCCCAGTAGGCGATGCTTTCCAGCCCATCTTCGGCGATTCGGTGGCCTCGAAGGGGGAGACCTCCTTTTCCACCAGGAGGAAGGTCGCATTGCCCGTATCGGCGTCTTTTACCCCCACAAAGGCCGTATCGGCGATGGTGGCGTTGCTGATCCAGGATTTTGTTCCATTGACTATGTAGTAGTCGCCCTCAAGACGGGCGGTGGTGCTGAGATTGGAAGTATCGCAACCCGCCTCCGGCTCGGTCTCGGCGAAGCAGCCGATAAATTCGCCGCTTTCCAGCCTGGGGACCAATCTGTTGCGGACCTCTTCTGAAGCCGAGGGAGCAAAAATAGCGGGGATTGCGCCCATGCCGTAAAGTGGCAGCAGGCTGGGCCAGACCCGTCCGAACTCCTCGGCTATAATGCCGAACATAACCGGATCCAACAGGTCCTCGATGCTTTCAGGGTCGAGACCCACGCCGACCTGCTTCAGTTTCTTCATTATCGCGATGGCCTCTTCCCTGCTGAGGGGGCCCTGGGGATCGCGTTCGTCGACGATGGGGGCAAATTCTTTTTCGAGAAGTTCCCGCAGGCTTTGTTGAAACATTTTCTGCTCATCATTAAACTGGAAATCCATAACAAACCTCCTAATTGTTGCGGATCTTTACAGGTAGTGCCCCGGCCTCGATCCGGCCCGGGGCACTATCCGCAGATTCTATATCCGGCTCTCTTATCCAATAATTGATTGAAGCTTCATGGCCAGGGACATATCGCCCTTAATTTTAAGCTTGCCGGCCATAAAGGCCGAGGTGGCGTTAAGTTCACCGGCAACCAGCTTACCCAGATCCTCAACGTTCATAATGATGGTGACATTGGGATTATCATGGGCTGCTTCCACTATCTCGGCTTTCTGATCCGCTACTTTCGCATGGAAGACGCCTGCTTCATCTCCGGTGACTTCAAACTGAAACACTGCATCGAGACCGGCCAGCTTGGCTGGATCGGCCTCTTCCTCAACTCTTTTTTTAATGTTCGCCAGTACTTCCGCCAATGCCATTACTACTTTCCTCCTCTTTGTATTATTGGGTTAACACTTATTGGATTCTTAGAGTAATTGTACCCCACCCCACCCCCCTTAAGAGAACTGTTTTTTACAAACAGCACCAAAATCAATCGGCAGCCTCCCGGTTTTTTTGCTTTGCCAGCTCTTCTTCCAGGAGTAGCCTTTTCATTACCTTACCGACCAGGCTTTTCGGCAGCTCCGCCCTGAAATCTGCGCTGCGTGGCACCTTGTAGCGAGCGAGTTTTCCCTTGCAGTAATCGATAACCTCTTCTTCGGTCATACTCTCGCCTTCTTTTAGCACTACATAGGCCTTGACGATCTCTCCCCGATAGGGATCGGGCAATCCGACTACGGCGGCTTCCATGATTTTGCCGTGAGCGTAGAGCACCTCTTCCACCTCACGCGGGTAGATATTGTAACCGCCGGAGATGATCATCTCTTTCTGACGATCGACAATATAGAAGAAACCGTCTTCATCCATCCTGGCGAGGTCTCCCGTCAAAAGCCATCCGTCGCGCAACACCTCCGCCGTCTCCTCCGGCTGGTTGAGGTAGCCCTGCATCACCTGGGGACCCTTTATCGCCAGCTGTCCCACCTCGCCGATGGCCATATCCTCGGCGGGATTCTCCATACCGACGATCTTGGCGAGGGTGCCGGGTATGGGAATCCCGATGCTGCCGCTCCTGCCCTCGCCGTAGATGGGGTTGATATGGGTGACCGGTGAGGCCTCACTGAGGCCGTATCCCTCCAGCAAGCGGCACCCGGTGAGCTCCTCGAATTTTTTCTGGATCTCCAGGGGAAGGGAAGCGGCGCCGCTGATGCAGTTCCGCAGGGAGGTGAGATCATATCCTTTTAGATGGGGATAATTTATAATAGCTATATACATCGTCGGTACTCCAGGGAAAAGGGTGGGCTTGTTCCGGTGAATATTGCTGAGCAACATCTTCACATCGAATTGCGGTATCAGCAAGACCGTTCCGCAGTAGACCAGGGATAGATTGAGGCAGGTGCTCAGCCCGAAGCTATGAAAGAAAGGGAGAAGCGCCAGGCCGATCTCTTTACCTTCTTCAGCATCGGGCATCCAGCTAAAGATAGCGGTGGTATTGGCAATAAGATTCCTGTGCGTCAGCACTGCGCCCTTTGCTAGGCCGGTGGTTCCACCGGTATACATGATGCAGGCCGGGAAATCGGGCTCCACCTTGACGAAGGGCGTAGCGGCGTCACGATATTTTTTCATCAGCGCCGGGAGCCGGTAGTCGTTTGCCTCGATCTTCACCCTGTCACCGCTTTTTTTCTCCATGGCCAGAGTGTAGAGCGGTTTAAGCCATCCTGGGAAATACTCTTTGATATTGGTGGAGATGATCGTGCGCAGATGGGCTTTGCGCTTCAGCTTGCGGATCTGCGGGTAGAAGCGGCTTAATGTTACCATGATCTCGGCACCGCAGTCGTTGAGCTGGTGCTCCATCTCCCTTTCCGTATAGATGGGGTTGAAGGGAACGACGGTGCAGCCGGCCTGCAATGCACCGAGATAGCAGAAGACGAACTGGGGGCAATTGGGCAGGTTTAAAGCCACCCGCGAGCCCTTTTTCAGGCCAAGGCCGACCAGCACGGCGGCAAAATTGTCCGCCAGGGCGTTAACCTCGTCATAAGTCAGGGTACCCCTCATAAATTTAAGATGGGGGTGGTCGGGAAATTTCCCGGCGGTATCCTTAAACAGCTCCGGCAAGGATCTGTCAGGAATCTTCACCTCGTGGGGAACTCCGGGGTCGTAATGCTTCAGCCATATCCGCTCCATCCAGGCAGCCTCCTCGTGCGAAGTTAAGGTAAGGTGACACTATTAAGTATATTCAATATTATCAATCAAATCCCTTCTATGTTTATAAATATTAGACGGTTGAACGTATTTAGAGATAGAATAGAAAATGGAGCCCGGCAGTCATCTGCCAAACGCGCGCGATCTGTCTTGACAAGAAGCGTAAAAATACTTATAATCCAGGTGAACGATCAGCCTGTCGGGGTGGCGGAACAGGCAGACGCGCACGTTTGAGGGGCGTGTGGTTTATACCGTGTGGGTTCGATTCCCATCCCCGACACCATAAAAACGCAGAGAGCGCTCTCTGCGTTTTTTAAACGTTCTTCAGATGGAGACAAATTTACACACCGGTGTTATCATATAGTGAGGCAGGGCAAATCTTTTGGAGGCTCCGGATATGATGAAGATCGCAGAGGGATGGATCGCTTTCACTGAGGCGGGCTTGCTGCGTCCGGCAGCAGCATTGCTCGTATTTTTACTGTTACTGCTTTTTCGAAATAGCCTGACCCGCCTTATCTTCAGCCTGGTATCAAAGCTCGCCGCCCGTTCTAAGGCGGGGATCGATATCAGTTTCTTTATGGCGCTGGAAAATCCACTGAAGAACTTTATCCTGCTTTTGGGGATCTATATTGCTGCAACCATCCTGCCCCTGCCCTCGCCCTGGCAGCTCTACTTCACCGTTCTTTTTCGTATACTGATCGTCATATTCGTGGCCTGGGCACTTTATAATCTGGCGGAAAGCCCGATGATCAGATCAATCGGCAGGCGCGTTGGCTTTGATACACTGCTTATCGATTTTTTGATCAAGGCGATTAAGGCGGTCATCGCTGCTCTGGCGGTGATCATAGTTGTACAGCAGCTGGGTTACGATATCAACGGCTTTATCGCCGGCCTCGGGCTTGGCGGTCTGGCGGTGGCTCTGGCGGCCAAAGATGCCCTGGCAAATATATTTGCCGGCATTGTGATCATCGCTGACAAACCTTTTTCGGTGGGGGACTGGATCGCCACGTCGGAGGTGGAGGGAACGGTGGAGCAGGTTTCATTTCGTAGCACCAAGATCAGAACCTTCGCCCAGGCGCTGGTGACGGTGCCCAATGCCGTCCTGGCTAACGAGGCGGTGACCAACTGGAGCCGCATGGGGAGACGCCGAGTATCTTTTACTTTGAAGGTAGCCCTGGGTACTTCCCGTGAAAAAGTGAAAAGCTCGGTGGAGCAGATCCGGGAGATGCTGCAAAAAGAAACCTCTGTTCATCCAGAGACTATCCTAGTGAATTTTGAGGAATTTGGCGAAAGCAGCCTGGAGATCATGATCTACTTTTTTACCAAAACCACCGCTTATGCTGAATACCTTACTGCCAGGGAGGCGATCAACCTGAAGATTCTCGAGATTCTCGAAGATGGCTCCGTTGAGCTCGCTATCCCCGCACAGAAGATCCATCTTGCTTCCCCAAATGATGGGTAGATCCTTCTATTTGTCGCTTTCACAAACCGCTACTTTACAAAAAACACTTACAAGCCAGGGATCAAATTGGCTTCCGGAGCAATGTTTTAATTCCGTTAGGGCTTCATTATTACTCCGGATTAAGCGGCGGGGTCTGGAACCGGTCATGATACAATAAGCTTCCACAATGGCAAAGACGCGGCACTCCAGGGGGATCTCTTCCCTTGAAAGCCCCCGGGGATAGCCGCTGCCATCCCAATGTTCGCGATGATTTAGAATTAAGTCGGCCACCCCGGACAGGCTCTCTAGACAAAGGGCGATGTGGTATCCATTCTCGGGATAACGGCGGAGCGTGGACAGCTCTGTTTCGGTGAGAGGTTCTTTTTTATCGAGAATATGGCGGGGGACAGCAAGCATACCCAGATTATTCATCCGGGCTAGAAGATCCAATTTGCAGCGTTGCTGGGGGCGAAGGCATATCTCTCTGCCAATTCTGGCGCATAGCTTTCTAATTTTTAAAACTCTATCCTCATCGATAAGACTTTTTTTATTCAGGGCTGCTGTAATTAAATCGCCGGCTGTTCTGGTGCGGGCAGCAAGTCCCCGGGGATCATAAAAACTATTCAATAATTCATCTAATTCCTGGCTTTTTTGAAGAAGTTTTTCATGACCGAGGCAGCCCTCTTCAAGATAAAGTTTTACCATCTGCTGCCTCAGTTTCTCTACCATGCAATCTATCTTTTCCATGATCAGAAATACCCCGTGTTATTAAATAATGGATCCTCTCTGACGCAGCCTTCGTTGCATAGTCGATGAAATAAAGGCAAGCCCTATAGTGCAACCTCAATGTTACCCATAGTCTGTAGACCCATAGTATACGTTTGGCCAATTATAGTCAACAGGATGGGGAAAAGAGGGAGCAACAGTGGGAAAAAAGATCCTGATCAATTTTGGCAAACGTGTAAAAGAGCTGCGCATGTTGCAAAAGATATCTCAGGAGGAGCTGGCTTTCCGCAGTGGTCTGCACCGGACCTATATCAGCTCGGTGGAAAGGGGTGAGCGTAATATATCCCTGATCAATATTGAGAGGCTGGCCCAAGCCTTGATGGTGGATCCCGGTGCACTTTTAGGGGGAACAAGTGAGCCGGCGGGACGGTGGCTTTGACTCATGAACGACCCACCCCGGACTTCTTTTTTGGAAGTGAAGCCCGGGGCAGCAGGCTGTAGTCTTTTTTCTTTAGCTCTTGAGCGCCTTTTCCCAGTCGGCTAAAAAGCGTTCGATGCCGCTGTCGGTGAGGGGATGGCGGAACATCTGGCGAAGCACTTTAAAGGGGACGGTAGCGATCTGGGCACCCGCAAGGGCTACCGCGGGGATATGTGCTGTATGGCGAATGCTCGCCGCGATCACCTCGGTGGCGAGCCCATGTATCTTGAAAAGGGCGACGATCTCCTCGACAAGCTCGACGCCGTTGTGGCCGATATCATCGAGGCGCCCGATGAAGGGGCTGACAAAGGCGGCCCCGGCCCGCGCAGCCAGCAGGGCCTGGTTGGCCGAGAAGACTAGAGTAACATTCGTTTTGATGCCCTCGCCGGCGAGGGTCTTCACCGCCTGCATCCCCTCGGGCGTTATCGGGATCTTTATATTCACGTTTTCGTGGATCCCGGCCAGCTGCCGGGCTTCCTTGATCATCCCCTCATGATCTTCGGCGATTACCTCTGCGCTGACGGGGCCGTCAACAAGATTGCAGATTTGCGGTAAGATCTCCGTAAATTCCTCTTTTTCCCGTGCCGCCAGCGACGGGTTGGTGGTTACGCCGCTGATCACGCCCCAGGCGGCAGCCTGGCGGATCTCAGCCAGGTTAGCTGTATCCAGAAATAGCTTCATCACGATCACTCCTACCGGTATTTTGTTGAGCGTTTAGAAACTCTGCTAATATATTCTTTCTCCCTTGTTGCACTTTTACCTGCCTTTCTACAAGATTCGCCTTTTCGGGTGATGATATAGCTAGATCCTGTGGTGCGGCGCTCTTCCTTCACCAACGTTGGTAGCAGGTATTTTCTGCTCTGCAGCGAAGTAGAAAATGGGTTGGAATTTAAGTAGGGGATAAAGCGACAAAAGGGATCTATAAAAATTCAACGAGGGGCGATTCCATGCTTAAACAGTGGCAAAAACAGTATCCCGAAAAATTTATCTCTACCGATGATATTTTTGGTAATATCCACGCCGGCGATCGGATCTTCATCTCCACCGGATGCGGTGAGCCCCAGTACCTGGTGAGCCGGCTGGTAGCCTACGTCGAGGCTCATCCCAAGGCATTTTTCGATGCGGAGGTATTGCAGGTGTGGACCTTGGGGGTGGCCCCATATACCGATGAAAAGCTGAGGGATAATTTCCGGCACAACTCCTTTTTTATCAGTCACCACACCCGCGATGCGGTAAATAAGGGCAAGGCTGATTACACGCCCATTTTTCTATCCGATCTGCCGTCGCTTTTCCGCCGCCGGCAGGTCCCTGTGGATGTGGCTTTAATCCAGACCTCGCTCCCTGATAGCCGCGGTTACCTCAGCCTCGGCATCAGCGTCGATATTGTAAAAGCAGCGCTGGAAAACGCCTCCCTTATTGTGGTGCAGGTGAACCGTAACATGCCCTTCGTGCACGGCGACAGCTTTGTGCATATCAGTGAGATCGATTATCTGGTGCCCCATGATGAACCGCTTCTGGAATACTCCCCGGGGCGGGTTGATCCCGCAATTGCCGATAAAATCGGCACATACGTCTCCCGCATTATCGAGGATGGGGATACGATTCAGGTGGGCTACGGCAGCGTGCCCAATGCTATTCTCAACTCACTGCATGACAAGAAACATCTGGGGGTCCATACCGACCTTCTAGGTGACGGCCTTCTCGAGCTGATGGATCGCGGCGTCGTTGATAACAGCCGCAAGACAATAAACCGGGGAAAAACTATCGCTTCGTACTGCATGGGATCAAAAGCGAGCTATGAGATGATCGACAATCATCCAAAGATCGAGCTTAAAGAGATCGACTACACCAACAACCCCCTGCTTATCGCCCAGCATGAGCATATGGCGGCGATCAACAGCGCTCTCGAGGTCGACCTTACCGGGCAGGCTACCGCTGAATCGATCGGCACCCTTTTCTACAGCGGCATCGGCGGTCAGGCCGGCTTTATCCGCGGTGCGGCGATGGCGCCGGGAGGGAAAACCATCCTCGCCCTCCAGTCCACCACCCGCGACGGCGCTACCTCCCGTATCGTCCCCCTGCTGCAGAAGGGGGCGGGGGTGACACTGACGCGGGGCGATATTCAGTATGTCATTACCGAGTACGGTCAGGCTTACCTGCACGGCAAAAATATACGCGAGCGGGCCATGTCTCTCATCGCCATTGCCCATCCAAAATTCCGCCCCTGGCTCATCGAGGAGGCTAAAAAACTTTCTCTGATCTATAAGGACCAGGCCTTTTTTCCCGGGAAAAAGGGGGAATATCCGGAGCACCTCGAGACCTATCGCACTACAAAATCAGGGCTGAGCCTTCTCTTAAGGCCGGTGAAGATCAGCGATGAGACTTTTTTAAAGGATTTTTTCTATTCCCTTTCGGATAAGAGCCTTTACCAGAGGTTTCTCACGATCAGAAGGCATATGCCCCACGAAGAGCTGCAAAAACAATTTGTAGTTATCGATTACACCCGGGAGATGATCATTCTCGCCGTGAAAAAATATCTAGGCCATGAGGTTATCACCGGAGTGGCCCAGTATCGTACCGGGGAAAGCGCCCTCTCAGCGGAAGCATCCATCGTTGTCCGCGATGATTTCCAACGCAGGGGGATCGGCTTTGAGCTGCTCTCGTACCTGGTTTATGTGGCCCAGAAACAGGGCCTTCATGCCCTGCAGGCGAACGTCATGCCCGGCAATCAGGCCGTCCTTCATCTCATCGAAAAGCTGGGCCTGAGATCGGAAAAAAAATGGGACGACGGCGTTTTCTTCATCAATATCTTTCTCACCTGATGCTTACCCTGGCGCAGCGCTCCTACAGTTTTCTGCCCACTTCGTAGCCCTCCCTGATCGCTTCGGTGAGCTTGCGCGGGCTGAGGGCATCGCCGATCCGGTATAGCGAAGCGACGCGGCCTTCCAGTTTGGCATAGAGATCACCGGCGGGCCGGGCGCCCACCGCTATCACCACGGTATCGGCGGGAAGCAGCACTGTACCGGGCGCGCCCTTCTTCTCGATGGAGACGCCCTCTTGCTTCACCCCTGTTATTTTTGCCCCGGTGATTATCTCGACACCCAGTCGTCTGAGATTCCCCAGCACGATCCAGCGGGTGCTGATTCCGAAATCGCGGCCGGCTTTCTCCAGCGCTTCAACAATGATGACCTCGCGGGTGCCGCGATTGAGCAGGCGCCGCAGCGTCTCCGGTGTTTCAGCATCATGTTCCATCAGGAATTTCAGCATCGCCGCATCGAGGGTCCCCATGGAGGCGATGGTCAGCGCTGTCTCGCAGCCGACGGAACCTCCTCCGGCCACAACGACCTTCCGCCCGGGGTTGGCGCTGCCGTCGAGGATATCAAAGGCATAGACAACCCTTTCGGCGGCTTCTTTGTCGATGGGGAAGGGGGGCGGAGCGGGGCAGGCGCCGGTGGCGATGACGACAGCGTCGGCGGCGAAGTCGATGATCATCTCCGCCGTCGCTTCGCGGTTGAGGACCATCTCCACGCCGGCGGCAGCCAGCGCTTCTCCGTAGTAATCGAGGAGCGTGATAAACTCGCTTTTACTGGGGGGCCGGGCGGCGAGATGGAGTTGACCGCCGGGGCGAGAATTTTTTTCCCAAAGGGTGACGCGGTGTCCCCGGAGAGCTGCTGTCAGTGAAGCTTCCAGACCCGCCGGGCCGCCGCCCACGACGAGCACCTTCTTTTTCACGGCGGCGGGGTTAATCCCACCTTCGCTTTCCCGCCCTGCCCGGGGGTTGACGGTGCAAAAAACCTCCTGCAACGTAAAGACAGCATCGAGGCAGCCCTGGTTGCAGGCGATGCAGCGACGCAGCCCGGGCTGGCCGCTGTGGCTTTTTTGGGGCAGGTCAGGATCGGCGATGAGCGCACGGCCCATGCTCACGAGGTCGGCGGATCCGTCGATAAGGATCTGCTCCGCCACAGCCGGGTCATTGATCCTGTTACCGGCGATGACGGGTACGCTGACGGCCTCCTTGATTCCCCGGGCCAGGTAAGCGTATCCGCCGCGGGGGAGATGACCGGTAATCTGGGGGACAGGTGATTCATGCCAGCCTCCGGTAACGTTGAAGGCATCGGCTCCTGCCCGCTCCAGCAGCACGGCAAAGCGGGCCGCCTCGCTGTTGGTGTTGCCGCCGGGCATAAAGTCATGGCCGGAAAGCCTCACCAGAATGGTGAAGGCGGGGCCCACTTCCTCCCTGATCCGCCGAACCACCTCTACACCGAAACGGCTCCGGTTTTCAAAGGGGCCGCCGTACTCATCCTCTCTCCGGTTGGTCAGAGGGGATAGGAACTGGCAGATAAGGTAGCCGGCGCTGGCGATAACCTCGACAGCATCGAAACCGGCCTGTTTAGCGCGTAGCGCCGCCGCAACGAAACTTTTGGTGACCTTTTCAATATCTTCCACAGTCATCTCACGCGGCATATCCCGGGTCAGACGCGAGGGGATCGGTGAAGGGGCCAGGGGCTGCTCGCTGGTAAAAGCGCGGTGGGCGTAGCGGCCGGCCTGGTAAAGCTGGGCAGCGATCTGCGCTCCCGCCCCTTTGACTGTTTCGGTGAGACGATGTAACCCAGGAATATATCTGTCATCATGGAGGCCGATCATGAGCGGCCCCCCGCCGGACAGGTCAATACTGCAGCCGCCGACGATGATCAGGCCCGCACCGCCGCGAGCCCTGGTCTCGTAGTAGCGGATCAGTTTATCGTTGATCAGGCCCTCGGGCGAGTAGTTATGATGTAGGGCCGGCATGACGATACGGTTTTTCAAGGTCAGCACACCAATCTCTACAGGTTGAAAAAGTTTCATTTTTCTACCTCTCTTATCTGTATAATTTAAAAACTATTACGAATATAGTTTATTCTACAGGGGGTAGAAGAAAGCCTTTTTGACAATATGACTGAAAGTGCAGGAAAGAACCCGTGGGGGGAAGAATCACTGCTTATAGAGCGGGGAGGGGGCGTTTTGATGAGCACACCGTGGGGGCAGGGAAAAGGGACCTTCGAGATTTTACTCTGCGATATCGATGCTTTCTTTGCATCGGTAGAGCAGCGTGACCGCCCTGAATACCGGGGAAAACCGGTTGTTGTAGGTGGAAGCCTTTCCGGGCGCGGTGTGGTCTCTACCTGCTCCTATGAGGCGCGTAAATACGGCGTTCATTCGGCGATGCCGGTGGAGCAGGCCCGGCAGCTTTGCCCTGGAGCTATCTTTCTACCGGGTGATACCGCCAGATATCGGCGGGTCTCCCGCGAGGTCTTCGCTGTCTATGACCGATTTACCCCGGAGATCGAGATCGTCTCTATCGATGAAGCCTACCTTGCCCTCCCTCCCGGCGAAGGGGTGGCAGCGGCAGAAGAGATACGGCGCATTGTGCGGGAAGAGCTGGGGCTTTCGGTGACGATCGGCGTTTCGGTAAATAAGCTTCTTTCCAAGATCGCTTCGGAGCTGGCCAAGCCGGACCGTATCGGCCAACTCTGGCCGGAACAGGTTGAACGGGTGCTCTGGCCGCTCTCTCCCGCTTTTCTGCCTGGCCTCGGTCCCATCTCGGTGGAAAAACTGGAGCGCATCGGTATTGAAACCATCGGACAGATCGCCGCCGCCCCCCCAGGGCTGCTGCGAAAATATTTTGGGAAAAATGCCCTGACGCTGCAGCGCAGCGCCCGCGGTATCGACAACCGGCCGCTGGAGACGGTGCGCGAGGCCAAATCGCTTTCCGAAGAAAAAACATTCTCCACCGATCTAGCCGATGAGGAAGTAATCCTGGCCGTCCTTATTTCCCAAGCGGAAAGCCTCGGTTATCGTCTCCGCTCCGGCGAGTTGCGGGCACGGAAGGTAGGCATAAAGGTACGCTATGCCGATTTTCGTACCATTACCCGTGAGCTGACCCTCCCAGCACCCACCGACGGCGACAGGGATATTTATGAAGCAGCTGTCAGGCTATTTACCGCTCACAAGGGCCGTCCGCCTTGGCGGCTCATCGGCCTGAGAGTCTCTGATTTTGTCTCCGGAGAGCAGCTGTCGCTCTTCGATCTTTTGCCTTCCGAAAAGAAAGAAAAAGAGCTGCAGCACACCCGGGACCGCCTGCGCGAAAGATACGGCGGCTCCGTTGTCTATCGGGCCCGCCGCCTGCTTAACTCTTCGCCCGGGGGGGACGATTGAGCGTTTTTAAAAGGCTCACTTGTTCTGCTCCGCCGTTGCCAGAATTAAGCATGGCCATTATATTAAATAGAAGCAGGATTTTTCAGTCCTTCCTTGAATTTCAATAGTATGCAGACAATTGTCAATTGTTATTCTACATTTCGTTAGAGTAGGATTTATCTTCATGAAGGTTACTGCGCGTCTGTAGAAGATAGGAGGCTGTACCATGAAAGAGAATCCCCTCAATTTTTTGATGAACCCCCGCTCTATTGCCACTGTGGGGGCGGGTAACAATCCCACAAAGATGGGCACCATCCAGGCCCTGAGCATTATCAAGGATGGCTACAGGGGCAAATTCTATCCCCTCCATCCCAATGACAAAGAGGTGTTGGGGCATAAAGCTTACTCCTCAGTTTTCGATCTTCCGGAGGTCCCCGATTTAGCCGTCTTTATCGTGCCCACAGATCAGGTGATCGGCCTGATGGACGATTTTGGCAAGATCGGGACCAAAAGGGCGGTGGTGATTACGGCCGGTTTTCGGGAGACCGGCAGCGAAGGGCTTGCTCTGGAGAAAGAGCTGAAAGAGATCACCCGGCGCCACGGGATCCGCTTTCTCGGGCCCAACTGCATCGGCCTGCTGAACAGCGCCCTCCCCCTTAATATTACGGTAATGCCGCTCATCGGCCCCCCGGGGCTGCTGGGGATGGCTTCGCAGAGCGGCACCTATATCACCCAGACCCTGGGGCTGTTGCGCAGGCGGGGGATTCGCTTCAGCAAAGCGATCAGCCTTGGTAATGAAGTTGATATCGATATTAACGAGGCTCTTGCGTATCTGGGAGAAGATGAACAGACCAGAGCGATCGCCCTCTATATCGAGGGGTTGCAGGATCCGGCGGGCTTTTTGGAGATAGCGCGCCGGATTACGCCGCACAAGCCTGTTCTGGCCCAGTATGTGGGCGGTACGGCTGCCGGTGCACGGGCTGGTTCCAGCCATACCGGAGCGATGGCAGGGCCCGATCATCTCTACGACGGCCTCTTTCAGCA
>DUVX01000082.1 GCA_012840855.1 Bacillota bacterium | reverse complement strand
TGAAGGTGCCAATATGGAGCTCGTAGATGAGCGCTCTCTCCCATTGGGGTCCCGCCCATCCCCCGTCGGCCCAGCGGTAGGCTTCGTGGTCGACCACTCGGGAGAAGCCGTGCACCCCTTCGGGCTGGTAGTGGCTACAGGGATCGGGAAAAGCGCCCCCGCCGGGCCCTTTCAGCAAAAACTTGTAGTGCGGCTGGAGCCCCATCCCCTCCACCTCGCAACGGTAAACAGAGCCGCTGCGCTCCATGGGGATCTCCCGCACCTCCCCTCCCGCCGCCAGCAGCAGCGAGACGGCCTGCCGCCCTTTCGCGTAGACGGAGAACCCGATTCTTTCACGGGCCCGATCCAGAATAGAAGCGCCCATCTGTTCCATACTAAGTAATATAACCGAAAAGAGAATTCGTAAGCACCGGCGGAGCTTTTCCCTGCGCCGGGAGAGCGAAGCGGAGAAGGGGTGGCCGGTCATGGATCTGGTCTGTCTGGAGCAAAAAGAGTTCGCCGATTATATCCCCTATATCGATCAGGGCGTGCTTGAAGAGATCAACTATCTCGCCGGCGAGCTGAAAGGGAAAAGGGTGGCCATGATCAATGCCACCTCCTTCGGCGGCGGGGTGGCGGAGAAGCTTTACGCGCTCATCCCCCTGCTCAAGGATCTGGGACTCCAGGTGGACTGGTGGGTCCTCGAGGGGAGCTGCGAATACTTTCAGGTGACGAAGCTCTTCCACAACGCCCTGCAGGGGCAGGAGGGCAGCCTCAGCGATACAGAGATTGAGATCTACCGCCGGAACAGCGCGCTCAACGCCGCTCATATGAAGAACTGGGATTACGACTTTATCGTCTGCCACGATCCCCAGCCCGCCGCCCTCATCGATCTGTGTAACGGCCTACGGCAGCGGGCCCGCTGGATCTGGCGCTGCCATATCGACACCTCCTCGCCCAACCCGGAATACTGGGATTTTCTCTACCACTACATCCGGCAGTACGACGCCGCCATCTTTACGATGCGGGATTATGTCAGCGCGGAAGCGGCCCTGCCGCAGCTGACCCTGATCACTCCGTCGATCGATCCCCTCAGCTCCAAGAACAGGATGATCGAGCCGGAAGAGGCGGCCGCAATGATCCGCCGCTTCGGGGTGGAGCAGGACCGACCGCTCATCGTCCAGGTCTCGCGCTTCGATCCCTGGAAGGATCCGCTGGGAGTGATCGAGGCCTACAAGATGGTGAAGAAGGAGTTTCCCAGCGTGCAGCTGGTCCTGGTGGGCTCGATGGCCACCGATGATCCCGAGGGCTGGGATCACCTCTACCATACCCTGCGCCGGGCCGGGGAGGATTATGATATTAAAGTAGTTACCAATTTCAACGGGATCACCAACACCGAGGTGAACGCCTTCCAGACCGCCGCCGACATCGTCCTGCAAAAATCGCTGCGCGAGGGGTTCGGGCTCACCGTGGCCGAAGCGCTCTGGAAGGGGACACCGGTGATCGGGGGCAATGTGGGCGGGATCAGGCTGCAGATCGAGGACGGGGTCAACGGCTATCTCGTCGACACCGTGGAGCAGTGCGCCGATCGCATCCTCACGCTTCTGCGCAACCCTGCGCTGGCGCATGATTTTGCCGATCTGGGCCGGGAAAAGGTACGGCGCGAATTTCTGGTGACCCATAATGTCCTCGCCTATTTGCGCCTGCTGCAGAAACTCCAGTTCCGCCCCCAGGCTCATTCATCGGCTCATTGAACGATTACTACAAAATAACATTAATTATAAAATATATCTCCTAAGTAGATATAAATACTGAAAAGCAGACCAAAACTCTTCTGAATTTTGGTATAATGGTAAACAGTGATGCTCCCTGCAGATGAGAAATAGGGGAGAGTGGGAGGTACAATAATGAAATTATGGGATGATCTTATCAGCCGTGCTGAAAACGAAGGCAGAACTTTTCTCATGGAGCATGAGTGCAAAGAGCTCCTGGAGAGGCAGGGGATCGCTACCACCGGTGCCGCTGTAGCTCGCTCCCCCAAAGAGGCGGTGGAGCTGGCTGAGCGCATCGGCTATCCCGTGGTGCTGAAGGTCCTCTCCCCCGAAGTGGTCCATAAATCCGACGCCGGCGGGGTCAGGCTTAACCTGAAAAACAGCGCCGCGGTGGAGCGGGCCTACCGCGAGATCGAAAGAGCCTTTGCCGGCAAAAAGCTCATCGGCGCAGC
>DUVX01000081.1 GCA_012840855.1 Bacillota bacterium | reverse complement strand
TCTGGGCCAGCTTGTTCAAGATCGTCGCTACTTCCGGATCCTCTTCCAGCAGGTCCCCGCTTACCACCGGGGCGGCATAATAGGGCGGGAAGTAGGAGAGATCATCGATCAGGGTGATCAGCTCAAATGCGGGGATTCTACCATCGGTGGCGAAAGCAGAGATGGCGTCAACCTGCCCGTCTCTCACCGCCTGGTACATCAAACCCTCGTCCATCCCCTTGGCCTCTTTGAATTCAAACCCGTAGGTTTCCTGCAGGCCGGCCAGGCCGTCCTGACGCGGGATGAATTCATGGGTGGCACCGATAAGCAGATCACCGGCCTTATCCTTCAGATCGCTGATCTTCTCTATGCCCAGATCGGCAGCAACATCCTGACGCATCGCTATAGTATAGGTGTTGTTGAAACCCCAGGGCTCCAGCCAGACCAAATTCCATTTCTCTTTGTATGCCTCTTTCACGCGGGCATAAGTTTCATCGGGATCGCTCATCGGATCCTCCTCAAGCATAACCGTAAGCCCGGTGCCGGTATACTCCACATAGACGTTGACCTCACCCTCCACCAGCGCCTCGTGAACCAAACCGGATCCGCCCAGGCGCAGCTGGTACTCCACCGGATAACCGGCATCTTCCATCAGCAGGCCCACCATATGGCCCACCACGAGCTGCTCGGTAAAGTTCTTCGAGCCCACAATTATCTTCGGCTTCTCCGCACCGTTGCCCTCATCAGGGCTGCAACCGGCAATCAGCAGAACGCTGAGAGCCAGGATCGCTACCAGTAAAACAACTTTACGCATTCTCGGAACGCCTCCTTTATAGTATTTAACTGCCCCCTGTTTAAACCGTCACCAGAAGAGAAACAGCTTTTTAGATCCCCCCTTTACCCTTTTCTGTTGAAGAAAGAAATTCTATCAGTAGCTCAAGATTATCCAATTTATCGAGGTGCCAGACCAGCTCCAGAATCTCTTCTACCCGTGCAGCGCTCAGAACTGTGGCAGCCAGCTGCTTAAACTTCTGTTCCATACCATCGATACCGAGGGGGTTGTCCGGATCGCCGGTGGCGCTGGTGGTACCGCTGGAGAGGTTACACCCATCCTTCAGCGTAAGCTCGAGCTCGCAGAGACATTTTTCCGGGAACTCACGCTCCAGCGACTGTTCCTCGACAACCGACACTTTCGCCGCCAGCTCCAGAATCGCCCCTTTACCAAGGTTTTCATCGAGAATCTGCTCCGGACCCACCGCGCCTTCCACGAGGGCGGCGGCGATGGGATAGGCCATATTGTACTGCGCTTCTTCGGTATTGCGCGGCGCCTTCAACCATAATTTTGTAGCGGCCCTGAAGGTGCGGACGACTATTTTTTCAATATGATCGGGATCGATGTCATGATCTTTACGCAGCTTCAGGGCCGCACTGACTGCAGGCTGGGCCCAACGGCAGCAGGCATAGGGCTTAAAATAAAGGTTTAAGATCTTGTATTCGCTCCCCAAGCTCCCTACCAGGCTGCTGTATTCCCTAAACCCGAAAAGGCTGGGGATGCCGGTAAAGCCTGTAGCGGCCAGTAGCGCTGAGACTGTGCCGACCATGGCGCCCCATCCGATGCCATCTTTGGTCATCGCCGGGTAGTCAATGCATCTCATCATCGGCATGATCGGGGCATGGTATTCCGCGGTCCCCAGGGCGCTGATCGTTTCTTTTTCCCGCAGCCCCAATATCCTGGCTACCCCGGCAGCGGCACCAAGAGAGCCCCAGGAACCCGAGCCGTGATACTCCGCATGGTAGTGATGCCAAGCCAGGCCGGCGCGGATGGCGACCTCGTAAGCGACCACCAGCGCGGTGAGAAATTCCCGACCGCTCACACCCCTGCTTTCTGCTGCCGCCAGGACAGCAGGAAAAACGATCGCACCGGGGTGCCCTTTTATTTCCCGGTAGCCGTCATCAATATCGAGGGCGTTTGCAGTAAAAGCATTGGCCAGGACAGCTCCGGGCAGGCTCGCCTTCGCTCCGAACAGAAGAATCGAGGCGGCTTCGCCCGGCCAGTGTTCCAGCGCCTGCTCCGCCACTATCCGGGCCACCCTTGTCGAGCTGCCGGCGATAATTGCACCCAACAGATCCAGGGCACACAGCCTGGCCTGCTGCTGAACCTCCGGCGGCAGGTTGTCCCACTTCGTTTCCCCGACGAACTTTGCGACAGCCCTGTTTCCTGGAAGCATCTGCCTGATCACCCCGCGCTATTTTTTGCTCCATAAGCGGTTAAACTATTAAGTTGGGAAACTGCGACTTCAACTCTTCCTCCAAGCCCTCCGGTAGCGGCAACGGCCGGTGCCCGGAAAACACCCTTTCCATCTCCTCGCGGGCGTAGTCGATCATGTTCTTGCGGCCACCTTTGTCCCAGGCCGAATAATTTCGCCTCACCGCTGTTGGTGGCATATACAGTTCGCGGTGCATATGCTTGAGCGTATGCTCCTGTGCAAGAAAATGGCCCCCCGGCCCCACCTCATCGATCATCCCAGCAGCCAGGGTTTCAGGGGTTACCTCGATACCCTGCAAGACTCGATCAATAGCCCCGAGGATCTCGTTATCCAGAACATATTGCTCATAGGCTACGGCCATACTGCTATCGATCTGTCCGGCAGCATTGTGGATCAGCTGGGCCCCTGCCGCCCCGGGGAGAAGGTTGTTTAGGCATTTCTCGTATCCGTTCTGCACATCGAAAACCTTCGATTCAGTAACCCCGCCAGTAGAGTAGAGCGGCAGTTTGTAATAAGCGGCCATCTGGGCACAGGCGGCATTCATGATCCCGTTTTCAACAGCTCCGAACAGAAATTCCATAGTCTTCATGTTAGCCGTGGTGGGGACAACGCTGTACATAGCCGGCGCCCCCTCCCGGATCACCTGCGACAGCAGAATGCCGAAAATCGCCTCGGCATTGATCTGGGCCAAGGTTCCTGCCAGGGTTACCGGAGAGGTGGCCCCGGCTATGGGTGCGCAGGGCGTGGCAATGGGGATCCCCGCTTCCACAAGGTCGAAGATAAAGTCCACATACCGGGATTCCAGCTTCAGGGGGCTGATCGTACAGCAGATCACCGAGATGAGCGGCCTTTTTTTCAGCTCCTCTGCCCCGCCGGCGATGGTCTGGGCCAGTCGAATCAGATCCCGGGCCCCGTGGTGGCCGCCGTAGATCCCGCCCATGATATGCTTGCTCGTGTTTTTGATAGCGGAGTAATAGCGATTGATATCAACATCCTCTTTTTCCAACTCCGTGGGGTAAACAGGCAGACAGTACCAGTGGATATGATCCAAAGCATCGATGAGCGCGGCTATTTCAGCCAGATCGGAGAGGAGCGACGGCCGCCGCTGCCCAGTCTGGCGATCGTAGATGTTCAGGGCGGTCCCGCCGGTTCCGAAGAAGGTGCGATCCGCCTCCACTACCAGGTTATGCTTCTCTTCCCTTCCGTAGAGAATGATCCGGGCCGGCGCTTTTTTCAGGTATTTCATTGCCCATTCCTCTTCAACCCGGACTATCTTTTTTTCAAAATCTACCCCGGCTCCGTGCCCGGCAAAGAGCTCCAGGGCCCGGCGGTTATCCACGATAAATCCCGTCTTCCCCAGGATCAGCATGGAGGCCTTATGGATCGCTTCGATGTCGTTGGTCGATAACGGTCGGTAGCAACTGCTGTATCTACCGTAATTCATGGACCCTACCTCCCCTTTTACTGAATTAACTTTTTGGCCAGATCTACCGCCGAAGCCCCGTCTGGTGCGTAGCCGCCTGCGCCGATCTCATCGGCAAACTGCTGGCTCACCGGCGCTCCCCCGATCATCGTCTTGATCCCGGGCGCTTTTTCACGAAGCGCCTTCACCGTCGCCTCCATGGAGGCCATCGTTGTGGTCAGCAGGGCGGAGAGGCCGACAATCTGCGGCTTGTGTTTCCCGGCGGCCTCGAGGAACACCTCAGCGGATGCATCAACGCCCAAGTCGATCACTTCAAAGCCCGAGCTCTCCAGCAGCATCGTCACCAGGTTCTTCCCGATGTCATGCAGGTCCCCGGCAACGGTGCCGATAACCACCTTGCCTACGGCATAAGCCTCACCCTCAAGGAGCGGCTTGACCAGGCCGAGACCCGCCTTCATCGCCTCCGCGGCGATGAGCACCTCAGGGACATACATCTCGCCGCTCTTCATCCTGGCACCTACCTCGTCCATGGCCTTGATCAGAGCATCGTTGATAATCTTCGAAGGCTTGATCCCTTCATCGAGCGCCTTCTGCACAGCGCTTCTGACCCCGTCGCTCTCTCCCGCCAGCACTTTAGTATAAATTTCCTGAATCATAATAGACTCTCCTTCTTCTATTCATTCTTTTTGATTAATTACCTCTATTTTATGCCCGCGTAATTTTTCCTCAGCAGCGCCTCCAGATCTTCAGCAAAACCTAAGGGGCGGTGCTCACGCAGGATCTCCTCGGCCATCACCTTCGCCCGCGCCGCCGTGTCAGCGCTGCCGGAGGCCTCCCAGTCACGTCGCATCTGCCGGTCGGCGACACGGGGAAAGAAGAATTCCTTGCGCACATGGCCGGCAGTATGGCGGTGTGCCAGAAAGTTGCCGCCGGGGCCCACTTCAGCGATAATATCGGCGGCGATGGTCTCCTCGTTAACCTCAATGCCCCGCACCGCACGCAGCGCCATGCCGACGATCTCGTTGTCGATCACCATCTTTTCGTAGGAAAGGGTCGTGCAGAACTCGAGAAGCCCGAAGGCATCGTGAATATAGTTGGCCCCCGCCAGCGCTACGATCATCGCCGTAGCCGCCGACTCGTAGCCAGCCTGACAGTCGGGAATCTTGGAATCGGACATCCCCCCGGTGGCGTAGATGGGTATCTCGTAGTACTGGGCCATCTGGGCACAGCCGGCGTTGATCAGCGCCGATTCGATGGCGCCGGCCATATAGGTACCCGTAACCATATCCATGATGCTCGAGGTAGTCCCGTAGAGCGTGGGATGACCCTTGCGAATAAGCTGCGCCAGGACCAGACCGGCCAAAGATTCCACATTGTTGATCGTCACCGTGCCGGCCAGCGTCACCGGTGCGGTAGCGCCGGCCAAGGGCTCGGCAGGGGTGGTCAGGGGAAGGCCGTAGCGAACAATCTCCATCAGGAAGTCGGTGTAGGTCACCTCCATAACCAGGGGGCTCATGATCAGGGTGATAAAGGAGACAAAGGGACGGGCCAGAAGATTGGCCTTGCCCCCGGCGATCTCCTCGGAGAGCCGGATCACATCTTTTAAACCTTCCATGGTATAGATGCCGCCCATAACATGCTTCGAGGTGTTGGCAAAGGAATGATAAAAACGGTTTACATCAACATCCTCTGTCGCCACATCCTGGGGATAGCAGTTGATCACAAAGAAGGCGACGTTCTCGAGGGCATCGGTCATCTTCGCGTAGCCGGCGACATCGCGCACCTCCGTGGGACGGCGCTCACCCGTATCCAGATCGAGGGTATAGAGAACGGTGCCCCCGGTGCCCAGGTAAGTGTTCGTCCCCTCCAGGACAAGGTCATTCTTCTCTTCACGGCCGCAGAGAAGTACCCGCGAAGGCGCCGCGGCCACCGCATCCTCGAGCATGGAGCGGGGGATCTTGACGATGGCCTCGCCATGATCCACCTGCGCCCCGTGATCGGCAAAGATCTGCCGGGCCCGCGGGTTGTGCACCTTCACGCCCACCTTCTCCATCAAATGAACCGAAGCCTCATGGATCTCCTTTACCTTGTCCCCGGGGAACACTTTGTTGCTGCCCCCCTGATACTGTTGAAACACTTTGCTCATCCTTCCTCCTGGTAGTTGCTGTCTTTAAAATGGAATCGATACAACCCGCACTTGATGAATCTCTCCCACCGATCTCTGATAGTTGCAATATCGGTGCCAGATCTTTTTTGCTTCGCACTTGCTCATATATTGACGCTTTTGCACCAAGTGGACATTGGCAGCCGATTTTTATTTTTTTAAATATGGGAAGGTATTTCTGTAATTGATAAAGAAGATCGTTTAACAGGCAGAAAAAACGACCGAAAGAGGGAGGACCAATGAACAGGAGCAGCAAACTGCAATTGATCCAGGAACCGGTTCAGGAGATAGCTGAAACGATCGCCTCGGCACTGAAGTTGGATGTGGAGATATTCGACAACAACCTTGTTGTGGTAGGGGCGACAGGCAGAATCAGGGGGAAGATCGGTTTTACCTCGAAGACGGCCTGCGTAACCAGGCATGTCCTCGCCACCGGGGATAGCTTCGCCATCGAGGAACCGGGGAAACATGAACTCTGCCAGGACTGCGCAATCAAAACAAATTGTTTTTGCACCGCTTCGCTGCTCTGCCCGATCACCTTAAACGGCCAGATCGTGGGCACGATCAGCCTACTGAGCTTTGACGAACATCAAAAAAAGGAGCTGATCTCGCGACAGAGCCACTACTTCGATTTTATGGCCCGCATGGGCGAGCTCATCGCCAGTCGCGCCCAGCTTTTGGAGATCATGGAGCAGATTACCGGCAACGAAAAATACCTGAAAACGATCATCGATTCCGTCAGCGAAGGGATCGTCGCCGTGGATGCCGGGGGAAAGATCTCCTTCGTGAACAATGTTGTCGAGAGGCTTTTCAACTACCGCCGCGAATCCCTCATCGGCGAACCCGTCACCAACTATTTCCCCCAATCCCCGCTTCCTGAAACGCTGCTGAAGCGGGTCAAGATTATCGACAAAGAGATCGAAGTAAACATCCACGGTGTTAAGCTGAAGTTCCTCTACAGCGCCGCCCCCATCTTCATCGGGAATGAGGTTGTTGGGGCAGTGAAAACATTTAAGGATATCCGGCGGTTGTCGCGGGTTGCAGCCAGAATATATCAGGATCACGAGAGGATCACCTTCGAGGAGATTCAGGGTAAGAGCAGGGCGCTGCTGAACCTGATCGAACAGGCGAAGATTGCTGCTGCGGGGTGCTCCACGATCCTGCTGAGGGGAGACAGCGGCACCGGCAAGGAGCTCTTTGCCAGGGCTGTGCACCAGGCCAGCCCTTACCATGACGGGCCCTTCCAGGCGATCAATTGCAGCGCTATACCGGAGACTCTCCTTGAAAGCGAACTTTTCGGCTACGAGGAAGGCGCCTTTACCGGAGCGAGAAAAAACGGTAAACCGGGAAAATTTGAACTGGCAGACGGCGGCACCCTCTTTCTGGACGAGATCGGCGATATGCCGCTGACGCTGCAGGCGAAGCTGCTCCGGGTCCTGGAGAGCAACACCCTGGAGCGTATCGGCGGAAACAAAAGGTACTCCTTCAATGTCAGAATCGTCGCCGCCACGAATCGCAATCTCGAAGAGATGATCGAGAACGAGCAATTCCGATCCGATCTCTACTACCGCCTCAATGTTATTCCTCTTTATATCCCCAGCCTTAGCGAACGGAAGGAGGATATCATCTACCTGGCAGAGTTCTTTTTGGAGAAGTACAGCAACCTGCTGAAAAAACAGGTCTCCGGCCTGGACAGCAAGGTGAAGGGCATCCTGCTAGGCTATCACTGGCCGGGGAATGTCCGGGAGCTGGAGAACATCATCGAGTATGCCGTTAATTTTGAGCAATCATCGCTGATTACCAGGCAGAGCCTGCCGCAATGGATCTTCCAAAAAAGCGGCGTGGAGGAAGAGAAGCCCACCCTGAAAAACAGAACCGCCGAGCTGGAAAATGAGATTATCCGTGAGATGCTGGGGGAGCTGGGCGATTCCGTAGAAACAAAAAAAGAGATCGCCGCCAGGCTGGGCATCAGCCTCACCACGCTCTACCGCAAACTGAAGGCCTCGGGTTAACGATCCCTGCAGCTACCTATTAAATCCATAAGGTTATCTTTTGCGCGATCTGGCATAGCTGGGGTGGCCCGCAGACCACCCCAGCTATTTAGCTATTGTTCGCGAGCTTTCATAATAACATCCTCTTCAGGCTGCCCCTTGAGCCAGCGGTCAAAAGGCTGGAAGGAAGGCAACTCGACCCTGATGGCGCTAAGATCCTTTGCGATGGGATAGCGTCCAAGGGTATGCACTGCGCGGACCGCCATATGGACGTTCGCCGGCGGTGTATCGGCGGGAACGCTGCCGATAAAGAAGAGCAGGCGGCCGTCGCGGCCCATGATCCCGATCCATTCGCGAATTTTGTCAACGAGCTGCGCGGGATTGCTGTCGCGGACAAAGCGGCTGTTCAGCGAGGCAAAGATGGGCAGCTTACCCCCCTTACCGCGGCTGAGGGCATATTCCTGCAGCCAGCGCATATCCCAATCCTGCGTTCTCCCCATCCCGGAAAAGGCAATTTTTAGGAAAGAGAGCCCGCTGGCTACGTCCCAGCAGCGAAACATCATCTCCTTATCGAACTTAGCCGGATCTTCCTCGCAGTAGTCGCAGGCAGCGGTCCCGGCAGATACGCTCATCTTAAGCTCTTTTTTGCCCCTTTCAGCGAGACGCTTTGCCGAAGGGACCACCCACTCTTCGACAAGATCGGGCGTCAGATTGGGGAAAGCAGACCAGGCATCGGGGCCGACGCTGGACTTTACCCCGGCCTGCGCTTGGGCTTTCAAGAAGGGAAAGATCACTTCGTTTTCTGCGTAATCAAAGAGCTCCCGAGCATAAGCCTTATCTCTCATAAGCGCCCGCACCGCCCGGGGGTAACCCATGGCATTGCAGAGCAGGCTGAAGGGGGAGCAGAAGAAACCGATACCGAAAGGGCCCTTGATCCTTTCGGTAATCAGCCGGCAAAGCTCCACAGCAACAGGGATACGCGCCGCAGTTACATCAAGCGAGCCGAGCCTATCCAGATCGCTGCGCTCTTTGATCAGCGGCACGCTGGTATTCACCGTGGGCATGGCGTTATCGCTATAGATCATCTTCGCCCCCAGCGCTTCCACCTCGGTGTTATATGCGTCGGAGATAACGGTGTAGGAATCAAAACCGTACCAGCGCTGCACCGCCATCTGGGTGCTCACTAAAAGTTCAGGATCCCAGTAAAATTTTCGAGCGGGCACTCCCGCCACCGTCATAGCATGATCGTGAATCTGCGGCCCCATGAAAGGGACGTAGTCGCCATGCTTACCCACCATTGTTGCCATTACCTGGCCCAAGGGGCTCAGTTTGCCCAGGCGCAGCCCCTTGCCGTACAGAATGCCGTGGATGATCTGTAAGTTTGCATTTGCCATTTGTTTCAACCTCCGATCAGTGCAAGTGCTTTTTCTCTCGCCATGATGGCATCTTTACCCCAAATGTCTGCGCCGATCTCATCGGCAAATTCCTGACTGGTGGGGGCGCCTCCCACCATCACTTTCAGGTTATCGCGCAGCCCCTGCCTTTCCAGCTCGCCTATGATCTCCTTCATTCGCAGCATGGTCGTAGTCATATAGGCCCCCAGGCCGAGAGCGACTGGGCGGTGCTCTTTAACGGCGCTGATAAATGAATCGAGCGAAACATCGATACCAAGGTCGATTATTTCAAATCCCGCCGACTGAAGCAGGGCGATGACTAGGCTTATGCCCAGATCATGCATATCACCCTGAACCACACCGATCACCAGCTTATGGGCGCCTTTTCCTCCCTGCTCTCCCTCTTTCAGCTTCGGCTCCAGCGGACCCATGGCCGCCTTAAAAGCATCAGCCGCGAGGATCACCTCGGGTAAGAAATATTCATTTGCTTTCCACCGCTTCCCTGTCTCATCAATCCCCGCCACAACGCCGCGGTTCAGAATCTCCAAAGGGGGAAAACCGGCAGTGAGGGCCTCCTCAACCAGGCTGGCAGCCTCAAGATCCTCTCCTTCTACAACAGCTTTTCTGATTTTCTCTAACTGTTTCTGCATCGCTCACACTCCTCGTTGTTTTGTCTGCAGGTCTCCGGCGGCATACCGGTTTTACGAACGTACTGTTATTATTTTCAACTTCTTTCAACCTATATCCTTTTTACATTAGCTTTTAATGAAATAAAGGTTCTTACTTGCCTGCAAATAAACAGGGCTGCCCTGAGGGGCAGCTCCAATTGATATTTTCCTAGCCGCAGCCGGTACTACCGTTGCTTTTTACGCAGCTGCCCCGCAGCCCACCGCGCCAGGGCAGGCCTCTCGATCTTGGAATTATGGCGGGGATCAACGGGCAGAGAAGATTTGAAAAGCAGCTGCTTGATGCCGCTGGTTACCTCATGCCCGGCGGCCAGGGCAAGCAGTTCTTCCCGGAGCCGCGCCCTTTCCCTGGGGCAGCAGCCCGGTTTCAGTTCGATGCAGGCGACGGCTCTCTCGCCCTTTCCTCCAGGAACACCGACGAGGCCGCAGCGCTGCACCAACGGGTGCGTCTCGAAGATAGATTCGCAGATCAGCGGGAACAGCGGCCCCCGGGCAGTTTTAACCCGATGGCCCACACGGCCGCAGACCCAGAGGCGGCCCTGTTCATCGATATAGCCCGTATCGCCGTAGCGGTGCCAGATTTCTCCATCACCATCTATGATCTTATTTTTTCGGGTGCTTTCGGCTTCGTTGTAGTAGAGGGGGCTGATATATTTACTCTGGACAAGAATCTCCCCGATCTCGCCGCAGCCCAGTTCTTCGGCCTGCTCCATGCTTTTGATCGGCCCTTCCACGATAGAGATGATCTTCAGCTCCACACCGGGAAGGGGGCGGCCGACGCAGATGCCGGCCCCCTGAACGGTCTTTGGCCAGGTCTCTTTTAGGGTTTCCCGGGCACACATTTCAGTGGTGGGCATCGCCTCAGTGGCTCCGTAATTGGCATAGACCTCCCCATCCGGATCCATCATCTCAAGAAGCAGCTCCTTTGCCGGAGCCTTGATCACATCACCGGCGCCGACGACGCGTTTCAGAGAGGGCGTTTTAATCCCCTTTTCCCGGGCGTAGCGGCCCATATTTTCCAGAAGCACGGGCGATCCAAACATCGATTTGACGCCGCAGTCATTGATCACTTCGAGCAGGGCGTGCGGATCGACATCGGCCGGACCCTGGGTGACAAAGTTGATCGGCGGCACCACCATTGTCCCCCCGGCGCTGATGGGGATAAACAGAAATGCGGGAAAGACGGCAAAATCGACAGGTGTCTCCTTTTCCAGATCGAAGCGCCAGCTGTGATGAGCCTGGCGAAAAAGGTGGCAGAAATTCTTCTGTTTATAGAGCGCCGGCTTCGCCGGCCCGGTGCTCCCGGTAGTATAGAGGATGGCGGCGGGATCATCGGGGGTCACCTGCGGCGGCAGGAGCACTTTCGGTGCCTTGCGGCGCAGCGTGGCGACGTTTTGCGCTCCCGGAAAACCCGGCTTTCCGGTGACGATCAGTTTGCGCAGCCGGCGCGGCCCCCAGCCGAAAAGAAGCCGCCCCAGATGGGCGACGGGGATACCAAAAAAAGCCTCAACATCGACCCGCCGCAAGCGCTCCGCCATATTGAAATAACCGACGGCGGTATCGATCCAGACTGTTGTCGCGCCCACGCGAGTCAGCGCCACCCCGATGACGCAGGCCTCGTAACTCGGCGGCGCCATGAAAACAGTGCGGGTCCTTTCGGCGATACCGATTTCGCGCAGGCCGGGAGCGACCGCTTCGGCGTCTTCCGAGAGCTCCCGATAGGTATGATGGCTGTAGCGGCGCCTCCCCCGG
>DUVX01000080.1 GCA_012840855.1 Bacillota bacterium | reverse complement strand
GCGGTTTCACCTTTATCGAGCTGCTGGTGGTGATTGCGCTCCTCTCCATTATCGCTGTCCCGCTGGTAACTTATTTTAGCAACAGCTATGCCGGGACTATCAGGGCCGGCCGCCGAACTGTAGCCATCAACCTCTGCCGTAAAAAAATAGAAGCGATCAAGGTTCAGGGCTGTGCCTATTGTCTGGAATGTATCGCTGACAGTCCCGAAGGGATCGATATAGAGATCGAGGAGCTGTCAAGGGATAATTACCTGTTCCGGCGGGAGACAAAACTGCAGCGGATCCTGCTCGGAAAAGGTGAGGCGGAAACTGCTATGCTTATCCTGATCACCGTTCAGGTAAGGTGGCAGGAGACCGGCGGGGAACGGAGCGTGGAGATAGAAAGCTATCTTGCCGAAAGGTAAGAACCATCCGCAAGCAGCCGGCTTGACAGTTTCCCTTACCTGTCGCTTTAGCCAGTGGGACACCGGGGACGTACCTTCCTGTTGCATTGAGGTGGATCCCCAGAGGGATTTAGATGCATCAAGAACGAGGTTTTACTATCACTGAAGTGCTCCTCTCCCTGGCACTGCTCGGCTTGATTGCCGTAGCGATCTTCACTATCTATTACAGCGGGGTTAACGCCTGGCATAGATCGGTGGAGCGGCTGGACTGCCAGCAGAATGCCCGCACCGCCATGGAGATGATCGATCGCGAGCTGCGTTTTGCAGACTGGATCGAGATACCGCAGGCAAACGAGATTCGCTACCGGCTGAAGGGCGACTTCGGCCACGGCAAGGAGCGCTATTACCGGCGCTTTCGCCTTCAGGGAAAGCAACTTCTGATCGAAGAGATCCGCGATGGTAAAACCCATGCTTGCAATGTAGTTGCGCTGGAAATCGGCATGATTCATTTCAACAAAGACGCATCCGGTAATGTGTACGTGACTATCAGCGCCGGCGACGCCAGGGCGATAATCCTGCAGAGCAGCGTCACTCCGCGCAACTTGACGGAACCGGCTATACCCTGAAACAACAGGGGGTGAGGGCACATGGGCCTGAAGCAGGGGCGGGAAAGATGCGGCTCCGTGCTTGTACTGGTGCTCGTAGTGATGGCGACATTATTTACTGTTGGCGGCGCGCTGACAACGCTGGCCCTTACCGAGACCGCTATCGCCCATAACCAGGAGCAGGAGCTAAAACTTTACTATATCACCGAGGCCGGTATCGAGGCTGGGATGGCCGCGTTGAACAATTGCTTTGAATACAGCGAGGAGATTACCGGTGAGCTGGGAGGGGGCTGTTACCGCGTTGTGATCCGGCAGGGCCCGGTGATGCGAGGTGATCAGCATTACGACTTCTTAGGGGATGTATCTTTCGATTCCGTGACTCAACGTCTAGTCATCGCCACCGGTTCTTTGGGGGGGCTTCAGATGGCCATGGCGGTAATCGCCGAGAGCACACCGCTGGCGGGAAAAGCGCTTGCAGTTTCGAATAGACTGGCGCTGGAGGAAAGCACAATCAACGGCAGCGCCCATTGCGGCGAAATCCTTCGGATCAGGGGCGAAAACTATATTTACGGCGAGCTGCGATGTACTGCGCCGGAAAAAACTATATGGGAGGGCCCCGGGGAGGCCGCCGTTACGGTAATTGCCGTAGCAGATTCCGGGTCTCCAGGTGAGCCGGTTACTATTACCACCTATAGCGAAGGCAACCCGCTCCCCGGCGTTCTCCGAGCGAAAGCACCGGTACTGCCGCCGTTAGTTCCGGATGATTTTCTATCCGGAGCGGCTGTAATCTATACTTCCAGTGAGAGATGGGGCCGGTTGCCGGCCCAGTGCGATCACGTTGACAGTATCGTAGTACGGGGCGATCTGGTTATTGAACCCGGCCGGGGTGATCGCTTCGCTATATCTGAAAAGATTGTCATTATCGAGGGCGATCTGGAGATAGCAGCGGAAAGGGCGGCTGTTATCGCCAATTGCATCTTTGTAGTGGGGGGATCGGTAACCGTCACAGGCTCGGTCAGTGCGGATAGCGCCGCCGGTAAGAGCCGCGTGATGATCCTTTCCGGTAGGGACATAGATCTCACTGGGGCGAAGACGGATCTTGAAGGAGGAGATCAGCTCTTCGGGAGCGCACTTCTTTTGTATTCAAAAGGCGAAGTCGTGGTAGGGAATCGGGGTTTTAATGGCGAATTAAAGGTGAAAGGGGCAATTATTGCCAGAGAGCTCTTGCTGCAACGGTGCACTTTGGATTACTGCCCCGAAATTTATGCGGAATATTGCAAAACGATGAGTTTGGGGGTGGTGATAAAAGAATGGATCAGGCCATGGAAGTTATAGCAGGGGAGCCGCCGGTAAAGGCTCTCTTTCCCACACGTCTGAGGGGCCGCTATTCGCCCATCGGGTTGGACCTGGGCTCTTCGCAGGTGAAGCTGATCCAGTTCAAGCAGGAGCAGCGCAGGGTCGTGCTGCATCAGTACGGGATCTACGACCTGCCCGAGGGAGCCATTACCGCAGGGAGGATCACTGATGCTGCGCCGCTTATCGAGAGGCTGGCCTGGATTCTAAAAAGGCGCCGTTTTTATCGGAACAGGACTAATCTTTGCGTCGGTAGCCAGGCGATCATTCTGCGACGGATGCAGCTGCCGAAGATGGCGCCGCGTGAACTCTCCGCTGCGCTCCGCTTCGAGGCGGAGAAGGAGATCATGATTCCCTACGATGAAGCGGTGATCGACTATATTGAGCTGGGCGAGCATACGGCGGAGGGCAATGTCATGCTGGATCTGGCTGTGGTGGCGGCCCCCAAGGATGTAATCAACGATTACCTGGGTGTGGTTACCCGGGTGGGGCTTTATCCCGATGTCATCGAGATCGAATCTTTTGCCCTGCAGCGGATGCTGCCCTTCGTCTACCCCGCTTTTGCCGGGCCTTCTGGTGAGGCGCTCATGCTGCTCGATATAGGGGGCGAAAGCAGCAATCTGGTTTTATTTGACGAGGGTGGATTCCGCTTCGCCCGCACCCTGAACATCGGGATGAATCATTTCTGCCGCCGCATCGAGGAGAATCGCGATATCGGCACCGTGGCGGCACGCAGCCTGCTGTTGGGCCAGGATTCCTTTGCTGTGGAGGGGGTCCAGGAGACCGCTGATGAACTTGTCGAAGAGATCCGCCGCTCTCTTGAATTCTACCTTTACAGCATCGACCGGGAGCATAAAGAGATCGAGACGATCTGCCTCTGCGGCGGTGGCTCTGCCATCGACCGTCTCCCTTCCTTCATCGGCTTCGAGCTTAAGGTGGAGCCGGTGGTGCTGAATCCTATCGATTTCATCGAGACCGGCCGCCGCTTCATCCGGAAGGATCTGGAGCGGGAGGGGCATCTGCTCAACGTGGCCGCCGGTCTGGCTCTGCGGGGGTGGCTGCGATGAAGACAGCGATCAACCTGCGCACACGTGAATTTGTCATCGCCCGCGAATTTTACTGGCCGCGGCTACTCATTACAATAGCGATAATTTTGCTGATCGCGCTATTTTTAAGCGGCTCAGTATCTATCTATCTCTACCAGGCTCACCTGGTGGTGGAGTTGGAAAGACTGGTTCAGGATAAAAATGTTCTGCAGTCACAAGTGGCGCCGCTAGAAGAGCTGGAAGCGAGGATCAGTGATCTTGAAGATCGAAAGAGCCTCATCAGCGATCTGGAAAGCAAGCTTAATCATTGGTCCGGGCCTTTTGGAAAGGTCTACGAGGTAGCCAGTGAATATGATTTCAAGCTCACCTCTCTCTCTACTGCGTCAAAGGGTAAGCTGATCATCCGGGGTGAAGGGCCGACGATGCGACGAATTGCCGACTTCAAGCAGGCTCTCGTGGAGGAACAAATTGGCGAAGCGGCGGTTCATCGCCATATGACGTACGGCAAGCAGTTTAGCTGTGAGATAGAGCTGACTCTGCCTTCTGCCGATGGAGGTGAGCAGTAGCTGTGACGGGAAACAAGAATCGCAATATGCTACTGGTAATTGTCCTTATTCTTCTTGTCGTTGCCGGGGCGGGCCTTCTTTACTGGAACTACTTTCTGAAACCCGCTTATATCGGGATCGGGGATCTTCGCGAAGAGATCGATGGGATTGAGCAGGAGATAGCGCTGTTAGAAGAAAAATTGGAGCAAAAGTCGGACATTGAACAGAGATGGGAAAGTTTAAGTGACCGGAGGCCCTACCTGTTGGCCAAGATCCCGGAAACTATCGATCTGCCATCAGTTTTGGGGGCTATTGAAAAAGCGGTGCGTTCCTCTTCTCTGAAATTGCTGTCATTGCGGGCCGGTGCCTTTGCGGACAGCGAGCAGTATCGCTCGATACCGTTTTCTTTACAATTAAGCGGGAACAGAAAAGCGCTGCTTACCTTTTTGAGGAAACTGGAGCAGTTTCCCCATATGACCTTGATCGATCAGGCCAGCATCGATCAAAGCGATGAGGGTTACCGGCTGAACATTAGTTTCAACCTAATCTTTATCCCTGAAGGGCAGGTAGAAGAGGTGGGGGCAGAAGAAGAGCAGGATCAGGGTTAAATTTTGATGGTTTCACCCTGATCGAAATTGTTGTTGTACTGGCGCTCCTCTCGATTCTGATTGCAGTTACCGTGCCCGGCATGGGCGGTGTAAAGGAGAAGTGGCTTCTGGAAAAGGCGGCCTGGGGTCTGGCTGCGGATATGCGCCTGGCCCGCCAGGTGGCGATCACTACCGGCAAGTACACCCGCATGGAATTTCGCTGGAAAGCGCGTGAGTACCAGATGCGCTTACCGGTGGAGAAGACTGTGGTTAAGCTACCCGAGGGGATCGTTTATGCGCGGAACAACTTTCCCGGCTCCGAAGAGGTGCGCAAGCTGTCCTTCAGCTCTCTCGGTGCCCCCAGCCAGGGCGGCACCGTGGGCTTCAAGACCGGAAGCGGTTTGAAGCGCTATGTTATCCTCACCCCGGCTACCGGGCGGGTGAGGGTCTCCCCGGAGCCCCCGGAGGGGGACTATTAAAGACAACGCTTGCTGTTTAGGCAGGAGCGCGCCCTTATGAGTCATCCTGAGCGTAGCGAAGAATTTCGTTTTATGTGTTGCGTTGGTGTAGTGCTGAGATTCTTCGGTCGCTTCACTCCCTCAGAATGAAAAGGGGGGCTCCCTTAGAATGGCAGGGTCACCCTGAATAAAAGAGTCCCTTATTTTTGTACTTTGGGCAGGAATATATGTCCGGATAGGGGAATGGTAAATAAGGAGAAAGGTAACAGCCTGTTAGGTGTCTAGGAGATGGATACGGTACCCGCAGTCGACGCCGGGTTCAGGGAGCAGATTTCACAGCAGGAGGCGCAACATGAACGAGAGGCTGCAGAGATTACAGAAATTGATGACGGAAAAATCGCTGGAAGCGATCCTGATAACCCATCCGGTAAACCGGCAGTACTTGAGCGGTTTTGACGGCTCCAATGGGGCCCTGCTGGTGGGAGAAAAGGAGGCCTTTCTGTTCACCGATTTTCGCTACCTGGAGCAGGCCGAAAAGCAGGCGCCTCATTGCGAGCTACGCCCCTGGAAAGCGGGGCTGGGCGAAGCGTTAAAACCCGTTATCGAGGCGGCGGGTTGGAGCAGCCTTGCTTTCGAGGAGGAGCAGGTCACCTATGGCCTCTACCGCCGTCTGCAGGATACGCTGCCGCTGGAGCTTACCCCTAAGAAAGGACTTGTAGAAGAGCTTCGCGCGGTGAAGAGCAGCGCCGAGATCGAAAGCCTTAGAGAAGGAGCGGCGGTGATGGACCGGGCCTTTGATTACCTGCTGGAGCTGGCCCGGCCGGGGATGACGGAGCGTGAGGTGGCGGTGGAGCTGGAATTTTTCCTGCGCCGTCAGGGTTCTACGGGGACGCAGTTCAGCTATATCGTAGCTTCGGGAGAGCGGGGCTCGCTGCCGCACGGGATCGCTTCGGGAAAAAGACTGAATGCTGGGGAACTGGTCACGGTTGACTTTACGGGCACCTTCGGGGGCTATGCCACCGATATGACGCGGACCTTCGCTCTTGGTGAACCGGGCCCCCGCGCTCGCGAGATCTACGAGATCGTGCGGTGCGCACAGGAGGAGGCCCGCGAGAGGCTGGAACCGGGGATGAGCGGGATCGAAGCCGACGCTCTTGCCCGCAATATCATCGATGAGGCCGGTTACGGAGAATATTTCGGCCACGGGCTGGGTCACGGATTGGGCTTGGAGGTCCATGAGCGGCCCACCCTTTCGCCGCGCAGTGACGATATTCTGGCCCCGGGGATGGTTGTCACCGCTGAGCCGGGGATCTATATTCCCCGTTGGGGCGGTGTGCGGATTGAGGATATGGTATTGATCACTTCCGGCGGCGCCGAATCGCTGACCCGGTGCTCCCGGGAATTGATGATCATTTAACTGTAGGGGAGCGAAGACAAAGATGATCTCGACCAATGACTTTCACACCGGGCTGACCTTCGAATTTGAGGGGCAGCTCTATGAAGTAGTTGAATTTCAGCATGTTAAGCCGGGCAAGGGCGCGGCTTTTGTTCGCTCAAAGATCAAGAATCTGAACAGCGGTGCCGTTACCGAGCGCACTTTCCGGGCGGGTGAGAAGGTGAAGCGCGCCCATCTGGATCGCAAAGAGATGTCTTACCTTTATCGTAGCAGCGATCAGTTTTGCTTGATGGATCTAACCACGTACGAGCAGATCACTCTTTCGGAAAAAGAGATGGGGGAGGCGATAAAATACCTCAAAGAGAACGACACCCTCACGGCTGTGGTCTATGAGGAAAACGTGATCGGGGTGGAGCTTCCTGTTACCGTGGAGCTGGCCGTGGTGGAGACTGAGCCGGGGGTGAAGGGAGACACCGCTTCGGGGGGGAACAAGCCTGCTGTAGTGGAGACAGGGCTCACGGTTCAGGTACCTTTATTTATCAGCATCGGTGATGTTTTGCGGATTGATACCCGTAGCGGTGCATATATTGAACGTGTCTAGAAGAATAATAGGTTTGTCAGCTGAAAGGAGGCGCGATCATGCCGGAGAATCTAATGGCGAGGGTATCTTATATCAAGGGGTTGGCTGAAGGGCTGGCGCTGGATGAGGAGAGCAAGGAGGGGAAGCTCCTGCTGCGCATGATTGACCTGCTGGATGGGTTTGCGGCGGAGGTCGAGCAGCTGAAAGACAACTATGAGGAGCTCTTCGAGTATACTGAGGCTCTCGATGAGGATCTGGCCGAGATGGAAGATGATTTTTATGACGATTACGACCAGCCCGAAGAGGAGCCCCCTTACGAGGACGGTTTCACCGTCGAGTGCCCCAACTGCCGCGAGTTGGTGGAGATCAGCGATGATCTGCTTCAAGGCGAAGACCCCATCAAGGTCACCTGTCCCCGCTGCGGCGAGATCATCATGATCGACGATGAAGAGTGGGACGATGAAGATTTCAGCGAACTTCTCGACGAGGTCGCCGATGAGGAGAGCGGGGCAGAAGAAAAGTAGACCCTACCCCAGCCGATCAAATGGAGCCGCCGTATCTACGGCGGCTTCTTTTTGTCTACAGCGCCGGCGGCGGTGGTGCTGCAAAAAGGGGCAAGTTCGCCG
>DUVX01000079.1 GCA_012840855.1 Bacillota bacterium | reverse complement strand
TACTATATACGAAGGCAGCTTCCAGCGCTACTTGGAGAACGTAGAGAACTGTTCGGAAGAGGAGCCGTTCGAAGAAGATGCCGCCGTCGCAGAGAGAAAGCGGCAGGCCCTGGCAAAGCGGCAGCGAAAGCGGGAGAAGCAGCGGCGTGAACGCCGTCTGCTCGAAGAGCAGCAACGGTTGGAAGAACAGATCCAGGCAGCCGAAAGATCCCTTGCCCGTTACGAGAAGCTCCTCTCCAACCCCGATGAATACGGCGATTTCAACCGCTTACGCGAGCTGAATGAGGGCCTGAGCAGCGTCCGGCAACAACTAACCACCCTGTTGCGCCGCTGGGAAGAGGTCAGCCTGCGGCTGGAGCAGTAGGGGCAGCTTTATTGGCAATTATATCCCGCTGCCGGGTCCGGGGGTATTCCGGTGGCGCCGCCCGGTGCTCAGGGCTATTTCTCCGGAAGGACACCGGCCTCATTGGCGAGGCGCATACCGCTTGCTTTCAGCAGCTGCCGGGCCCGCTTGAGCGCTTCTTCCGTCGGACTCTCGAGATCCTCCAGGGTATACTCCAGCCCCAGGCGTGGGTACTTGCCGGCACCGAGGCGGTGATAGGGGATCAGCTCTACTGTCCCGTCGAAACCGACGCCATTCAGAAGGCTGGCGATGCCCCTTAGGTTTTCCGGATCATCGGTACAGCCCGGGATCAGGGGTACCCTGATGAGAAAATTGTTACGATGCCGTACGGCCGCCGCGGCGGCAAGATTTTTCAGGATGCTCTCGTTGCCCTGTCCGGTGTAGCGGCGGTGCTTCTGGGAATCGCTCAACTTCAGGTCCATGATCAGATAGTCGGTCAGCTCCAGAAACGCTTCCATCACTTTAGGAGAGGCAAAAGCGCAGGTCTCCACTGCAGTGTGCAGGCCTCGGGAACGGCACGCCCTCAGAAGAGCCAGGGAGAATGCCGCTTGCATCATCGGCTCCCCTCCAGAAAGGGTGATCCCCCCTCCAGAGGAGCGGTAAAAGGATTCGTCCTTTAGGAGTTCCGCCAGCACTTCCTCCACGGTAACCTCGCGGCCTACCGTTTTCAGGCATCCCGAGGGGCACAGCTCCACGCAGCGATAGCATTCCTGGCATCTCCCTCGATCCAGGATCGGACCCTGCTCCCCTACACTGATGGCGCCACCGGGGCAACTTTCCTCGCAGCGACGGCAACCGATGCAGCCCTGCGCCGAGGGCATCAGCTGGGTCCGGATGCTCCAGGATTCGGGGTTTTGACACCACCGGCAGCGCAGGGGGCAGCCCTTTAGAAACACCGTTGTCCTAATACCGGGGCCGTCATGAATGCTAAATCTCTGTATGTCGAAGATCAAACCATGCTCCATGATGCTCTCCTTTTCGCTTGACCGTAAAAATCAGGTGTATTATAATCAAATTGTCACCATAGTGTCAATATACTAAATAGGGGGGCATCTTTTTCGGCCTGCTGCCGATTGTTTCCCTGTCGGCCGGGGGGAAGCTCCTAAAACTAATAAGGAGTGTTTGTCATGGCCCTGGCCGTCGAGACCTACCCCGGTGATCGCATCGCCATGATCCGTTCGGATCTGATGCAGGAAACGTACTCCATCTGCCTGGAGCGCCCCCTGCTGCTGGATCATTACTGGCGCTCAGGGGCTGCGAGAGGAAAGCATTTCTATCTGCAGCGCGCGGAGGCTCTGGCCCACACCTATTCACATCGCCAGCCCGTAATCTACCGGGGCGAGCTGATCATCGGTAATATGAGCTCCAAACGTATCGCTGCCAACTATTATTCCGAAGGCGGCTCGATCAATATCCTCGAGGATATCTTCAGACTGGAGCGCCGGGCTGTGATTCCTTTACACCTGAGCAGGTCTGAAAGAAAGAAGCTGCTTTCCCTGGGTTTGCGACATCTATTTCGTAGTGTGGGGGCCAAAGCGCTGCTTCACCCCCGGTGGTTCAGGTACTTCCTGGACATTTTTCGGGCTAAAAAGTATTTCATCACCGAAGAAGCAGGAATCTCACACCTGGTTCCCGATTACGAACTGGTGATCAAAAAAGGGCTTCGCCATATCGACCGCCAGGCAAGACAGAAGCTGGCTGGGCAGAGGCTGAGCTCGGATCAGGAGGCTTTCTATCAGGGGCTACGCCTGGTTATACGGGGAATTCGCCGGATGGCCTTAAATCTGGCCGCGGAAGCGGAGCGCCTGGCGGCGGAGGAGATTCCGGAGCGCTCCCGCGAGCTGCTGGAGGCTGCTGCGATCTGCCGTCGGGTTCCCTACAAACCGGCGCGATCCTTTAGGGAAGGGCTGCAATCGGCCTGGCTGATCCACGTTGCTCTGAACATGGAAGACTTTGAGCAGGGTATTTCTTTCGGCAGACTGGACCGATTTCTCTACGATCTGTACAAAGAAGATCTAAAAAAGGGCCGCCTGAACCGGGAGCAGGCCCGCGAACTCCTGGCCTGTTTTTGCCTCAAATGCGGCGAGACCATCCCTCTCTATTCGGAAAGAATAAACCGGTATATCGGTGGGCATGCCGTGGGGCAGGGGATTACCCTGGGGGGTGTGGATAGCGCGGGGGACGATACTACCAATGAGCTGTCCCACCTAGTGCTGGAAGCATACCAACAGGTGATGACCCGGGAGCCGGCATTGCACGCCCGTATCCACAGCCGCACCCCTTCTTTGTTTGTGGAGGCCTGCGCCAGGCTGATCCAAAAAGGCGCAGGCAAACCGGCTTTGTTTGGAGATGAACAGGTCATCACCGCTCTCGAGCGGGCCGGATTCGCACGGGAGCATGCACGCGATTACGCCGTCATCGGCTGCGTAGAGATGGGCAGTCAGGGCCGGACCTACAATTCTTCTGATGCCGCTCTTTTCAATCTGCCTATCTGCCTGGAGTTTGCGCTCAACCGGGGCCGTCGCTTCAACAGCCGGATCCGCCTTGGGGCGAAGACTGCTCCTCCCGGGTCCCTGAACAGTTTCGAAGAGTTCTTGAAAGTTTTTCGGGAGCAGGTGGAGCATGGTACTGCCGAGATGGTCCGGGTGCTCACCCGCCTGGAGCAGACATATCGCATTTACCGACCCACTCCGTTGAATTCCATGCTTACGGAAGGGTGCCTGGAGAAGGGCTGTGATGTCACCTGGGGCGGCGCGCTCTACGACTACACTTCGGTCCAAGGCGTCGGCCTCGCAGACGCAGGCGAAGCTCTTTACGCCCTGAACCGCCTGGTTTTTGAAGAAAAAAGATTCACGTTGCCCCAGCTGGTTCGTATCCTGAAGGGCAACTTCCAGGGCCATGAGGCGCTGCAGGCCGAACTGGTGAATCGTATCCCCCGTTACGGCAATGATCACCCCGCAGTGGATCAGATGGTCCAGATTGTAGCCGATATCTACAGCGAAGCGGTGACCAGGCACACCAATTCCCGGGGCGGCCGCTATATCTGCGGATTCTACTCCATGACCTGCCACCATGGTCTCGGGCGGATGACCGGTGCACTGCCCAATGGGCGTCCTGCAGGCTTCAGGCTATCCAATGGTCTTTCGCCGGTGGACGGTGCCGATCGGCTCGGCCCCACGGCACTCCTGAACTCGGCCTGCCGCATCGATACTGTGAACTGGGGCAACTGCTGTGCGTTCAATCTCAAGTTCGAGAAGCCTCTAATCCAGGGGGAGAGAGGGTTGCACACCCTCTCCTCTCTGATCCGCGCTTACTTCGAGCAGGGCGGGACGCAGCTCCAGATCAACGTCCTCGATACTGCAGAGCTGCGCAAGGCAAAAAAGAACCCTTCTGCTTACACCGGTCTGTTGGTGAGAGTTTCGGGGTATTGCGCCTATTTTAATGACCTTTCCCCGGAAGTTCAGGATGAAATTATCGAAAGAACCGCCCATAGTCTTTAAGGTTACCCGAAAATCATCGTGCCGCCCCACGAGTGGGTCAAGGCCTGGCGCGAACCGCAGAGTGCTGCCGGGATCAGCTTCTACGAGGGAAAGATGACCATTGCTCTCCGGGCCGCCTCCGCCTGGCTTCACGGGTGGGGTTAGGCCCCTTCTTGCAAGGGTCCCTGTGAGGCCGCGCCCCGAATGGGCCCCAAAATATGAGAAAAGGAAGGATGAAAGATGGCTATTGTTACGTCCGACCAGTACAGAGAACGGCTCTTTCGCATGAAGAAGAATATCTATATGGGGGGAGAGATCATCGGCCGGGATGATCCCCGCCTCAAACCGGGGCTCGATCTCATCGCCGACACCTTTGACCGTGTGGAAGACCCACAGATGAGGGAGACGATTACCGCCGAATCACACCTCACCGGGGAGAAGATCCACCGGCTCAACCATATTCATCAGAGTTCCGATGATCTTTTGAAGAAGCAGGAGTGTACCCGTCTGCTCTGCCAGCAGGCCGGAGGTTGCATCATGCGCTGCATGGGTATCGATGCCCTCAACGCCCTCTCGGTGGTGACCAAGAACTGTGACGATGCCTGCGGTACGGAGTACTATCCCCGCTTTGTTGAATTCATGAAGTACTTCCAGAAAAACGACCTCGTCGGCAACTGCGCCCAGTCGGATATCAAGGGCGACCGCTCCAAGCGGCCTTTCGAGCAGAGCGACCCCGACCTCTACCTGCGGGTCATCGAGAAGAAGAAGGACGGCATTATCGTGCGCGGCTGCAAGGCCCACAACTCCAATGCGCCCTTCTCCGATGAGATCGTGGTTGTGCCCACACGGTTGATGACCGATGAAGATGCCGATTGGTCCGTGGCTTTTGCCATCCCCGCGGATACCCCGGGGATCAAACAGGTGGCCCGGATTACCACCCCGCGGCCGCGAAAACATATTCATACGGCTCACTTCTACGGTATCGCCGACTCCACAACCATCTTTGACGATGTCTTCATCCCCTGGGAGCGAGTCTTCCTCTGCGGCGAGACCTACTTTGCCAGCATGCTGGCGATGCTCTTTGCTACTTTTCACCGCCACAGTTATACCGGGTGCAAGCCGGCGATCACCGATCTTATCCTCGGCGCCTCCGCCCTGGTTGCCGACTACAATGGGGTCGCCGATGCCTCCCATGTAAAAGATAAGCTTTCCGACCTCATCGCCGTAGCCGAGCTGGTCTACGCTTCGGGCATCGCCGCCTCGGTAAAATCAACCCCAAGCGCCTCAGGCACCCATATCCCCGATATCGTTTTTACCAATGTGGGGCGTTACCATGCTGGGGTCAGCCTCTACCACGAGTTCGAGACCCTCGCCGACCTGGCCGGGGGGCTCCCAGCAACCCTGCCGCTGGAAGATGAGTTCTTCAGCCCCGAAACTGGCCCGCTACTCGATAAATATATGATGCGGCGCGACGGCGTCTCCGCGGAGAACCAGCACCGCCTCTTTCGCTCCATCTCCGACATGATCTGCTCTTCCTTCGGCGGGCTGGCGCTGTTGGGGGGGTTGCACGGTGGCGGCTCGCCGATCATGGAGAAGATCGCCATCCGCAACCAGTACGATATCGAATCGCGCAAGCGCCTGGTGAAGATGCACTGTGGGATAAAGGGTTGAAAGACAGCCGGATTTAGCTGGTAAAGCAAAACCTCGGTTCCAACATATAGAATATGCACGTTATGAGCTCAGAATACCCCCTCCCCCTTGATGGGGGAGGGTTGGGGTGGGGGCAAAAAGGGTGTCGTGATGGGACAAACAGGTACGTCCCTCTTGTCCCACGTTTCCTTTGTTACATCAGGCGGCGCGGCGGTTCATCAGGTAGTAGAGCGCCGGGATGAACCCGAGCAGCAGGATAGTGCCGCTGGTCATCCCGCCGATCACGGCGACTGCCATCGGCGCCTGCAGCTGGCTGCCCTGGCCGATACCAAGCGAGAGGGGGACCAATCCCAAGATCGTTGTCAACGTGGTCATCAGGATCGGTCTGAGTCTTGCCGTGGCTCCGGCGACGATCGCTTCCCGTAGCGGCATTCCGTGGATGCGGCGCAACTGGTTGATGAAGTCAACCATGATGATGCCGCTGTTAACCAGGATTCCCACGAGGACGACGCCGCCGATCATGGCTGGGATGCTCAGGCCGTGGCCAGCGATGATCAGGCCGATGACGGCGCCGGAGAGGGCCAGGGGAAGGCTGCTGATAATGATAAAGGGATGCAGGAAAGATTCAAACTGGGCCGCCATCACCAGGTAGACCAGAAAGATGGCGACGACGAGCACAAGATAAAGATCGTCGAAAACCTCTGACATCTGCTTCGCGGTAGCTTCGGAGACAGAGTAACCCGGCGGCAGCTCCATGGCATCGATCGCTTCCTTGACGGCTCGGTTGGCTTCGCTTAGGCTGACCCCGTGAAGCTGCGCCTGGATCCGCCCCAGGGTTTGCTTATTTTCTCTGGTGATGCTCAGCGGCCCCAGCGATTGTTCGATGGTGGCGATATCGCCCAGACGGAGGTACGAGCCGCCCATCGCCGAGTAGAAGCCCAGATTTTCCAGATCTCCGATGGTCTGTAGATCGCTCTTGCGGTAGCTAAGAATAAGATCAAAGATACCTTCATTGGTCTCCAGGCGGGCTACTGAAACGCCGTCCAGCGCTTCGTAAAGCATCATTCCCACCTGGAAGGCGGTAAGCCCCTGGCGCAGGGCTTTCTCCTGGTCCACGCGGATATGAACTTCGGGGATGGCTTCTTCCGAGGCGCTGCGTACATCGGCCAGGCCGGGCAGCTCCTCAATTTTTTCAGCGATCTGCCGGGAGAGCTCGATTACCCGATCTTGCTCCGGCCCCTGGATCATGATCTCCAGGCCCATGCTGAGTCCCGTTGCATCCATGAGCGACTCTTTTTTGAAACCGAGCTCCGCTTCCTCCGGCAGCAACGGAACAGCCTCTTTTTCTACTTGCTTGATCATCCCATCGATCGCCTCTGCTTTCTCCGGGGGGACCGCCACCCTGATCCGGGCCCGGTTGGTGCTCCCCGATTCGAAAGCGATTCCAAAAAGTTCCTGCTCACCGATCTGCGTGGTGAAGGAATCGACATTATCCAACTTTTCAATGATCCCCTCCAGTTTTCTCGTTGAAGCGTCGGTCCGCTCCAGCGGCGTACCCTGGGGCAGGAACAGCTCTACCGAAAAGGCTGATTCTTCGGGGGTGGGGAAGAGGTCCGAGCCCATGAAAGGGATAAGGATCGCTCCCACCGCGATGGCAACAGCTCCCACCGCGATAGCCGCCCAGGGATAATTCAAAACACTTTCCAGCAGGCGCTGGTAATGTGAAGGCCCGCCGGGGGTTTCCCTTTCGGCTGCGCCTCGCCGGAGGAAACGGGAGGCCAACATCGGAATCAGAGTTAACGCTGCCAGCAGTGAGGCCAGCAGGGCGCAGGTTACAGTGAGCGAAAAATCTTTAAAGAGTTCGCCGGCCAGGCCGCTCAGGAATACTACCGGGAAGAAGACGCTGATCGTGGTCAGGGTGGAGGCAAAGATAGCTCCTGAAACCTCATTGCTCCCCTCTACCGATGCTTTAAACGAATCCGAGCCCAGCTGCAGATGGCGATAGATATTTTCACTCACCACAATAGCGTTGTCGACTAGCATGCCCGCCGCCAGGGCCAGCGCCCCCAGGGTCATCAGGTTGACAGAGAGCCCGGCAAAATAGAGCAGGGCGAAGGCGGCGATGATGGCGATGGGGATGGTCAGGCCGATCACAAGGATTGTCCGCCAGTTTCTTAAAAAGATCAGCAATACCGCCACAGCCAGAAGAGAGCCCAGCAGAAGCGAGCGGCCCAGGTCCATAAGGGCGTTCTCGATTTCCTTGGCCTGGTCGAAAGTGTAATTAAAACTGATATCATAGCCTCCCTTATTGAACTCTTCAGCGAGCTCGTTGAGGACGCGGCGCACCTGGCGAGAGACGATGACGGTGTTCGCCTCTCCCTCCTTTTGCAGGTGAAAACCGATGCTGGGCTGGCGGTTGAAACGGCTGATGGAGCTTACATCATGGCGATCTATCTTTACCTCGGCGATCTCTCCCAGGCGTATGGGGATGAGAGGAAATTCATCTTCGGGGATGGGGATCGCACCGGCCCCGCCGCCTGCCGAGGAAAGGATCATGGCCGTGGCCATATCGACGATCGCCTTTTCCAGCTGTTGCGAAGCCCTGTCTAGCTCGCCCCGGATCTCGCTTTCCAGTCCCTGGAGCTGCTCTTTCCAGGCCTCAAAATCCGGCACAGTGATCAGGTGAGCGTTCTTTAAAAGATCGCTGTCCCAGCTTTCATCGGGGGGGAGAGCGATTACAATCCTCTTTCCATCGATCTGCACCGCCCATTCTTCGGGAAGCAGAACGCCGATCTGCTCAAGATCGATCCCATATCTGTCGAGGAGCTCTCGGTCGGGGATGATGGTGAGCAGGCCCTTTTTTTCATCGAAATCGAACATATCCGCCCCGGGAATCAGATCTCCTAAATTTATTTGGCGCAGCGGTATCTTCAGGCTATCGGCGGAGGGCGCCGCCTCGGAAAGCATCCTGTTGAGATCGAGATCGACGGAGCGGCCGATCAGTTTTTTTAGCTCCGCTTCATCCAGCTGGAAACCGACGATCAAGTTCTTCAGCTCCTCGGGGCCCGGTGAACGTCCCACTAGCCGGATTCGCCTCTGCAGCTGATCCACCTCAATATTTCCTCCCGGAAAATTAAGCTGCGTGGCTCGCAAAATATTGGCGGCTTGTTCAAAGGAGATCTTCTTCTTTTCTACTAGGTCGGGGAAAAGGCGAATGAAAAGGTCGCGGCGCGCACCGCCCTCAATTTTCAGACTGGCCACGCCGGGGATAGTTTCGAGGCGGGGTTTGGCGGTACTTTCCAGCCAGTCGGTTAGCGCTACGGCGTCGAGGCTGCTGCTCACGTCGACCTGCATAACCGGCAACAGGGTGGGATCAAATTCAAGGATCACCGGCCGCTGTACCTCCTCCGGCAGGGTGGCAAGGTCAAGGCGGGTCCCGATCTCCTCGCGTTTTTGCCTCAGGTCGGCGCCCCAGTTGAATTCCAGGGCGACCATGGAGACATGCTCCTGCGAAAGGGAAAGGACATTTTTCACCCCGCTGATCGGTGAGATCGCATCTTCGATCGGTTCGGTGACCAGCGTCAGGTTCTCCTGCGGGGAGGTGCCGGGGAAAATGGTGATCACCGCCAGGTATGGCGGTTTGATCTCCGGAAGCAGGTCCAGAGGAGTCTGGAACAGGGAGACCGCACCGATAACAAGGATAATTAACAGTATGGTGATCGTGGCCACGGGGCGCCGTACGGAGAGAAGGGGTAAGTTCAAAAGTTTCGCCTCACTCAACAGCAATATTTTAATGCAAAAGAAACGGTGCTCGATTCAGGCTTATTTTACAACAGGTTCTTCCTTTCTTCAACAATCGGAGCGATGCAATATT
>DUVX01000078.1 GCA_012840855.1 Bacillota bacterium | reverse complement strand
TATAGATCAGCTGGGTCTGCTCGACCGTGACCCTCTCCACCTCTTCGATGAGATTCTCCTTGGAGCTGAAATAGTAGTTGATCGCGGCGATATTTACCCCGGCCTTCTCGGCGATCTCCCTGATGGTTACATTAAGATTTCCCTCGCGGCCGATCATCTCCACGGCGGTCTTCATGATCCTGGACCGGGTATCCGTTTTTTCAGTACCCATTTATATTCACCTCACTTTCCAGACAAAGGGACAAAGGGGACGGACGGTCCTTGTTGTCCCATGTTGATTGATCCTACCTGGTTTCTTTATTCATGTTCACCGGCCAAAGAGCGCTAAAAACCTGGTCCACAGCTTAATATACCATGCTTCCCCGCCCGGTCCTTCTTCATTCTGCTTTTCGCCTGCGCTTGATCCTGCAGGATCTTTTTGGTTTTCACCTTCGGTCTGGATAATGAACTGAACGCTGCTTTCCTCATTGTTCTGGTTGTCGGCATGGGAGCGGTAGCTGTCGGCTAAGGAGCGCATCAGTTCTATTTTGGCGCTACCGAACCTATTTTCGTTAATGCCGTCAATTAACCCTTCTTTCATCCCCTTGATGCCGCGTTCATTGATCTCGCCGAGGCCGTCCCGGAGAGCCTTCTGACCGTCGGCGAGCTGGTTGAGCGCATCGGGCAACATCGCCAACTGCTCAAAGGTATTCTCAGCCTCCGAAAAAACCCCTTCAAGATCATCGTATTCCTCCAACAGCTCTTTCATCGATTCCAGGGAAGCGATGAGTTCTTCTGTCTCGGGCAGCTCGGGGAGCTCCGGCAGCTCAGGAATCTCTGGAATCTCATCGGGCAGCCCGGGCATTTCTCCAGGCAGCTCATCGGGGCTCCCCTCAAAATCGGGGAGGTCCTCCAGGTAATCACGCAGTCTTTCCAGGTGGGATCGAATCTCTTTGTATTCCGGCAGATGTTCATCGATGAACGGCTGCCATTCTTCGAGGAGCGACAGCAGGGGCTCCATCATGGCCATCATCTCGTTGCTCTTGTTTCTAAATTGATCGAGGCCTTCATAGATCTGATCGGCACCTTCGTAAAGGGCAGTCAGCCCTTCCTCAATGGCCGTAACTCCGTCAAGCATCTCCCGGAGATCGTCCTCCATATCCACCTCAGGAATAGGGGGAAGCTGGGGGAGGATCATCAACATGATCTGGTTCAGCTCGATATCTTTTCCAGTCATCGTCAAGATTACCTCCGCCTCGGGGTAGGGAAAGGCCATGAAGCTCACATTTACATACTGGCCGGTGATGATGCCGGCGCCGTCGGTGGCGGCAATATCGGAAAATCTGTTCAGATCGGCGGTGTAGGTTCCCTGCACCAGGAGCGGTACATAATTGTCATCCTGCTTCCGGGCGATCTTTCCATGATAATCCCGGTAGGTCACTGCCCCGTCAGCAACAAGGTTATTTTTCATCTTGATGACGATGCGGAGCCTGCCGCTCTTTCCGGGCAACGCTGCAGGCTTTATTTTTTTTCCTTCCAGATAATATTCTATTTGAAAGGTTACCGGCAGCTCTTTGTCAGTAACCCCCTCATAGTAAATATCGCCCTCCCGGAGCAGGTTGCTGTCCCAGAGGATCATCTTATCCTTCACCGTCGGTGCCGCCTCTGAGGTCATATTATTGATCGAGCGGTAGTCTCCGTAGTCTTTAATCTGGGCTGCCGCTTCGTTTTGGCTCCGGTAGATCCGGTTGACGATCCTTTGATCGATCACCCGCCCCTCGGGGTCCAGGACCACGTAGACGCTTTCATTTTTATAGGCCAGGGCCTCCCCGCCGGCTTTGCCCGCCAGTTCCTGCGCGGGTGGAGCAGCACTGCCGCGATCAGGATCTCCCTTTTCACCGAGATCAGGGAGAAAGAAGAGCGCCGCCCCGGCGAGCAGGCTGGATAAAAGGACGAACAGTAACGGCTTGATGATCCTTTTGATTTTTTTCATTTCTGGAGCCTCCCAGTCAGTATTTCAATCAGACAGCGAGCAACCTGTATATGTTCAACGATCCGGTAGATTCCCGGACGGTCTTTTTGCAGCAGTATCCATCCCCGGATCCGGCGGCGGCCAGTTGGCCGTGGTTTTGGCGATGAGCCTGTCAAAAAGGAGAAGGAGTGGCGGCAGACCCAAAAATATTACCAGCATGCTGACGATCGCTCCTCTGCCGATAAGCATGGTCATCTCCCCTGTAGTTTTGATGCTGGCGATAAAGGAGATCCCCAGCGTGGCTGATGCCAGCGTCAGGGCGCTGGTGAGAATGCTCTGGCCTGTATCCTCGATCGTCTGTTTGAGGGCGTCGACCCTTCGATTGAACAGAAAAACATTCTCCTGGTATCTCAGGCCGAACAGGATGGCATAATCGACCGTTGCTCCCAGCTGGATCGCCCCGATGATCATCGGAGTCAGCGAAGAGACCGTCTGGCTCTGGAAATAGGTAAAGCTGAGATTGATCCAGATCGCCAGCTCTATGGCTAGGATCAAGAGGAGCGGGATGGAGAAGGACTTGAAGCTTATCCCGATGATCAAAGCGATACAGACAATGGAGACAATGGAGACGTTGCGCGCGTCTATGTCAACAAGAGAGGCGAGATCGCGGGTCATCGCTGAGGGGCCGGTGACATAGTAGCGCTCATGCAGGCTGCCGGCGACGTCTTTGAGCTCATCGACGGCTGTGAAAATTGCCTGCTCATCATCCAGATCTTTCAGAAAAACAAGGCAGTAGCGGTAATCGCCCCCGGTAAATTCATCGATCACCTCATCGGGGATCAGCGGTTCTGGGATAGCCAGATCGACCTGCTCCGAGATGGCCACTACTGAATCCACCGCATTGATTTTGTTGAGCTCCTTGACCAGTTGATGCTCACGAACCCTGCCCTCGTCTTCGGTGATGACATAGACGATATCTGAAGCGCCGTATTCCGTAGTAATCTCTTTGGTTTCCTGCACCGCCGCCGATGTACGCGGCAGATAGTGTTCATTGGAGTAATAATATTCGACCCTGCCCTGAGCTAAAAAAGAGGGGATCAGCAGCAGGGCAAAAAAGATCAGCAGGCCCCACCGGCCCCTGACCACCCATTTAGAAAGGGGTTTGAAGGAGGGCAGCACGGTTCTGTGTTTGAAGCGGCTGCTCATCTTCCTGCAAACCAGGAGAAGGCTTGGCAGGAGAGTAAGATTGACGATGAGGCTGATCGTGATCCCCTTAGCCAGGACCAGTCCCAGGTCCCGACCGATCCCGTTTTGCATTACCGTGAGGGCAGCAAAACCGCCGATGGTCGTCAGTGCGCTTGAGGCGATGGCGACGGCCGTTTTGCTGACTGCTGTTCCCATCGCTTTCTTGAGCGAACCGTGCTTATCTTTCTCCTCTTCGAAGCGGTGCATCAGGAAGATGGAGTAATCGAGCGATATCCCCAGCTGCATCACTGCGGCGATGGAAGCGGTGATAAAAGAGATCTTGCCCAGGAACAGATTCGTGCCCATATTGAGCAGCACCGCCACCCCCACCGAGACCAAAAACAGAAGGGGATCAAGGTATGAGCTAATCGATAGATTGAGAATTAGCAGGATCAGGACTACCGCAATAGCAGCGTAGAGCGGAATCTCCTTATCGACAGTCTCCTGCATCTCGCTGATGATCACCGGTTCGCCGCCAAATAGAATATCCGGGTCGCCGCCGATCTTCTCTTTGATGCGGCTGACGGCCAGGTTGGTCTTCTCCGTGCGCGCGTTCTCGGTGAACTGAACCTGCAGGAGCACGCTGTCTCCAGCAGTGAAGCGCTCCTTGATCACCGGTTCGATAAAATCGATAGGCACATGGATATCGGCGTAATCCCCCAGCCAGGCTACCCGATCAACACCATCGATGGGCTCTATTTCGGAGATAAATTTTTCGACTTGCCAGGCCGGCTTATCCCGGATCATAATCAGCCCCAGGCCGGAGAGGGCGAACTCCTCTTCCAGGACCTTTTCACCCTGTTTAGAGTTGAACTCATCGGGCATATAGGAAAGGATGTCGTAATTGGTCTGGGTCAGAAAAAAGCCGATGATAGCGGGTATAAGGAGTACTGCATAGGTGATGATGATCGCCTTGCGGTATCTAACTACAAACTTGCCCAACCAGGTCATCGATGATCGTTCCTCCGGGTATCTAGAAAATTAGAGTATGGTTAAATAGTATGATTGAAACATATATTTTAAACCTGCGTTTCATAATAACCCTACTATTGGGATTTGTCAATGGGTAAGGCCAACATATTTTTTCCCCTCCCCGGGGGCGCATCTCTTTTCCATGAGTTCTACGATCAAAGATGATCGGTTGGGGGCCAATCCGGCAACGGCCCGCAGGAACTGTATGCCTCTTTTAAATATTGTGGCAGGGATTCGATAGTATATTGTCGAAAACCAACCTCCAACGCCCGGTTCCAGCTTTAGGGCTAATTAAAAATCTTGAGGTGATCGCATGCCTTTTTGCGGCAATTGTGGGGCCGAGGTGAAAGAGGGAGAAAAGTACTGTTATAGGTGCGGTTCTGTCCAGCAGGGTGCGACAGGCATTGCAAATGAAAGAACAGGGGTCGGGATAGGTGGGAGCCGTTCCGATGACAGCATAGTGATCATTGCAGCGGTGGTTATCGCCCTTATTTTTCTGGTAGGAGCGGGTGCAGCTGCATATCTCTACTTCCCCGATCTGATTCCCTTTGGCAAAGGAAAAACTACAGATCTCGTTGATGATGAGTACAATAGCGGGGAGGAAACGGGAATTAAAATTGGTGACCCGCCCCCTGTCACCGGTACAAAGGCGGAAGGGGAAAACGCTACAGTTGTTCCGGACAGGTACCCCACAATTCAGGAAGCGATTAACAGCTCCGGGTCGGGCCAGATCATTACAGTGAGGCCGGGCACCTACCATGAAAATATAGACTTTAAAGGCAAAGAAGTGACGTTGAGAAGCATGAACCCGGACGATCCTGATGTGGTTGCCGCCACCATCCTGGATGGAAACTTCAAGGGAGCCGTGGTCACTTTTAAAAATGGTGAGGGCTCTGGGGCAGTGTTGACCGGTTTTACTATCACCGGTGGCAGCGGCATCAGGAAAGAGTACATAATAACCTCTTATGATGGCGATCGCCTCAGTTTTAAAAGGCAGTACGGGGGCGGGATCTTTATTACCGGCAGTTCACCCACAATAACAAAGAATGTGATTATAGACAACAGGGTCGAAAATGCTGCTTCTGATGAGCTGGGCATCGGTGCGGGTATCGCTGTTTTAGATGGTTCCTCACCACTGATCGAAAATAATGCCATCGTGCAAAACTACTCCGAAGGATACGGTAGCGGCATCGCTGTCTTCTATAGATCGCATCCGGTGATCAGAAATAATCTGATTGAAAATAACAGATCCGTGGATTTTGGGGGCGGAATCCTGGTTACGATGATGTCTGACCCCATTATCAGCGGCAACGAGATCAATTATAACAGCTCCAGCTCCGGTGGCGCACTTTATGTAGCGCATATGTCTGGAGTAACCGTGGAGAACAACCTGATCAGCTTTAACAGCGCCGGCCTGGGTGGGGGCATACTGGTGAGGCGAACCAAAGGTGTTCTGATCGAGGATAACGTCATTTCCAACAATGAAGCTAAAAAAAACGGCGGGGGTATGGTCATCAATTACCGAGGAACAGCGACGGTGCGCAAAAATGTTTTTGAAAGCAATGTTTCTGGTGCTAAAGGCGGGGCCATATGGGTGAGCAAGGATTCGCGTATCGAGAACTTTCCCGACGATAATAGCTACCAGAATAATTCGCCGGACAATGTTCACGAAAAATGAGAGGCTTGCGAAGATCATCAGGTGAAGAACCGCCCCGGAACTGGACAGGCCTTGATAGCTCAGGATTTCACTGATGGGCGTGTCGCCTTTCCAGCTCCAGGAGGCAGGCCTTCCTTTCCAGCCCGCCGCCGTAGCCTACCAGTTTGCCGTCCGCCCCGATCACCCGGTGGCAGGGGATGATTATAGAGATGGGGTTTTGGTTGTTGGCCATACCCACCGCCCGTGCCGCTTTCTCGTTGCCCACCGCCCGGGCAATTTGACCGTAACTTCTGGTTTCGCCGTAAGGGATCTCCTGCAGCGCTTGCCACACCTTCAACTGAAAAGCGGTTCCCTCCGGCGCCAGGGGCAGCTCAAAAGTTTTACGCCTGCCAGCAAAATACTGCTCCAGCTGAAGTGCTGCCTCTTTCAACAGGGCTGTTTCTCGGGGAACAGCCCCGGGAAAGCCGGGTTCCCTGTTGAAGTAAAGGTGGGTAATGGCCTCACTGTTCTCTGCAATGGCGATCCTACCCAGTGGTGAATTATAGAAAAATAAGCTTCTTTTACAGTTCATTTTTACCTCCCAGGCGGGCCGGTGTTTAGCCGGCCCGCCCGCCGTTGACCTACTGCTGATTAAGGATTCTATTTCGCTCCCCCTTTGCCCTTCTTGCCGGGAGCAGCCGGCGTTACCGTAGCAGCTCCCGGAAAATAGCGGCGGCCAGGGTTTTAATACTGCTCTCGGGGCCGACATTTTCCAGGCTGCTTTTGCTGTCACCGGTAAAGCCAAGCAGGTTTGCGATCATCTCTTTCCCCGTTTTATCCGGTTTATGCAGAGCGGCGGCCAGGGAACCGGCATGCCCCTGCAGCACTTCCGCTTTGGAGCTGATCTGGTTCGCGGTTCGTTTCCCGATCTTGAACTTCTCCAGATAGAGCCTGGCGGCCAGGGCGGCGGTAAAATAATGGAACTCTTTCAGTTCCTTCTGCGGCTTTGCCTCCAACAGGTATTTTACAGATTTTTCGATTTGCCGGCGGTAAAGCCCGCTCTCGCCTGCCAGCAGCAGCGCCGCTGCGGCCAGCGCCGTATTTTCGAATCTGGAAAGCTCTGCATTTGCTGCTCCCTCTTCTGCCGGGAAGGAGCCGTTTGCCAGCTGTTGCAGGGCGATAAAGCGGACGGCATCCTCAAGGCTGCTGCCGGGATCGTAAGCGCTGTTGCGGCAGTGAAGGGCGCCGGACCGGCTCTGCTTGCGCTGGGTCAACCGGAAGGCGCTGCTGCGGCAGTGAAGATCCATGGGTTGCGGCGCAAACCCCCGGTCAAGATTAACGCTAGGCGAGTGCGACACGCCGGGCCCTGTGCCGGAGAGGGGCGGGGTAAAGGTGTGATCGGCGAGCATATCCCATTTTGCCGCCGGCGCCACCGGGACCACCACCGTTTTGGGGATGCCGGTGGCCTTGTTCTCCCTTTCATACAGCGCAACGAAAGAAGTATGCGCGGAAGCGATGCCGTACTCGCAAGATAGTTTCACGATCTCCTCGATCAGTCTATCCCTGCGGCGGGGGCTGATCTGTTCCAGGGCCTTTTCCAGGTGATCTATCTTCATTTTGGCCCAGAGTTTTTTAAGAAAGCCCCAGGTGTGCCCGGTGACGAGAGCGGCCAGATCCAGCTCCGCGGTGAAGCGATCGTTTTTCAGCTGTCCGGTTAAAGATACCTTACCGATGGGTGCACTGCTGTACTTACCTACCAACGCCAGCGGCTCCCGGTCAAATATGGCCGGGATATCCTGGGGATAGCACTCCACTTGCGGCAGGGCGCTCCACTCGATCGCCACGCCGCTTACCGACGGCGAGTTTATCCGGTAAAACTGGCGGATCACTTTGTCCTCGATCCGTTCCCCGGGATAGATGAACTCGGGCAGGCCGTTCCCCGCTTCGGCCAGTTTGTTGATAAAGTGGCTGTTCACCGCCGTGTCGATACCGAAGCTAAACAGGCGATTGCCCCCGATCTTGCTTCTGACGCGGCTGATGATCTCCTGCTCGTTGCCCACCTGGCCATCGGTAAAAAGTAGGATCACCGTGCCGCTTTTATTGCAATTTTTAAGGGCAAAATTCACCGGCTCCAGGATATCGGTGCCGCCCAGGAGATCGAGGTTGTCGATCCAGTGGGAGGCGCGATCCAGGGAGGCCTGGTTGAAAGGAAGTGCTTTGGAGCGCGAAAAAAACTGGCAGGTGCTCCCAAAGGCAACGATATTGAAGCTGTCGCCCGCCTCCATGTTCCGGAGGCAGAGCTGCAGGGCGCCCTTGGCCTGTTCCAGCTTATCCCCGCACATGGAGACGGAAGCGTCGATGAGAAAAATATACTTTAACGGCTCCCGATCGAGGGGGGCGTCCAGGTGAGGGAGCAGGCTAAGGTAGCAATAACTCTCACCAGTTTCCGGATCGCGCCAGTTCAGTCCCGTTGCCGTGCTCTCCTCCCGGCAGCGTCCCTGGATGACGATATCCCGGTCCAGGGGGACCTTGCCCTCGGCCAGGGTGATCCGCGTGCTGCCGTTTTCCCCCCGCTTCACCTTCAGCTGGTGCGAGGGCGAGCTAAACTGCTCAACGGGCATCAGGGGCTGCACGTTCAGCTCCAGCGCCACCCGGTATGCTGCTGCCGCATCCACCGGCGGGGTGATGAAATCGGCGTCGGGGACCCGCTCAGTGGGCCTCGCCCAACCCATCCCCTTCCTTTCTGCGATCTGGGCTCCGGGGATGTAGCGGGGGGCTACCAGGGTGGGGATCGTTATTCTCAGTTCACCGTCCTGGTAGGCAAATGTTTCCAGGTAAACAATGCTGACCCTCACCTCTTCTCCGGGGAGGACCTGCCCCAGGGAGACCTGGAAAATGTTCGGGCGATACTGTTCCAGGAGAAAAGCGCTGTCGCCTTTGTCCAGGGCTTGATCGTAGACCTGGAAAGCTTCTTTTTTCTCCCTGATCTCCCCGGTGATCATCCTTTCGCCCACCCGGGCGCTGAACCCGGAGATTACCGCCCCGTCAGGCAATGGAAAGGTATAGATGATTTCGAGCGCTTTTTCCCCCTCGTTCGTGTAGAGCTGGTCCACCGTCAGCTCTCCATAAAGACCGCAGAGATCTCCCTTGATCCAAACCCCTTTCAAGGGAAAAGCAGCCGACCTACCGTCGGGATCGAAAATTCCATAATCCATTATATTTCCTCCTTTTGGTTTTGGGCCCTGTCCGCCACTGCAGGCAGCGGCCGCGCACTCTTCGCTCTCCCGCTACTTGGTGAGGGAGCAGCGTCAGATCCTCTACCTGCAGGTTACCGGCTGCTGCTGATTATTCTCCTGGCGCTGTCGATTAGGGAGCGCAGGAGCGACGGCTTCTTCTCGATTAGCTCCGCAGGAAAGTGCAGCTCGATCTCCTTGCCCAGATCGATCCTTTTGTAAAGCACCGGGGCACCGCTGGAGCGGGCATCTATTTCTCCGGGTTGCTCCCGGGCTGGCAAGTTTTTCTCTGCCGGCGGTTTTCGTTTGTGCTGCTCCAGGTAGTGCACCACCCCTTCCGGGTCCAGGGGAACAATGATCTTGCGGATCTCTTCCAGCGGCAGGTATGATTCCTGCAGCTCCCGGATAAGCCTGATCCGGCTGAGGTGGTCCGTGGTGTAATAGCTGTTCACCCCCGTCCCTTTTGCCGGGGGGATCAGCCCCTTGTTGATGTAGTAGTGCACTGTTCTCCGGGTAACGTCAGCCAACTGCGCCAGCTCCCCGATCCGGTAAGTTTCCTTTTGCACCGAACATACCCTCCTTTCACCGGGATGTCTTGACAGTATCATAACACCACCACGTAGCGGTGTCAAGTTAAATCTTTGGAGGGTTCCATAAAATGCGCCGGGATAAAAGCCGCCGGGCGAGAAATCTTAGGGATCTCTTTTTTCGGGAGGCTGCTGCACCGCCGGGTTGACGTGGTCACGGTGCCGCTGATAGATGTAGGAAGCGCCCAGCAGGATCAAACCCGATGCAACCAGGGTGATGATACGATAGGCCAGCTCCAGGGAGCCCAGGTCAAAAAGGATCACTTTGGCGATGGTCAGGCCGAAAAGGCCGATGGCGGCGTAACGCAGCGGGGGGAGCCTGCGGATGAATCCGGCGATGATCAGCGCGGCGGCATAGAGCCCCCAGAGGAGCGACACAGCCATCTGCGCCATATTTTTGTAGTACTCCATCTCACCAGTATGCCAGGCCCAGACCTCCCCGTACCGGTAGATCTCCAGGCTCCAGAAGAGCAGCAGCAAAGATCCGGCTGCTCCGGCCAGAACAGTTACTTCTGGCGGCAAATTACCTTCTTTGCGGTAACGATAGAAAAACCGGCTCAGCAGGAGCAGAAGGGCGATAAAAGCGTAGGTGAGCAGGGCTGGCCTGCCGATCAAAAAACGAAAACTTTCCCGGTGAAAGGGGAACCATTCGGTGGAGATAAGGCGGGCCAGGGCCAGGAAGAGCACGATCCAGAAGCCGGGCAAAATGCGGCGGTCGGCCAGGCGCGGGCCCAGGAAGCCGAGCAGTGCAGCCAGCAGGGCCCAGCCGACAAAGATCCAGACACCTTCAAGTTGTAAGGGCACGAAGATAACCAGAAACAGCGCCGCCAGGGCGAAGGCGGTGAAGTAGGCCCGGGGATCGCGCTGCGCCGTCGGCAGTGCAGCGCAGCCGGTGAGCAGGTAAAAAGCGGCCAGGGCCAGGGTCAGCCATCCCATCGTTCCTGGATAATCAGAGTGCAGATTAAGCCAGCTCAGACCGTAGTAGGTCGCCGCCCCGGCAACCATCAGGAAAAGTGCTGCCGCGTTCAGGCAGCTCCGGCGTACGCTCAGATGGAGCAGTGACGGTGCCAGGAAAATCAGCAGAAAAATGCTGAAATAGATCTGGGCTGCTACCGCCGGCAGGCCCGTAGCGGGGTGATTGAAACGGTAGAGCAGGGTCCAGGCGAGAAATACGTTGGTGAAAATAAAGGAGAGCAGACCGGTGATCTTCCAACCCTTGAAATAGACGATTGCTGTTAAACCGAGGTTGAGCAGGATCAGGTAGATCATCATCAGAGCAAAGCGCGGTTCCCCGGCGACGAAGAGAGCAGGGTTCAGGAAACCGGTGAGCAGGCCGATGAGAGCTACTGCCCGGGCATCCTGGTAGATGGCGAGAAGCACCGCCCCTGTTGTAACCAGGATCAGGAGGCCTATCCCGATGGTATCGGAGATCAGGTTGTAATAGTAGAAGGAGGCGAAGATGGTGAAGTAAAGCAGGGCGATACCGCCGCCGGTGAGCCCCTGGGCAAATGCTGTAAAACCGCGGCGCCGGTTTCTTTCTCCCAGGCAGAGCAGGGCGAAGGCGGCGATGACGCCGATGATGATCCGGACCGTTTCGCTGATCCAACCCTGGTCATAGGCCAGCTTCAAGAAAAAGGCCGCCCCAAGGAGAAAAACAAGTATGCCGATCCGGTTCAGCCAGATACCGCCGATCTTTGCTTCCAGGTCTGGGGTGGTATCTTTCCCGGGCTCCATAGGAACTGTAACGATCGCCGGCACTTCCCCGGCCGGCGGATCTCCCTTTGCTGCCGGGGGTAGGGCTATACGCTGGGGCAACCTTTTATCGATATGGGTAAGCCACTCATAGACCACTTTCAGCCGTTCACCCATCTCACGCTGCTCTTCTTGCAGGGCCTTGACCTCATTTTGCAGTTTTAGCAGATCATCTTCCATTGCTTTTCACCTCTAAATAAACAGGTTCAATATTTAGCAACAAAACCCTTTTTGCGATATCAATATGGCTTAAGCGGGCCCGGTGCCCCGGTGAGTGAACGCGCTTTTTTATTTCCAAAGTTAGATTTGTTCGCGACTTTAACAGTAATAATCGGAAAATCACCCCTGTAAGCCTTAGTATTCGTGGCTTCGCAGGGGTGAGTGCCTTTCAGAAAGATGTTGTATATTTTACGATATCTTTTTGTCGTTTGTGACTAAAAGGAACCGTCCTTTACTCAGAAAACAGCGTCCCGCGGGCGGGATTAAACCCTTCGCAGGATCGCGCCGCTGCCCGTCATTGCCGCCTCGTCAGCCCGGCCACCGCTGACGATCCTTTTACCGTTAACATACAGGTAAACGATGCCTTTTGGGGGAAGGGGCTCATCGCCGCTATTGGCTATCGTGTCGGCGTTGAAGACCGTGATGTCCGCTGTATAGCCCTTCTTGAGATAGCCCCTACCTTTTAGCGAAAACCGGTCGGCCGTTGCACCCGTCATTTTTCGGACCGTCTCTTCCAGGGGCAGCCCGCGGCCTTCCCTGGAAAGCGCAAGGAACTTAGGAAAGGCCCCGTAAGCCCCGGCATTTTGGAGACCTTTCTCCTCGATCCAGGCGTCGGTCATGAAGATGGAGGGGCGGTGACGGATCAACCTGGTGATCGCTTCTTCATTATAGTACTTGTACATATTCACCCGTCCCTGAGCCCGGCTCAGCTCGACCAGCCTGATGTAGGCCTCAATCTCGGAGAGCTTCCATTCTGCGGCTATTTCAGCGATGCTCTTCCCGCTCAGTTCCTCGTAACCTTCGCCGATCCAGGCTACTATGATATCTTCGAAGCCGAAACCGAGCAGTCTTTTCGAAAGGCCAATCTCCGCCGCCAGGCGCAGCTTCGTCCAGGTGCGGGTGCGCTTTTCCGGAGGCAGGGAAAGGTACCAGCTGGGCAAGACCACCGTGATTACCGATACGCCGAAGGTCATCGGGTAAAGGTCATAAGCAAAATCAAAACCGTCGGCACGGATCTTATCGACAAGCTCAAGGCTTTCTTCCACCGTTTTCCACGATGATTCTCCAACAAAGATGAGGTGAGAATATTGCAGCTTCACTCCCGTCCGCCTGGCCAGGGCGATCATCTCATCGAGGGCGCGAAGGTTATGGGGCCTTCCGCCGAAGGGGGGGCTGTAGGAGGTGGATACGGCTGAGCAGGCGCGCGGATGCACCGTGAGAATACCGTCGTGCTTCGCAACGATCTGCGCCGCTCCCTCCAGTTCTTCTGCCGTGGCATAGCGATCGGGTTCATACATCAGCCCGAAGGAGGCGCCGAAAAGGCCCTGCTCCAGCGACTCTTCCAGGACAGCGTCGCGGCGGGTCAGCTCATCTTTGCTCAGGGGCCGGTTTTCGTAGCCGCAGAGCCCCGTTCTGATCGCTCCATATCCCTGCAGCGGCACCAGGTTCAGGGGTGTCTTCTTCTCCGCCACCTTACGCCACCCTTCGTAGCTGCTGAAATCACCCTGGGCATCTCCAACATGGAAAAGTCCGCCTCCGATCAGCTTCCGGTGCGCAGTACCCGCTTCGTAACCGAAGGGTGAAAAGCCGCAGTTGCCGACAACCTGGGTGGCGATTCCCTGCTCGGCAAAGGGTTTAAAATGGGGGATTGGATTCTGCCGTGCCGCAAACCAATCATTGTGCGAATGAGCGTCGATGAACCCCGGTGCGATGGTCAGGTCACTACAGTCGACCACCTCTCCGCTGAAACCCCCCGGGACGGTACCCTTGATTATTCCAGCTATCTTTGAACCCTCGATAATAACGGATCCCCTATAGGAAGGTGCTCCGCTACCGTCAACAATGTTACCATCTTTCAACAGTG
>DUVX01000077.1 GCA_012840855.1 Bacillota bacterium | reverse complement strand
GGTAGCAATCTTCTGCCCCTCCTTTCATAAATGTAGCCGCCTCCATAGAGACGGCTACGGGGTGTGGCAGGAACTGGTCTACTCTTTCTTGTCCTTGTTCTCGATCAGCGGCAAAAGGTGCCGCAGCTCCATCGGTAGCGGGAAGGCCAGGATCGAGCCCTGTTGGCTGACCACTTCCGGTATGGAGCGCAGCAGCCTGACATAAAAACCACCCTCCTGGCTGTTCAAGATCTCAGCCGCTTCGGCAAGTTTCTCGGCGGCTTGCTTCTCTCCTTCAGCCTGGACAATGATGGCGCGGCGTTCCCGTTCAGCTGTTGCCTGGCGGGAGATCGCCTTTTGCAGCAGTTCAGGGATACCGACATCCTTGATCTCCACAGCGGTAACCTTGATCCCCCAGGGATCAGTAGCTTCATCGAGGATCTTTTGGATGAGCTGGTTTAGCTTCTCCCTTTCGGAAAGGAGCTCGTCGAGCTCAGCCTGGCCAGTAACGCTGCGCAGCGTGGTCTGAGCCAGCTGTGCAGTGGCGAAACGGAAATCCTCAACGTTGACAATGGCTTTGTTCGAGTCGACGACCCGGTAATAGACCACCGCGTTGACATTGGTGGTAACATTATCGCGGGTAATCACCTCCTGGGAAGGAACATCCATGGTCACCACCCGTAAGGAGATCCTCACGGTCCGGTCAATCAGGGGGATAATCAGGACCAAACCGGGACCTTTCTCGCCGATGAGGCGACCCAGGCGAAAAACGACCACCCTTTCGTACTCACGGACCACCTTGAGCGACGAGAGCAAAAACAGCAGCGCTAATACAATAATCGGACCAAGAAATGGCATATCTACGCCTCCTTTATCTCATTGTTAGTATCAGTTTGCCCTTTTAAAGGACGAACCCAGAGGAAAAGCGTTTCCGAGCGAACGATCTCTACCGCGGTTCCTACAGTGATCCTGGAGCCGTCATCGCTCCGCGCCAGCCACAGCTCTCCTCGGGCCTTGATCTGTCCTTCCGGATTGAGCTCGGTGACGACGATCCCCTTCTGCGGGGGCTGAAAATAGCTTCCGCCATCCTTCCACCGCCTGCGGCTGTGGATAACAGCGTAGGTGATCAGGCCGGCAAGCAATAGTATTGCCAGGACAGTGCCGACAGCGGTGAGGCGGAAAGAACTGTACCACTCTGCGGACATCAACGGTTCCAGGGGCAGTAAAATCGCTCCAGCGATCAAAGCAACACCTCCACCAAGACCGAGTATGCCGAAACCCGGGGTAAATATCTCGGCTATGATCAGGCCGACGCCCAAAAGAAGTAAAACGAATCCGGTAGTGCTGGTATCGAAAAGGCCGATGCCGTAGATCCCCATCACCAGCAGGATGCCGCCGATCACCTCGGGGACAAAAGTGCCCGGATTGGAGAAACCCAGGTAAAGGCCCAGCAGACCCAGCATGAGCAGAAGAAAGGCAACCTGGGGATCGCTGAGCAGGTTCTGCAGCTTTTCACTGAAACTCATCCTGGGATAGTGTAGCTGCGGAGCCAAGGTATGGAGCAGGTACTCCCGGCCCTCTTTTTCCACCACCGTACCATCCAGCTGTGTAAGAAGATCGTCGAGGTCTTTAGCCAGGTAATCGATTACACCCGCTTCGAAAGCGTCTTCAGCGCTGAGGGTCAGGTTTTCGGTGACAAATTGCTGGGCCAGCTTATCGGGGCGCCCTTTGGTTTTTGCCAGATTGCGCAGGTGCTCCGCCAGGAAGGTGGTGGTTTTGTCATCGGCGGGGGAGGAGCCCTCGGGAGTCAGCTCTACCGGGTGGGCGGCGCCGACAGTGGTGCCGGGTGACATCGCTGCTATATCGGAGGACAGGAGGATAAAGGAACCTGCTGAGGCGGCGATGGCGCCTGTGGGCGTTACCAGCACGGCTACGGGCAGGGGCGCTCCCATGATCGTCTTGGTAATATCGATGGTGGAATCGACAAGGCCGCCGGGTGTATCGAGGGTCAGGATAAAAAGCTGCGCTCCCTGCTCCTGCGCAGTGTCAATTTGGCGTCGAATAAAGCCGAGCTGACCCGCGGTGATCGTCCCCTCTATTTCGATGATCATGACCGGCCCATCGCCCTCCAGGGGGGCGGCGCCACCGGGCGATGCCGTAAGCATCAGAATAGCGATGGTGATAACCAAAGAACAGAGAGTAATGCAAGATTTAGCCCTTTTCATTGTCGTTTTCACCCCCAGGCTTTCTCCCATTATAGTATTAAAACTCTCAAAACGAAAGGGTACCCCAAAAATCGCCTGAAATGAAAGAAGGCGGGTTGCCCCGCCTTCTTTTGTTAAACCATCCTCAGTTCAGGAGCCGTAGACCCACTCTTCCTGGGAAGCCCGGTAGGAACAGATCTCCGCCTCCTCAAAAAAGAGGGCGATTTCCCGCCGGGCGCTTTCCGGGGAATCGGAGCCGTGTACCAGGTTGTTTCCGGTAAAGAGCGCCAGGTCTCCCCTGATCGTGCCGGGGCCGGCTTGTTGCGGATCGGTAGCCCCGATAAGGGAACGGGCAACAGCGACAGCGCCGTCACCCTCCCATACCATGGCCACAACCGGCCCGGAGGTGATAAAGGCGATCAGGTTTTCGTAAAACGGTTTTCCCTCGTGCTCTCCGTAATGACGCGACGCCAGATCGCGATCTATCCGGATCATCTTCAGCGCAACCGCCTGCAGCCCTTTTTTCTCCAGGCGGCTGATCACTTCTCCAATAAATCCGCGCTGCACTCCGTCGGGCTTGACCATGATAAAAGTCCGTTCTCTAGTATTGATATAAAAACCCCCTTGAGCTTTTTAGAGAGACCTTCAGCTGTAAAAAAGATTACCCGGTAAAGATTCTAAACTGTTGTCAGGAGCTGCCCATCGTCGATCACTTTCTTTATCGTTTTCCGCCGCTCGCGGATATCCCTGGGCAGGGCAAACATGCCCCGGTGGGTCTCCTCATCGTAGAAACGCAGCTCCAACCCCCGTTCTTCAATGCGGCTGTCGATGAGGCCCGCGCTGAACTCGGCAGGATCAAAATCGCGCGCGGCGATGATATAACCCCACATGGTATTGAACGAGGGGATAAAGGCGCGATAGGAATGGAGATAGGGCAGCACCTCGCCGACGGTATTGAATATGGCGCAATGCGGCTCAAGAAAAGCGCTGCTCAGATCGTCCGCCTGCAGCGCAATGACCCCGCCGGGGGCCAGCCGTTCCCGGAGCAGTGTATAAAACTGCTTCGTAAAGAGCTTCAGCGCGGGACTGTTCTCCAGGGGCTCCGGTATATCGATGATGATCACATCAAAGAGCTCCTCGCTCCCTTCAAGATAGTCCCGGGCATCGCTGATCACCAGCTCGAGGCGTGGATCGTCGAAACTGCCCCGGTGCCATTCCCTGAGATGTTCGCGGCATAGTTCCACCACGTCGCTGTCAATATCTACCATGACGATACGTTCTACGGAGGGGTGGCGAAAGATTTCGCGCAGCGTCGCCCCCTCGCCCCCGCCGGCGACAAAAACACGGCGGGGCTGCTCATGGAGCAGCATCGCCGGCTGGACAAGCGCTTCATGGTAAATATATTCATCGAAAGCCGCCGACTGAATCTTGCTGTCCAGAAGCAGAAGGCGGCCGAAGAGTTCATTGTCTGCAATCTCTACCTTTTGATAAGGCGTTTTCTTTTCGGCAACGCATCTTTTTAGCCCAAACATATGCGCTATCGAGGGAGTATCCTGCTCGATAAACCACCTGGATCCAAAATAAGACAATTGTGCTCCCTCCCCGTCAATAGTTAGCCACGGTTTTATGCTGCAAGGAAACATCAAAGATGCCGCGCTCGATCTCCCGGGCGGTCACATTTTGAGCCGATAACTTCTGTTTTAGATAGTCGCACGATATCCACGGGTCAACAGTTTGACCACAGGTAAAGATATCTACAGCGGCATAGCCAAATTCGGGCCATGTGTGGATAGCCAGATGTGATTCGGAGATCACCACCACGCCGCTCACTCCCTGGGGGCTGAAATGATGAAAAACGGTCTCCTTGACCTCAGCGCCCGCTTCCAGAGCCGCCGCCACCATCTTACGCCTGATCTTTTCGAGGTCGTTCAGGTAATCCGGTGGACAACCATAAAATTCTGCCAGAATGTGACGCCCTAAAGCGCTCATCTCTAATACCTCCTTATATCTTTTTTAATGGCGAAGCACCGGTCTTAATTTTAGCAAACCGCACCAAAAAGTCAATGAGGGCTCATTAATGTAAAGATTCTATATTAGCGCCTTTCCTTGCTAACCGATGAGCTTATAGTTTATTATATGGGCAGAACATATGCATCAGGACTTGCAGAAAGGGAGATAGGCTTAATGAGCGATCTGAGTTATTTGTTTAACCCCAAAGCGGTGGCGGTAATCGGTGCTTCAGCCGCGCCCCAGAAAATCGGTTATGCTATTGTAAACAACCTTATAAAAAGCGGTTATAAGGGCAAGATCCATCCGATCAATCCCAAGGAAAAAGAGATCCTGGGTCTGCCCTGCCTTCCCGCCATCGGTAAGGTTGAGACCCCGGTAGATCTGGCAGTGATCTCGGTTCCAGCCCGGTTCTGCGTTCCCGTACTCAAGGAATGCGGGGAGGCGGGTGTTAAAGGAGCCATCATCATCACCGCCGGCTTTAAAGAGGTGGGTGTAGAAGGCCTGAAACTTGAGCGGGAGCTGCAGGCGGTGGGTAAAAAATATAATATGCGCCTGGTGGGCCCAAACTGCGTCGGCCTGATGGATACGCACACCCCCCTGAATGCCTCCTTTGCTACCGGTTTCCCCGAAAAAGGCAATATTTCTTTCATCTCGCAGAGCGGGGCCATGGTTATCGCTATTCTTGACTGGAGCTTTCAAGCGGGGCTCGGTTTTTCGCGTTTTATCAGCCTGGGCAACAAATCCGATCTCAACGAAAGCGATTTCATCGAAAGCTGTGCTGCTGATCCCAATACCAAGGTTATCCTGGTTTATGCCGAGGATGTCAGCGACGGAGAGAAATTTATTCGCATCTGTACCAAAGCCAGCAAGGTTAAGCCCATTGTGATCTTGAAGTCGGGGACAAGTACAGCAGGTGCGCAGGCCGCCAGCTCGCACACCGGTGCCCTGGCTGGTAGCAACCTGGCTTACGACACCGCCTTCCGCCAGAGCGGCGTTCTGCGCACCGACGATATGAGCGATCTCTTCAATCTGGGCCGCGCCTTCTCTACCCAACCCCTGCCCCAGGGCAATCGGGTGGCGATCATCACCAACTCTGGCGGACCGGCGATCATCGCCACCGATGCTATTGAGAAATCAGGCCTGACGATGGCTCGTTTTGAAAAAGAGACTATTGATCAGCTTCGCGAGAATCTTCCTGCGGAATCAAATATCTATAATCCCATCGATGTCCTTGGCGATGCCAGAGTAGACCGCTTCAGGCTTGCCCTGGAAAAAGCCTACGAGGACGAAAACGTAGACAGCGTCATCGTCATATTCAGCCCCACCGCTGTCTCCGAACCTGAAAAAATTGCAGAAACTATTCTGGAGTTTAAAAAGAAATATACCACCAAGCCGGTCTTCGCCGTCTACATGGGCGGCAAAACGCTGGAAAAGGGTAAATCAATTCTTGTAAAGGATAATGTCCCCACGTTCACCTTCCCGGAATCAGCGGTGAAAGCGCTGGAAGGGATGGCCCGGTACGCCGACTTCAGGCGGGCCAACGATACCCCCCCCGCCCTCCCGCTACCGAAGGTAGACAGCAATATTGTCAAGGCTACCTTTTATGACGTCATCAAAGACAAGCGTGTTTTGCTGATGGGCTACGAGTCCTCTAAGGTGCTGGATGCCTACGGAATCCCCGTCAATCATACCTACCTGGCCACTACGGCCGAAGAGGCCTGCCAGATCAGCCAGAAGATCGGTTACCCTGTGGTGCTGAAGATCGCTTCGCCGCGTATCGCGCATAAGACGGATGTGGGCGGCGTCGAGATCGGCCTTCACAACCGCCGCGAGGTGGAGAAGGCTTACAATCGGATCAGGGAACGCGTCGGTCGCTATATGCCCGAGGCCCCCATCTATGGTATTGAGGTTTCGAAGATGATCGATGAGGGCGTCGAGGTGATCATCGGCATGTCCCGCGATATCCAGTTTGGCCCGATGATCGCCTTCGGATTGGGCGGCATCTATGTCAATTTGCTCAAGGATGTCTCCTTCCGCCTCGCTTCCGCCCTTAACAACCGGAAGGCGATCGAGGAGATGATCGCCGAGACCAAGGCCTACACTCTTCTCAAGGGCTACCGGGGCCAAAAATCGGCAGATATGGATACGCTCATCGACGCCATCTACCGGACGGCGCGGCTGGTCCAGGATTTTGACGAGATCACGGAGATGGATATCAACCCGCTTCGCGTTCATACTCGAGGAGCCACCGGCCTGGACGTGAAGATAACGATCGGCCAGCCGGATTAAAGGAAAGGGATAAAAGAACAAAGAGGTGAGAAGATGAAAACGATATATTTTACGGGTAAAGCTGGCGATGGTAAAACGGCAGCCGCCCTGGGCATCGGTCTGAAGCTTCGAGAAAAGGGGTTAAAGGTCTCTTATTTCAAACCCCTCGGTTTTCAGAAAGGGATAGCGAAAAAGGAGGACGATGATGTTCTGCTGATGCGGGAGGTCTTTGAACTCCCCTTCTCCAGCGACGTGATCTGCCCGGTTACGCTGAACCCGCACTATCTGACCGGTTACTTTCTCAAGGATCGAGAGGGTATCCTCCCCCGGCTTGACGACTCTTTTAACCGCCTTAAAGAAGGCTACGACGTTCTGCTCATCGACGGCAGCGTTGCCCCTCACGCCGGTTACAACCAGGGTTTTGACGACTTTAGCCTGGCAAAGCGCTGGGGTGCCGGAGTGATCTATGTGCTCAAGGCGGACTGCGACTTCGATCTCGATCAGGGGCTGCTCTACAGCGAGCTCTGGGACTGCCGCAACACTGCAGTAATCGGGGCGTTGTTCAACAATATCTCGCGCACCCAGCTGGACAAGACCGAGGGTGTTTACAAGCCGATCTTAGAGAAAAACAAGATGGACGTCTTGGGCATCGTGCCGCGCATGGAGGAGATCACTACTCCCACAGTGGCCGAATTTTACAGCGCCCTCAACGGTGAGATTCTCGCTGCACCGGACAAGATGAACCGCCCCGTTGAAGACGTTGTAGTGGGCTCCATGACTATAGAAAGCGCCCTGGGCTACTTGCGCCGTGCGCCGAACAAGGCCTTGATTACCGGCGGTGACCGCAGCGATATGGCCCTCACCGCTCTGGAGACGAATACCTCGGTGATTATCTTTACCGGGGGCCTCTACCCCAACGTCCGTGTCCTGGCACGGGCCGAGGAAAAAGGGGTGCCTGTGATCCTGGTTCACGAGGATACATATACCACCGTTGAAAGCCTGCACAGCGTCTACCGGAGCATTCATCCCGACAACGAAGCAGCGATTAAAATTGTTAAGAAGGTAATCGACAGCTATGTTGACTGGCAGAAAGTACTCGATTATGTTGAAGGCTGATCAGGTGCCTGCATAACCTGATATTTAGCGAACAGGGCGGTTGTTTCGGATCTTAACCCGGTGCCCCAGACCGGCGGTCCGGAACAACCGCTTCTCCTTAATTGCCCTGCCCGGCACGAAAAGCCCCCCAGCCTCCTGACGCAATGTATCTATGTTTCAACTATAATGATAAGCTGGATAATCAAGTCATAAACATGACTTATTTTAAATTTTCTGGTATAATTTAATGAGCATCTTTGCAAGATATATACTTTTTCCCTATCACGATAAGCGGCTACCAGAAGTAAATTAGCATGAAGGAGGGTCAAAATGATCGGTGGCTATATGGGAAAGGTGTTGCAGGTAGACTTAAGCACAGGCGCTATCGAAAGTTACTCTCTTCCCGAACGGATGCTGGAGCTGTATGTGGGCAACAAGGGGTTGGGAGCGCGTTTGCTTTATGATCTGCTTCCTCCGATGACCGATCCGCTCAGCGAAAAGAATGTCTTTATTGTCACCACCGCACCGCTCACCGGAGCGGGTGCCCCTAGCAGCAATCGTTTTAACATCACCACCAAATCGCCGTTAACCGGCGCGATTGTCAATTCGAACTGCGGCGGCAACTTTGGTGTTTTTCTCAAAAGGGCCGGTTACGACAGCCTGATCATTACCGGAAAAGCGAGCAAGCCGGTATACCTAAAGATCAATGAGGAGGGCGTCTCCATCGAAGATGCCTCAGAGCTGTGGGGGCTGGATACCGAAAAAATACAGGAAAAGCTGACTGCCGGGACAGGCAAGCTTGTGATCGGACCCGCCGGGGAAAACCTGGTAAAGTACGCTGCTGTCTTTTCACAGGAAAGAGCTGCCGGCCGCGGCGGCGTCGGCGCCGTCATGGGCAGCAAGAATTTGAAAGCTGTCATCGCAGGCGGTAAGAAAAGGGTACCTGTAGCCCATAAGGATAAGTTTAAGGATGCCTGTCGGAAGTGGCGCCAGCTTTCACGCGAGCATCCCGCCACCGGCGAAGAGCTTCCTCGCTTTGGCACTTCAATATTTGTCAACAAATGCAACGCCACACATACCCTCCCCACCAGGAACTTCCTTCATGGAAGCTATGACGAGGCCGACGCGGTGAGCGGCGAAACTCTGGCCGAAAAACATCTCATCAAAAATATCGGCTGCTACGGTTGCCCCATCGCCTGCGGCAGGCAAGTCCAGCTTCACGGAAAAAACATCAAGGGGCCCGAATATGAAACGGTTGGTCTTTTCGGCCCTAACCTGATGAACGCCGATCTGAAAGCGATTATTGAGCTCAATTACCAGGCCGACCTGCTGGGGATGGACACAATATCTTTAGGCAACACACTCGGCTTTGTCATGGAAGCGAGGGAGAAAGGGCTGATCAAGACCGATCTTGCATTTGGAAAGATCGATCGCCTCAGCCGGACGCTTGATGACATCGCCTACAGGCGCGGCCTTGGCGATGACATGGCCGAAGGGGTCCGTTTCCTTTCCCAAAAATACGGCGGTGAAGAATTCGCCCTTCATGTGAAAGGGATGGAGCTGGCCTCTTACGAACCGCGCGGCGCTGTGGGCCAGGGGCTCGGCTACGCCATCGGCAGCAGGGGCGGCTGCCATATCGCCGCCGGCTACCCCATCTACCTGGAGGCCAACGGGCCCATCACCGTCGATCCCCTCGCCACGACGGGCAAACCGGGCTTGGTCGTCCTCAACCAGACTACCATGGAGGCGGTCAGCACCATCGGTTGCTGCATCTTCTCTGTATACATGTTCCTGCCCAAAGCACTGCTGGAGCTCAATGCCCGCTCTCCCCTTATCTCGAAGATTGTGCGCAGCACCTTCCTTTATGGAGGTAATATCATCGGCAAAGCGCTCTCCTGGCCCGCCTGGACGTTGCCGGTGCCGGCACCCTTTTTCATGCTTCCCCAGGTGCAGACACATGCGCACTGCACCGGCGAACGTTACACCCTGGGCAAGATGATGGAGCTGGGGAAACGGGTTGTCAGTATGGATCGGATCTTCAACCTGCGAGAAGGGCTGACCGGTGCCGACGACACCCTGCCCAAACGGCTCACCGATGAGCTGCAGCGGGCCGAGGAACCGAGATCAAAAGTGACGCTCTCGAAGATGCTGCCGAAGTATTACAACTTCAGGGGATGGACTCCCGCCGGGGTTCCCCGGGAAAAGACGCTGAGAACGCTGCAGATTGAAGAGGAGCCCATGCTGCCGCAGACAGCCATGGGAGCTGCGAGCACTGTCTAGAGCGATCGTGTGGAGAGGCCCGGACCATGGTCGAAGTTAAGCTGTTCGCTTCGCTGCGCACAGTAGCGGGTGAGAAAGGGTTTTTGACTGACGCCGCCAGCGTCGGGGAACTTCTACGGGAGGCCGCGGAGCGATACGGTGAAGATTTTGCGAAGAGGTTGCAGATCGCCACCGTCCTGGTGAACGGAAAAAATATCGCCCACCTGAGGTGGAAAAGGACCAGACTGAAGGATGGCGATGTGGTTTCGCTCTTTCCCCCACTCGCCGGCGGTTAAATGACTTGTGCGCCGGCTCCTTATTAATGGAGCCGGCTGTATCAAATGCAGCATGCTCCCCTCTCCCCCGCCTTACCGGCTCCATGGAGGGGGATACGTCAGCTATATTCTGAATATAGAACTTGACAGATTGCTCCATTTGTGTAATTATGCTTATGTGAAAGGCAAAGCAAGCGAAAGCTTGTGGCGCAAAGCTAAAGGGTCTAATCCCCCCCCAGGGGTTTTGACAGCCAGCTGCCGCTACTATTTATCAGTAAGCGGTTTTTTTATTCGCAAAAAGGTTGGTCATCAATTGAAAAGATTGCTTCTCATCCTCGCGCTGCTCCTACTTATAACGGGCACGATGCTGGCCGGTACGCTGGCCTACTACACTACCACTGTCGACTTAGCCACCGGCGGCGTCACCGCCAAGGAATTCATATTTCTCGGTGAAGGGACAAGCTCCTTTACCACAGATGAAAAGATCGGTCCCTTGGAAAAGATCGAGTGGCCCTTTAAGGTGAAGAACTACGACGGCGCCGCCATCACCGAAACCGATCTTTACTACAGGCTCACCGTTACCGTCTCCGCCACGGAGGGAAAAGAAGCGATCGCCCCCCTGGTTGTTGCGCTTAGGGATTCCGTCGGTGAAATCGTCGGCACCGTTACCGGAACGGGAACCTTTGAAATATACGGCGAGTTTCCTCTTCGCGAAAGCGGTCAGTACCACGACTATACCGTAGAGATCTACTGGCCCGACGGTGGTGCGGATGATCTCAGCTTCGCCGGAAGCGGCTTCGGCAACACGATCAAAGTCAGCGCCCTCGCCTCCCAGGTTCCCCTGGCCCCGCCGGAGCCGGTGAGAGGAATCGAGGTTCTGTACGAGATTGTAAATTCATGGAACGAGAACGGCGTGAACAAATTTCAGTATCAGATCACCATTACCAACAATACCGATCATGAAATTGAAAACTGGGCCATTTCATTCTCCCTGCCCACCGAGACGTTGACGGACAGCGTCTGGAAGGCGCGGGCTGATCATAGCGGGCTGCCCGCGAATTCATATAGGTTCTATCATCCTGAAAACTATGGTCAAAATATCGCCCCAGGCAGTAGCATTTCCTTTAGCGGGCACGGCATCGGGCGGGGTTGGCGGGCCATCGAGGATGTCCTCGTAAATAACAGCGCAGTCAATCTGCGCTCCATCTTGGCGCCGGGCGGAACGGACCCTGAAGAGCCCCCCCAGGGCACCGTGCGCGTTCACTATGAAACTGAAAAGCCTTGGCCCGAAAATGGCGGATCCAGGTTCAAATACAAGATTACAATCACCAATGATACGAACCAGCACATCTACGACTGGTATATAACCTTCCAGCTTCCCACGGACCGGATGAGCGGTGAAACATGGAACGCTATTGCGAACCATGAGGGGCTACCGGAAGGCTCATATAGATTTCACCACCCGACCTCTTACAATCAGGATATTGCTCCGGGAGACGAGATCTCCTTTAGCGGTATGGCGCTTGGATCGGGTGAGGAGGCCATTGAAAATGTCCTCGTTAACGGCAGCAGCGTTGAGCAGACCTGCAGTTTCGGCACGCTAAAATGAAAAATATGACCTTCTTACTAGTAGATAAAAAGGGGTGATTGGATAAAGCGGTATTGCGACCGGATGTGGCAAGTTGTTATTCTTACCAGTGATTAGGCCTGGACGCTCTACTGAAGCTGAGCCGGCCGCTAAAAGTGCGGTTTACTTAATAAATATATAACAAGGAGAGAGTGATAATGAAAAAAGCGTTGACCATAACGGCCCTGGTGCTGTTGATCTCCCTCTCGCTGATTGCCGGGACGCTGGCCATGTACGTCGTCGAGATAGACGATTTGGCCGAGGGCAGCGTGGTGGCGAAGGAGTTCATCTTGGAAGAAGGCGTTACAAACACCTTTAGTGATGATGTGAAGATCGCCCCTGGTGAAACCGTGGAGTGG
>DUVX01000076.1 GCA_012840855.1 Bacillota bacterium | reverse complement strand
GCGGGCAAACGCGCCGGGGTGAAAGCGACCTACCTCATCGAGGAGCCCATCGCCGCCGCTATCGGGGGCGGCCTGCCGGTAGCGGAGCCACGGGGCAGCTTTGTGGTCAACTACGGCGGCGGCGTCACCGAGATTGCAGTGATCTCCCTCGGCGGCATCGTCATCGGCAGCTCCCTTCCTCAGGGGGGAGAGGCGATCGATGAAGCGATTCAGCGCCATATCTACCGCCAGTACCGGATGCAGATCGGCACCTCCACGGCGGAGGAGGCGAAGAAAGGGGCCGCCTACGCCATCGATCCCCCCGAAGATCTGACCTACCTCTTCCGCGGGATCAACCTTTATAGCCGCAACCCCGACACCCTGGAGATCAAAGCCGTGGAGCTGCAGGAAGTGATCGCCCCGCAGCTTGCTTCCCTGAGCGGGGCGGTGCGCTCTATCTTCGAGCGGATCCCCCCCCAGCTGGCCTCCGATGTGATGCAGGACGGGCTCGTTCTCACCGGCGGCGGCTCGCTGTTGCACAATTTCGATCTCTACCTCAGCCGCGAGATCAACCTTCCCGTGCGCCGAGTCAAGGATCCCTTCACCTGTATTGTGCGGGGGGCCAGCGAGGCGCTCGCCTACCTGAAAAAGATACCGCCGGAGAATGACCGCACCCGGCCCTTCCTCATCCGATAATCGATCCTCCCGGGCGGGCATCCTTTAGTGATATAATGAAATCACCGTAAAAAATGGGAGGTAATTCATTGCGCTTCGACGGAAGAAAACCCGGCGGGCTTCGCCCCGTAAAGATCACCCGCTCCTACCTGAAACATCCCGAAGGCTCTGCACTCATCTCCATGGGCGACACCGTTGTGCTCTGCACGGCCACCCTGGAGGAGAGCGTCCCCCACTTCCGGAAGGGACGGGGCGAGGGATGGGTTACCGCCGAATACGCCATGCTGCCCCGCTCCACGGAGATCCGCTCCCCCAGGGAGACGAGGGGCCGGGTCAATGCACGGAATCTCGAGATCCAGCGCCTCATCGGGCGCTCCCTGCGCAGCGTTGTCGACTTTGCCGCCCTGGGGGAACGAACCATCTGGCTCGACTGCGATGTCATCCAGGCAGACGGAGGGACGCGGACGGCGGCCGTGACCGGCTCCTTCGTCGCCCTGGCCGAGGCTCTTCTTTTGATGCAGGAACGTGAGCAGGTGGAGCAGCTGCCGCTGACGGATTACCTGGCCGCGGTCAGTGTGGGGCTGCATGGCGGAAAGGCGCTGCTCGACCTCGACTACCGCGAGGACGCTGCTGCCGCCGTAGACCTGAATGTGATCATGAACGGCTCAGGGAAGATGGTCGAGATCCAGGGCACCGCCGAAGATGGCGCCTTCGATCGGGAGGAGCTCAATTCGCTCCTTGACCTGGCGGCCGCGGGGGTAGAGAAGCTCATTCTCGAGCAGCAGGGGGCGCTGGGGGAGACCGCCGTCGCCCTAATCGAAGCGGCCCGGCGCCGCGCCCGGGAAGCGCAAGAAAGCTCATGCAGCGGCTGATCATCGCCACCGGCAACCCGCACAAGTACCGCGAGATCAAAACCCTTCTCGAGGGGCTTCCCCTGGAGGTGCTCTCCCTCTCCGGGCTGCCTCACTTCGCCATGCCCGAAGAAGATCAGCCCACCTGTGCCGGCAACGCCCTAAAAAAAGCCCGGGCGCTCCGGGGCATGGACGCAGCCCGCAACGCTGTGATCATGGCCGACGACTCCGGCCTCGAGGTGGCGTCCTTGGGCGGCCTACCCGGCGTGCACGCCGCCCGCTTTGCCGGGCCCGGCGCCGACGATGGGGCCAACAACCGGCTGCTTCTGAAAAGGATGGAGGGGCTGCCGCCGGAAAAAAGAAAAGCCGCATTTCGCTGCGCCATCGCCCTGATCTTTCCCGATGGTGAAGAAAGCCTCATCGAGGAGAGCTGCCCCGGCCGAATCGCCACAGCGCCGCGCGGCTGCTCCGGATTCGGCTATGACCCCCTCTTCATCTACGAGCCCACCGGCCTCACCTTCGCCGAGATGGGGGAGGCGGCGAAGAACCGGGTCAGCCACCGCGGCAGGGCCCTCCGCCGCGCCCGCCTCACCCTAAAAAACTGGCTCGCCTGAGTATCGGGTGAGTTTTGGGGACGGTTCCTTTTACTCACTATGAGTGAGTTTCGGGGACGGTTCCTTTTACTCATGGGGCGGGGATCAAGAGCGGTTTTTAGCGAACTTGACATTTCATTACGCTCACTTTACTATATTAATATGTAATAGACTAAGACAAATGAGCAAGGGGCAAAAAACCCTTGTACCATGTCGGGGCGTGGCGCAGTTTGGTAGCGCACTTGGTTTGGGACCAAGGGGTCGCCGGTTCGAATCCGGCCGCCCCGACCACCTTTTAACCATTATCCATTTTCATACTGGAAAGCCCGGAGGCCATGATCAGCCGCCGCAGCGGCGGTGTGTAGATAAAGGGGGCCTTTATGTTTTTTAGCAGGACAGTTCGCTTCAGCGGGGCCGTCAGCCTGCGGTAGCGTTCCGGCGCAGCGGTGAGCCCTTCAGCAAGCGCCTTCGCTGCTGCGGCGGCGCTGGTAAAGGCATAGCTAAGCCCCTCAGCAGAGCTGGGGCTGATCCACCCGGCTGCTTCGCCGATGAGCAACATCCCTTCACGGCCCGTCAACAGGTGGGCACAGCGGCTGGGCCTTAAGATCAGCGCGCTCTCCCTGCGGATCAGCTGATCGAGGCAGTAGCCGCGCGAAACCAGTTTCTTTTTGAGCAGAGCAAATTTTGCCGCCGCTGTTTTTCCCGGGAAAAGGGCGGCGCCGAGGAGCAGCGAGCCCTCCTTGGGGATGGTCCAGGCATAGAAATCGGTGATTTCGGGGTCGAAGATGGCAGAAAAATAGGGCAGCGCCTTTGCGGCGTAGTAGCGCTCCTGGAGGGCCAGGTAGCAGCGCGGGCCGGGAGAACGAGGGAAAGCCCACCGGCGAACTCTGGAGGAAGCGCCATCAGCGCCGACCACCACCCGGGTCCGCACCGTTTCCCGGCGCTGCTCCCGGTAAAGGTGAAGCCGGTAGCTTGCTCCCTCCCGCTCCATACCGGCAAAGCGGCAGCCGAATCTCATCTCTACCGACGGCGGTACGAGCGATATAAGCCAGCGATCAAATTTGCCCCGATCTACATTGATGTAGAAACGCTGATAAAACCTTTCCCTGCCGGCGGGCAGGTCCATAGCCCGGACCGTTAAGATCTGCGGCCCCACGAGGGCCTCCCGAGGGAGGGCTGCCCCCATCCGTGCCAACGCTTTCTGGGCGTCGGGCGCCAGCAGGCCGCCGCAGCATTTACCGTAAGGTGATCCAGTTTCTGCCGGATCTGCCCTCTTATCGACCAGCAGTACCCGGTACTGCCGCCCCACCGCCCTTGCCAGGGTAGCTCCAGCGGGGCCAGCTCCAATAATGACTAGATCATACAAAGCACAGGTGTCCTCCCACGCCGCTGCGATGCGTCTGGGCAATGTTGGTAGCACTTTGCTTCCGGAGGAAGCTCAGGCGATCTCCTTTTTCTATCGATCAGTCTTCCAGAGGTACGATGATCATGGCGATGATGTAGACGATAATGCCGGGAAAAGCTGCGGAAAATATCGATATAAGAACATAGAGCAAGCGGACCACGGTGGGATCCATTCCGATATACTCGGCCAGGCCGCCGCAGACTCCGGCGATCATAGAATTGCTGCGAGAACGATAGAGTCTTTTCGGTTCCATACTTTCACTCCCCCCGCCGGTCTGATCTGAGAAAAGAAAAAGAATTGCCCTTCCCTTCCCCTGAGGGAAGTATAGCGCCATCTGTTAAAGGATGTCAACAGCGATTCCGGGGACGTGATTTGGAGCTTGCCGGCGCCCCGCACCCTTTCTCCGCTTTATCCTGCGCAGCCCAGTAGAAAAAAAGTGCGATCTGTGCTATATTAATGAATGTTGAGGAGGGGGAGGTTTGGCCCCACATATATGCGGGTGTAGCTCAATGGTAGAGCACTGGCCTTCCAAGCCAGCTACGTGGGTTCGATTCCCATCACCCGCTCCAGAAGAACTACAAGATCAGGCACTCGGCTTCCTTTAGCGGGTGCCTGACTTTCTAGAGGAAAAGGTTTTTTCTCCCTAAATGACGAAAAGGTTAATCGTTCGTCCGATAGACAGAACAATCCAATTGCTGAAAGGAGCGGGCGCTGTGATGGAAGAGATTGTCTGGATCGATTTCGAAACGATGGAGAACTTTATGGTCGATGTATTCAAGGGGGTCGGTGTTCCGGAGAGCGAGGCCCGCATCTGCGCCGATCTGCTGATCACTGCCGATAAATGGGGGATCGATTCCCACGGCATCGGACGGCTGAAGACGATCTATTACGATCGGATCAAAGAGGGGATCCAATTTCCGGATACCAACTTCGAGATAGTGCGCGAGGGGCCCACTACGGCGGTTGTGGACGGTCATCACGGCATGGGGCATGTTATCGGCAAAAAGGCGATGGAGCTGACTATCGCCAAGGCCCGCCGCTACGGCATGGGCATGGTGGCGGTGCGCAATTCCACCCATTTCGGTATCTGCGGTTACTATCTGAACATGGCCGCCGAAGCGGGGATGATCGGGATGGTGGGCAGCAACGCCCGGCCCTCCATCGCTCCCACCTTCGGAGTAGAAAATATGCTGGGCACGAACCCGCTGACCTTCGGTTTCCCCACAGATGAGGATTTCCCCTTTATGCTCGACTGCGCCACCTCGGTAACCCAGCGCGGCAAGATCGAGGTCTACGGCCGCGCCGACCGGGAGATCCCGCCGGGATGGGTCATCGACAGCAGCGGCCGCACCAGGACCGATACACAGCAGATCCTCATCGACCTTGTCGAGGGGAAAGCGGCGCTGACCCCGCTGGGCGGCATCGGCGAGGAGGGCGCCGGCTACAAGGGCTACGGTTACGCCACAGTAGTGGAGGTGCTCTCGGCGGCCCTACAGGGCGGAGCCTTCATGAAAGGGCTTACCGGTTTTAACGAAAGCGGGAAGAAGGTGCCCTATCGCCTGGGCCACTTCTTCATGGCCGTCGATATAGCTTCCTTCACAGAGCTGGATGCTTTTAAGAAGAGCGCCGGCGAGATTTTGCGCCGGCTGCGCGCTTCGCAAAAAGCGCCGGGCGAGGAACGAATCTACACAGCCGGCGAGAAGGAGCATCTGGCCTGGCTGGAGCGCCGGGATAAAGGGGTCCCGGTGGGTAAAAGGCTGCAGGAAGAGATGGTCGCCATGCGCGACGAACTGAATCTCACCGGCTACCGCTTTCCCTTTGAAAAATAAGCTGCCCCGTCCCGCGGGAGAGCATCTTCCGCGGGGTTTTTTCCCGATGATAAGGAGGTAAGCCATGGTCTCTACTGCGTCGCTGGCGGCGATAATCTTTACCCTGCTGCTCTCTCTTTTCCTGCCCGCAGCGCTGGCGATCTATTTCTACCGGAAGTACCGGTTCTCGCTGAAAGCGCTTTTCCTCGGGGCGGGGGTGCTGCTCCTGTTTCAGTTTATCCTACGGATCCCCCTGTTGAGCTATCTTTCGGGGCAGCCCTGGTTTCGCGATCTCTCTACCGGTTTCTTCTTTTCCGCCGTGATCATCGGCGGCCTTACCGCCGGCCTTTTTGAAGAGTGCGGCCGCTACCTCAGTTTCAGGATAGTCCTGAAGCATGAGCTGTCCTGGAAAAACGGCTTCGCTTACGGGCTGGGACACGGCGGGATCGAATCGATCGTCACCGTGGGATTTGCTTATATCAACAACCTTGTCTTCAGCCTGATGATCAACAGCGGCGTCTTCGAGCACATTGTGGCGCCGCAACTCGGCGCCGACGCCGCCGTGATCAGGGAGCAGCTCGTCGCTCTGCCGCCCTCGCTCTATCTTGCCGCCGGAGCGGAGCGTCTCCTCACCCTGCTCATCCATATCGCCCTCTCGCTCCTGGTCCTCTATGCGGTAAAGAGCAAAAAACCTCTATTTCTGCTCGCTGCCATCCTGCTGCATACGGGGCTCAATGCAGGAGCGCTCTTCCTGCAGGAGAGCGGCGCGGGCATCTGGGGAGCGGAGCTCTTCATCTTCGCCGCTGCGCTTGCAGCGCTCTACCTGATCATCAGGATCAGGACGCCCCTGGCGGCGCTGTCCGAAAGGGGCGAGGAGTCGAAGCCCCGTTAAACGGGGCGGCACGGCGCAACAGGTATTTTAGGAGGGACTGATCTGCTCTACCGCGGGACAAAGGTGGCTTTAGCCGGGGCCTTCATGAATTTTTCTTTAGGGCTTTTCTACGCCTGGTCTGTCTTCGCCGGGGGGCTCATCGACGAGCTCGGCTGGTCCAGGGCAGAAGCGGTATTTCCTTATACCCTGGAGCTGCTGGTGATCTCCATCGCCATGATCTTCGCCGGCCGGTTCCAGGATCGGGTGGGGCCCCGCCGGGCGGTGACGATCTGCGGCCTTTTCAGCGGTGCCTCCTTGGCGGCCTGCGCCCTGGCGCTTCATCCCCTCGGGCTGGCCCTGCTCTTCGGCCTCTGCTTCGGCGTCGCCGCCGCCTTCGGCTACGCTTCCGCCACCCCGGCGGCGCTCAAATGGTTTCCTCCCGAAAAAAGGGGCCTCATCACCGGCGTGGTGCTCATGCCCATGGGAGCCGCCGCTCTGGTTTGGTCGCCCCTAATCAAATATCTTCTAGGCTTGGTGGGGCTGCGCGGCGCCTTTGCGCTCTGCGGCCTTTTCCTAACGGTGGCGATTACCCTAGCTGCCCGGGCGATTACGGTGCCGGAAGACGACAAAGGCGATGCGCCCCGGCAGGAGGGCGCGGCGGGAACCGCCCCGGAGTTCCATTGGCGCGGGCTGCTCTGCAACCCCGCCTTCATCCTGCTCTGGCTAATGCTGGGGCTTTCCACGGGTACGGGGCATATGTTTGCCGGCCAGCTGGTGCAGGTGGCGGCACTTAATTTTGCGATCCCCTGGGGCTACCTGCTCGTCTCCCTCTTTGCTCTGGCGAGCACCCTGGGGCGGCTGGCAGGCGGCCTGCTCTGCGATCGGATCGGCTACCTGCGCAATATCCGGCTGGCGCTGCTTCTCCTCGGCGCAGCGATGCTCGTATTTTACAATGGTAGCGGCGCCGCAGCGCTGGTGACGGCAACCCTGCTCCTGGGGGCAGGCTACGGCGGCCTCTATATCTCTTTTCCCACCGCCACCGGCCACCTTTTCGGCCTCGCTGACTTTGGCCTGATCTACGGAGTCCTCTTTACCGCCATGGGCGTAGCGGGCTTTACCGCCCCCCTAATGGCGGCGGCCCTGGCTGATCGCAGCGGCGACTACAGCGCCGCCTTCATCATCGGCTTCGGCGCCACCCTGCTCTGTTTTCTGCTCAGCCTCCTGCTGCAGCATTCCCTAAGGCGATCGCCAAAGCAGAAGGCGGGCGAGGATCTTACCCCGAGCCGCCGGGGCTAGCTGCTCTGCGCCTCCTTACGCCACCGGCACCTTCCCCTTTTGGAGCAAAGATCGCAGGAAACATGATCTGCACAGATCCCTTCACCCGATCCCATCACGAAGGAGACGGACTTGCGGGGAAGCATCAGGCAGCTCCCGGTGAGCTCTACGCCGATCTCTTCGGCGGGGATGATCCTAAAAAGTATCCGCTGCTGCTCGATAGGCCAACCCTCCTGCCCGGGGCTGGCCCTCATGCCCGCCCTGCAGTCGCCCTGCTCAACCTCCCTGGTGATCCGCGCCTCTACGAGGCGGGATACCAGCGACAGCGCCGCCGTGCCGGCTCCGTCGAGCGCCATGGCCCGCAGCATATCCGTGCCCATCAGCTCATCCATCCGCTGCTCCAGCGCCGGCCCGATGGTATAGAGCGCCAGGGTCAAGCTGGAGGCGCCGGCGAAGGCCCGTGCCACCAGAGGCCCGCTGAAGGACCCGCCGTCAAAAGCGACCCTGTCCCCATCAAAAGAGAGCACCGGCATGGTACCGTAGAGCGCCGCCGGTCTCAGCAGGGAGTTGGCTTCATCGAGAGCGGCGGCGGCGATCTTGGCGACCCGGGGGGATGCCTTCGCCGGATCGATGCCCTGTCCCTTCAGTATATGCCCGGTTTCCAGTTCGATCTGCATATCTTTCAATATCTTAAACATGAGCGGGGCCTCCTCGGAAGAATTGTTTATGCGGGCGTAACGCTGTTTTAATTTCGTGAATAAAGCACAAAATCCTTTTTATCGAGGCTCCAAAATTTATCCTCAGGCGCCTCTTGTTCCGGAGGATAAAAAGAAATACAGCGCTGCTCTGTTAGGCCTCCCTTCAGCTTTCGCTTGCCGCCTTGTAAATCCCGTGCCCCAACAGCAGCCAGGCCAGGGCGATCTCGAAAGCCAGGCTGCCCAGGCCCGCCCAGTAAAAGGCTTTCTTCCTGGCAGCCCTGCTGAGCAGGATCAGCAAGAACCCCAACAGCACGGTGACAAACTGCAGCCGCGCTATCGTCGTAGGCCTGAAATTGGCGGCGCCCATGGCGATGGTGAGCGCCCTTTCGCTTTTGCTGTCGCCGTCGTTGCTGAGGCGGGAAGCGCGGATCCGGTCCGTGGCGAAAACCCCGATCTGCGGCAGCACCATCAAGATGATCGCGGCGAGCGGTAGCAGGCCCGTCATCAGGACCAGGGTGCCGGCCCAGGCGCCGAGGAACCAGTCGGAGAGCTGATCGAGGTAAGCGCCCCTGCGCGAGCACTGCTTGCGCAGCCGGGCCAGGGGGCCGTCGATAAGGTCGGTGAGCGCCGCAGCGGTCAGGATCCAGATCTGCGCCGCCAGCGGGGTATGAAGCAGGTAGAGGATAATGGCCGAGGAGACCAGCACGGCGCGCAGCAGGGTAATATGGTTGGGTTTCACCCAGCCGGGGATGAGCAGCTCCAGCGCCGGTTTCAGGGTGCTGTCGCGAATACTCTCCTCGGCATCGGTGAGCCGTTCCAGCAGGTTCATTCGCAAAACCCCCTTTCTTCGGCAAGGGGCCTACTACAGGTTATCTTATCATTAACCGGAATAGTCTGAAAAGGAGGCGGGGGGGGATAATTATTTCTGCATCGCCCGTTACAACGGGCCAGTTGTGCCCGGCAGATCCGCTCACTTCGGTTTTGGTTTATAATAGAGCTCTGGCATAAAAAGCGCGCCGGCCGGTTGTTAAACAATAATAAGCCAGGCAGCAGTTACTGAAAGGGGTTTATCCATTGACCGAGACTACCGCAGCAGAGATTATCCACCGACTCGCCGGTGAGCTGAAGATCGGCGAGGCGCAGGCCCGTAGCGCCGCCGCCCTCCTCGATGAGGGGAATACCGTTCCCTTCATAGCCCGTTACCGCAAGGAGGCTACCGGGGAGCTCGATGAAGAGCAGCTGCGGCGGCTGGAGGAGAGGCTTCGCTATCTGCGCGGCCTCGAAGAGCGCCGCCGCGAGATCGTACAGCTCATCGCCGCCCGCGAGAAACTGACGCCGGAGATCGAGCGGGCCCTGGCCGCAGCACGTCGCCTCCAGGAGCTCGAGGAGATCTACCTGCCCTTCCGCCCCAAACGGCGCACCCGCGCCGGCGTCGCCCGGGAAAAAGGGCTCGCACCGCTGGCCGAGATGATCCTGGAGCAGGCACCCGGCGGGGCGGAGGAGTCCGCCGCGCCCTTCGTCGATGGAGAGAAGGTGGCCGATATCGGGGAGGCCCTGCAGGGTGCGCGCGATATTGTCGCCGAGATCGTCTCCGACGACCGGCGGGTGCGGCAGCAGGTGCGCGCGGCGGCATACCGCGAGGGGATGCTCCAGTCGCAGGTCGCCGCCGGGGCCGAAGCCGGCGTCTACGAGCATTACCGCGATTTTCGCGAGGCCGTGGCGTCGATCCCCTCCCACCGGCTTCTCGCTATCAACCGCGGTGAACGCGAGGGCGTCCTGGCGGTAAAGCTGGCGCTCCCCGAGGAGCGCTGTATCGGCGCCCTGCTGCGCCTCTATCCCGCCGATCCGGAATCACCCCTGGCGCCCCATCTTCGCGAGGCTGTCGAGGATTCCTACCGGCGCCTCGTCGCTTCGGCGATCATCCGGGAGATCCGCACTGCGCTCACCGAAAAGGCGGGGGAGCAGGCGATCAGGGTTTTCGCCGCCAATCTCCGGGCGCTGCTGCTGCAGCCGCCGGTGCGCGATAAGATTGTCCTCGGCCTCGATCCCGGCTACCGCACCGGCTGCAAGGCGGCGGTGGTCGATGAAACCGGCAAGGTGCTCGCCACGGCGGCGATCTATCCCCATCCCCCGCAGCGGCGCTCCGCCGAAGCCACCCGGATGCTCACTGCCCTTATTGAGCGCCACGGCGTCGAGCTCATCGCCATCGGCAACGGGACCGCCTCCCGGGAGACGGAAGAGCTCATCGCCGCCCTGATCAAGGAGCTGCCCCGCCCGGTTTACTATGCTGTCGTCAGCGAAGCCGGCGCCTCGGTCTACTCCGCCTCCCCCCTGGCCCGGGAGGAGCTGCCCGATCTCGACGTGAGCCTGCGCGGCGCCGTCTCCATCGCCCGGCGGCTCCAGGATCCGCTGGCGGAGCTGGTTAAGATCGATGCCCGCTCCATCGGCGTGGGGCAGTATCAGCACGATCTCAACCAGAATCGTCTCGCCGCCGCTCTGGATGCGGTGGTGGAGTCCTGTGTCAACAGCGTCGGCGTCGACCTGAATACCGCCTCGCGCGCCCTCCTCGAACATGTGGCCGGGATCAAGCCCGCTGTGGCCAAAAATATTGTAGACTACCGGGAAGAAAAGGGAAGGTTCCGTTCGCGCGCAGAGCTGCTCGATGTGCCCCGACTGGGGCCGGGCACCTATACCCAGTGCGCCGGTTTTCTGCGCATCACCGGCGGGGAAAATCATCTCGACAACACTGCGGTGCATCCCGAATCGTACGCGCTGGCGGGGGAAATCTTCGAACGGGCGGGCGGTGAGAGGGAAAACTTGGGCTCCCTCGACGCGGCGGCCCTGGCCTCCGAGCTGGAGGCGGGTCTGCCGACGGTGCGCGATATTATCGCCGCGCTACAGCAGCCGGGGCGCGATCCGCGCGACGAGCTGCCGCCGCCGCTCTTTCGCGCCGGCGTCAAGGAGCTGGCCGATCTCAGTGCGGGGATGGTGCTCTCCGGAACGGTGCGCAATGTTGTCGATTTCGGGGTCTTCATCGATATCGGCGTCGGCCGCGATGGGCTGCTCCACCGTTCAGCCATGGCCGTGGGCCGCCGCTTTCACCACCCCTCGGAGGTGCTCTCCGTGGGCGATGTCATCGAGGTCAAGGTCAAGGCGGTGGACAGCGAGCGCGAGCGGATCTCTCTCACCCTGACCTGAGGCCCACCGGCAGCCCGGCCCTCCGTTCATTCAACAGCGAAGATATAGTAATAGATCGGCTGGCCGCCGTATTTGAGCTCTACCTCCACGGAAGGGTGCGCCTCTTCCACCAGCTCAGCCAGGGCGGCGGCTTCCGCGCGAGCGATCTCCTTGCCGTAAAGGATGGTGATCAGCTCGTCATCTTCATCGAGCATCTGCGCCGTCAGCTCGAGCGCCGCGGCGGCCAGCTCCCCGCTGGTGCAGCAGATCTCGCCGTCGTAAAGCCCCAGGAAGGAGCCTTCGGCGACCTCTTTGCCCTTGATGACGGTATCGCGGATGGCGTAGGTGACCTCTCCGGATTTCACCTGTTTCAGAGCTCTCTCCATGGCGGAGATATTGCTGTCCAGCTCTTCCGCCGGATTGAAAGCGATCAGGGCAGCCAGCCCCTGAGCGATGGTGGCGGTGCCGATGACGGCCACCTCTTTTTCGCTCAGCTTTTGCACCTGCTGGGCCACCATCTGGATATTCTTGTTGTTCGGCATGATGATCACCCGTTCGGTGGGGATTCGCTGCACCGCATCGAACAGATCTTCCACCCGGGGATTCATCGTCTGGCCGCCGTAGACGATCTCATCGGCGCCCAGGCTCAAAAAGAGCTCCCCGATCCCTTCTCCAAAAGATACGGTGATGATGCCGATCTCCTCTTCACCCTTTGCCTTTTTGGAATCGACCAGCGTGACCACGGTTTCCACAGGCGTCGGCAGATTGAGGAGGTGCTGGTGCTGATCGGCCATATTGTCTATCTTGATCTTGTGCAGGGTGCCGTACTCCCGGCAGATGGAGAGCGCCGCACCGGGATCGGCGGTGTGCAGATGCACCTTGCTCATGTCACCCTGCTCCACCACCACCAGCGAGTCGCCCAGTGGTTCGAGCCGCTCTTTCAGCTCCCCGGGCACCACGGCGCCCCTGATGATCAGCTCGGTGCAGTAGGGGTGGGCCAGGTCCGGTGTTTCTGCCGGAGAAAAGGCTCCGCTGCCTGCCGCGTCTATCCCCGCCGTCCTCGCGGTGGCGTTCTTTTTACGGGCAAGGAGCTCCCCCAGGGCGTGCTGCACGGAGAAGAGGCAGCCCTCGAGGAAGACGATCAGGCCCGCCCCGCCGGCATCGACTACCCCCGCCTCTTTCAGCGCCGGCAGCATCTCCGTGGTCTTCTCCAGCGCCTCTCGGCCGCCCGCAATGGCCCTTTCGATGATGCCGCAAAGGCCGGCGCCGCTCCGGGCGGCGATCCTGGCGCTGCGCGCCGTGCTGCGGGCCACCGTAAGGATAGTTCCCTCCACCGGTTTTGATACCGCCTTGTAGGCGTAGACCACGCCGTATTGAAAGGCTTTGCTGAGATCGTCGGGATAGGCCTCTCTTTTTCCCTGCAAGCCCCGGGCGATGCCGCGCAGCAGCTGGGAGAGGATCACTCCGGAATTTCCCCGGGCGCCCATGAGCGCGCTGGAGGCGGTCTTTACAGCGATCTCGCCGATGGTTTCGCCCCGGTAAGCGAGCGCCGCTTCGGCGGCGGCGGAGAGGGTCATGCTCATATTCGATCCCGTATCGCCATCGGGCACGGGAAAGACGTTGAGGGCGTTGATCGCCTCTTTCTCGCGATCAAAAAAGTAGCTGGCGCCGACGATCATCTTCCTGAAGTCAGCGGCGGTAATCGCCGGCTTGCCGGTCTCTTTATCTCTGGGTTTCAATTATGCCCCTCCTTCGAAAAGCCCGTTCTAACTGCGGGCCCAGAAGCCCATCCCGACGAGCCCCGGGCCGCCGTGGATGCTCAGCACCGGCCCTAGTTCCCGGATCTCCACCGCCTGGTGGGGGGCTTTCTCCAGGATCATCTCTTTAACGGCGACGGCTTCTCCCGGCGCTGCGCAGTGGACCACGGCCACCTGCAGGTTTTTGCCCTGCCGGGGGAGCTCCGCCAGCATCCGCCGGATCGCCTTGCGCCTGGTTCTCACCTTCGCCAGCACCTCCACCTTCCCGCTTGCGAAGTAGAGGATCGGTTTCACTTGCAGCAGCGATCCCAGTAGCGCCTGCGCCCCGCCGATCCGCCCGCCCTTCTTGATATATTCCAGGGTATCGGGAATGAGGAAAGAACCGAGTTCCCCCCTTGCCCGCTCCAGCCGGGCGGCGATGGCCGCCCGCGCGAGCCCCTCCTCCGCCCACTGCGCCGCCGCCAGCACCAGAAAGGCCAGGGGCGCCGAAGTGGTCAGGGAATCGAAAACTGTGATCCGGTCGGGAGCGATCGCGGCGGCCGCCCGGGCGGCACTTTCAAAGGTGCCGCTCAAACCGGAAGAGACATGGAGCGAGATCACCTCCCGGCCCGCTTCTACAAGCGCTCCATAGATTTCCTCAAATTGTCCCGCCGCCGGCTGGGAGGTGAAGGGCAATTTTTTTGCTCTGCCGATTCGCTCAAAGAGTTCCTTGTTGTTTACAATTTCATTGTAGAGAAAACCATCTTCAAAATTTACGGTTAAGGGCACTACGGTGATACCATGCTCCTCCCGCTCCCGCGTCGAGAGATAGGCGGTGGAGTCGGTCACTATGGCAATGTTGTTCATCTATCGCTGTCCTTTCGCCTGGATTCATGCTGATCGGTATGCCGGGTTCTATTTCTCCCGGGGCATACAGATTATCTCTTTCACCACGCTGTCAAAAAAATGGTTTGAATGGGCCGGTGTGATCACTGCCGCCGTATCGGCGCCCCCGCCGCTCCCGGCGACGGCAACAATCTCCTCGCCGTAGGGGATCAGCCCGGCGTCCAGAGCCATGACGCTGATCTCCACACAGACCTTCAGGCCCTGCCCGAGCAGGCGCAGGGTGTTGGCGATGATCTCTGCGGGGTAGGCGCCCTGAAACTTGTTCCGTAGCCCCCGCTCCGCTCCCGCCAGGAGGTGCGTTGTCGTCAGCACCGCCACGCCCTTCTCCTTCAGCGCTTGCCTCGTTTCGGTGGGCATCTCATCCTCGCCCGGCCCGGTGAAGCCCACATGGTGGGTTACACAGACGATGCCGGTCCCCTTTCCTTTTCCCTGTTCAAAGAGCTTTTCTGCGGTGGCGCCGCTGTTGGAGGCGACGACGATCCTGCTCGCTCCGATCTCCGCGGCTCTTTTCAGTGCTGCTTCGATAGTTGCTTCAGTATTTGCCGGTCCTCTTTCAGGCCAGTACATCTGCATTCCTCCCTGGATAGTAGCCGCCCCGGGGGGCGGCCCTTCGTTGCCCCCTATTTTATCACGCCTTCCGGCAATGTGAAAATGAGGCATCTTTTTTCCATCACAGCAATAGAAGAGAAAGGGGGGATGGGCCAAGGATCAAATACCTATCTACAGTTACTCTAGAAAATTCAAGGAGCAAACAGTAAAGGATATTTAAAAGATTCTGTCGAACTTAAAGAAAGTAAGTAGCCAAATACAAAATATATGTGTAAATACTTTAAATGGTAAGGAGAAGGGGTATGCACTGGAAAGATCTTTACAAGAAAAAGCTGACCACTGTTGAGGAGGCCATCGGGGCGGTCCGCCCGGGCGACCGGGTGATCCTCTCCCATTGCGCCGGGGAGTCGCTGGCGCTGAGCCGGGCCCTCGTGGAGGGGGCCGCGCGGCTCGAGGACGTCACGATCATCCATTTTTTGATGCTGGGGCCGAACCGTTTCTGCGGGCCGGGCATGGAGCGGCATTTTTCGCATCTCTCCCTCTTCGCCGGGCCCTCGGTGCGCGAGGCGGTCAACAGCGGCCGGGCCGACTTTATCCCCTGTTTTTTCTCTGAGGTGCCGAAGTTGTTCCGGGACGGTTACCTGCCCGTCGACCGGGCCCTAGTGCAGCTCAGCCCGCCCGACGAGCACGGCTTCATGAGCTTCGGGGTCTCTGTGGATTACACCAGGGTCGCCACGCACTGCGCCAAAACGGTGGTGGCGGCGGTGAACCCGCAGATGCCCCGCACCTTAGGGGACAGCTTCATCCATGTCTCCGCGGTAGATCATATCGTCGAGGTCGATGAGCCGATCATCGCCGTTCCCCGCCCGAAGATCGGCCCCATCGAGGAAGCCATCGGCCGCCACGTGGCCTCGCTCGTGGAAGACGGCTCCACGCTGCAGCTGGGGATCGGGGCGATCCCCGACGCCACCCTGAAATTTTTGACGGAAAAAAAAGATCTAGGTATCCACACGGAGATGTTCTCCGACGGTGTCGTCGACCTGGTGGAGGCGGGGGTGATCAATAATATGAAGAAGACGCTGCACCGGGGCAAGCTCATCGCCACCTTCCTCATGGGCACGCGCAGGCTCTACGATTTTGTGGATGACAACCCCGCCGTGGAGATGCACGGCGTCGACTATACCAATGATCCCCTGATTATCGGCAAGAACGTCAAGATTGTTTCGATTAACGGCGCCCTGGAGGTGGACCTGACCGGCCAGGTCTGCGCCGACTCCCTCGGCTACACCCATTACAGCGGTGTGGGCGGCCAGGTCGATTTCGTGCGCGGCTCCGCCCGCTCCCCCGGTGGCAAATCGATTATCGTGCTCCCCTCTACAGCGGCGGGCGGGCAGGTTTCGCGTATCTGCGTCGCCCTCTCCGAGGGGGCCTCGGTGACGACGACGCGCAACGATGTCCATTACGTGGTCACGGAGTACGGCATCGCCAACCTGCGGGGGAAAAGCTTCCGCGAGAGGGCCGAGGCGCTCATCGCCATCGCCCATCCCGATTTCCGCCGCGAGCTCAGCGAGGGGGCCAGGGCGAAGCGCTCCATCCTGCTTCCGCCGGTGACGCTGGAGGACGCGGTGACGGAGAGGCCCGACGAAAAAAGCGCTCTCTCTTCGTAGCGCCGGGGCTTTTCTTTTCTTCCCCGGCGGCCCGTTTACCCCCCCGGCGGTGGGGCATACTATAATTCCCGGCGCACTCCCGGCGGCAGCAGCCGGGGGACGCAGGAAAAGCAGCCCTAGGGGGAGACAGACCGATGAAAGAGCTCTACGTTGTCCTTGCTTTTCATGCTCACGAGCTTCTCTGGGATCTGCCGGAGAAGCTTCTTTCGTACCTGGAAGAGGAGAATCCGATGCGGGGGACCGTCCTCGACGCCAACTATATTAAGACCCGGGAGGAAGAGGGGCGCGATGTTTACACCCTGGGGATCCAGCTGGGCGAGAGGTTGAAGGCGCCGATCTGCGTGGAGTACAGCAATGAGCTGCTGCAGCAGATCCACGAGATCATCCCGCCGATAGCGGAGCGGATCTGCGCCGCCTTCCAGGATGGGCGGCTCTACCCCATTTACGGCCATGCGCACCATACCCATATCTCGCTCCTGAAAGAAAAGGAGATTTCCCAGGAAATAGTGTGGAATATGCAGTACCTTCATGACTATATGGCGGTGCCGCATCCAAAATATAAGGGCTATTTTTCGCCCGAGGCCTCCTACAGCGCCGATAAGCTCGCCGGCGTCACCGCAGCCAATATAGACTACGTCATCTTTCCCCACCTTCAGGAGAAGAAGGCGCCCTTCGAGCTGAGCGGGCCGGGGGATCATCTCTACAAACCCTTCTGGATCAGCAGCCCCCACCGCTGCCTCCTCGCCTTCCCGCGCAATTTCCCCATCTCACAGGAGATCTGGCGTCCCATCACCCGCATGAAGAGAGACGAGGTGAAGAACCAGGGCTACAAGCTGGGCGATTACGCCGTCTTCTTCAACGAGTATCTCACCGGCCAGAGCGAGCCCTTCCCCATCGGTATGGACGAGGGGGTTGCCCTTTACAAGGAGGTCCTGCGGCAGGAGCTGAACCAGGCGCCGCCCGACGCTGTGCTCCTCTATATCCAGGATCTCGAGCTCATGGATTTCGGTGACCTCGCCGTCGAGATCATCGCCCGCGCCTGGCAGGAGCTCCTCGAGGAAGATCGCGAGCTCTACCGGGTCCACTTTGTCACCCCCGAGCAGTATATCGATGAAGTCTTGAAAGTAGAGGGCTTCGAGCAGCTCCCCGAGGTCAAATTTAAGCAGGTCTGCTGGGCGCCGGAAATCCGGCTGGTCCTGCGCGCCGACGGCCATTACCCCCCCCTGGGGGTGGACGGGGTGGATCGCTATACGGTGGAGAAAAGCGGCACCTACCGCAATCCCCTCATCTTCTGGGAAAACGGCAAATACCTCTGCGGCATCTGCGATACCCTGGTGGAGAACTTTCGCATCACTGAGAATGTCCCCGTTCATGCTGTCAGGCTCGGCGAGACCGGCTACGATCTGGCACGCGAAGATCTCGACACCCAGATCGTGCTCTACCGCCGGCTGATGAAACGGGCTTGCAACTGGGGCTGGCGCCCTACGGAGGGACGGCAGAAGCGCCCCTGCCTCGACGGCTATCTGCTTTGCGCCGCCCTGCTGAAAAAGATCGACCGCTGCCCCGATCTCTTCATCCTTTGCCGGGAGCTGGAGCCCCTCGACTCGTGCCATATCGTCGGCCTGGTGGAGACGCTCCAGGTCTTCGTCGACAACCGCATCGACTATCTGCGCCACGGCCTGGAGAAATATATGGCCGAGCGGGGGGGCGAATTTGCCGCCGTCTACCGCTTTATCGAAGAGGTGGTGCGCTGGAAGGAGGTGGCGGTGCAGAAGGCCTCTGAGCTTTACCGCGTCAATATGAGCGAGAATATGACTGCCATTACCAGAATGAAGCAGCTGCTCTCGCTGCTGCAGGAGTACTGCCAGGCGCTTTTTATGGCCACGGAATATCTACAGAAGATCTGGGGGGAGCTGCCCGATGTGGACTACATGGTGGACCGGATGTACGAATATCTCTACGAGATCTACCCGCCCCTTTTCCCGGAGATGATCAACCGCATCGATGCGCTCACAGAGAACGAGGTCGAGCGCTATTTCGCCGCTCTGGAGGGGGAGGAGGCCCGCGAGCAGCCCTTCGCCCGCGTCGAATAAACCGCAGTCTCCCCCTTTGTAAAGGGGTACTTCCCAAATCCCCCTAAATCCCCCTTTAATAAAGGGGGAGTAGAAATAATTATCCCCCCTTTGTTAAGGAGTACTTCCCAACTCATCCTCTCATTTGCAAAAGGGAACCTCACAAGTCCCCCCCCTTTGTAAAAGGGAACTCCTCAAGTCCCCCCCCTTTGTAAAAGGGGGGTCGGGGGGGATTTACCCGGTCATCTCCATATATAACGCCGCCTTATGCCGAAAAAACCTGCTGTACGTCCCCTTTCCCTTGGCGGGAGAGGGACAGGGTGAGGGGGGGGGACCTGGTGAGTCAAGGGCACCGTCCCTTCCACTCACTCATTTGTAAAAAGGAACTTCTCAAATCCCCCCCCTTTGTAAAAGGGAACTCCCCAAATCATCCTCTCATTTGTAAAAGGGAACTCCTCAAATCCCCCCCCCTTTGTAAAAGGGGGGGGATTTACCCGGTCATCTCCATACATAATGGCCGCCTCATGCCGAAAAAACCTGCTGTACGGTCCCCTCTCCCCTGGCGGGAGAGGGAGAGGGAGAGGGACAGGGTGAGGGGGGGGACCTGGTGAGTCAAGGGTACCGTCCCTTCCACTCACTCATTTGTAAAGGGGAACTCCTCAAATCCCCCCCCTTTGTAAAAGGGAACTCCTCAAATCATCCCCCCTTTGTAAAAAGGAACTCCTCAAATCCCCCCCTTTGTAAAAGGGGGGTCGGGGGGGATTTACCCGGTCATCTCCATATATAACGCCGCCTTATGCCGAAAAAACCTGCCCTACGTCCCCTTTCCCCGCACGATCCTTACCATCTCCGCCTCTTTTTTCTCCAGATCGCGGAAAAGTGCGAATTGCGCCCGGCAGCGGTCCCGGTTATGCTCGGGGTACTCGGTCTGGAAATAGGTATCGCCCTCCAGGTAATCGGTCAAGAAACGGACCCCGCATTCAAGGGTCATCATTTTCACGCCAGCGGGCAGCAGCTCCCGCTCCAGCTCCGTCATCTGCCCGCCGCAGGATTCGATAAATCCCCCGGTAAAGGCGCGGAAGAGCTCCAGATCAAGCTCCACCAGTGAAAGATCTGTCTCATCCTCGGCGGCGCTATTTGCCCCGAAGCGGATGGCATCGCCGAAGTCGTTCATGATCAGCCCGGGCATGACGGTGTCAAGATCGATGACGCAGAGCGCCCGGCGCGTCCGGCGATCGAAGAGCACATTGTTCAGTTTGGTGTCGTTGTGGGTGACGCGCAGGGGCAGCGCTCCCCTCCTGAGCAGCTCCATAAAGAGGGCGGCGAAGGGCTCACGCGAGAGGGCGAAATCGATCTCTTCGCGGACTTCCCGGAGGCGCCCCAGCGGATCGCGCCGCACCGTATCTTTGAAGCGTTCGTAGCGAAAAACGGTGTCGTGAAAGCGGGGAATTGTCTCCGTCAGCTCGCGAAGGGGGAAGGAAGAGAGCATCTCGAGAAAGCGTCCATAGGCCAGTCCGCTTTCGTAAAATACGGCGGGACCATCAGCTCTCTCCAGGCAGATGCTGTCGGCGATGTAATCGTAGGCCCGCCAGAATTCACCCGCCTCATCCCGGGCGTAGATCCCCTCATCGACCGTAGCCACCAGGGAGAGCGTCTCTCGGGGCGAGCGGGCCCGCGGTTTGAGGTAGCGGATGATCTTGTCGATATTATTCATCAGGGCGGGGGGATCCTGGAAGGCTTCCCGATTTACCCTCTGCAGAATATACTTTGCCCCGCTGTCGCAGGAGACGCAGTAGGTCCGGTTGACCAGGCCGCTGCCGTATTCACGGCAGCGCACCGGTTTCCCCTGGAAACGAAAGCTCCCGGTAATCTCCAGCACCGCTCCATCCCCCACTCTGCTGCCGGCAGGCGCCCGCACCTTTTAGCTCTATGCTATCTCTCCGGGGGAGAAAGTCAAGGTATGGTCGGGCAGGTTGGGGGCTTGCGCCTCTACTCTATCTCGCAGATTAAAAAATGGCCCGGCAGGAGGGTGCGCCCCGCAGGCGTCGCCCCGGCGCTTTCGCCGTCTTCCCGGCCGCCGTAGCGGGGCGCTTCGGAATTGAAGATCTCCCGGCCCGGCAGCGCCACCGCCTCTGCGGTGTTGCCGCCCAGGTTGGCCAGGGCGGTGATCACCTGGCCGCCGCCCCGGCGGGTGATCCGCACCAGTCTTGATTCCGGCTCTGCTCTCACCGCAGTGCCCCCCTTATCGGGTAGAGCGAGGGCGGGGTGGCTACGGCGCAGGGCGATGAGCTCCCGGTAATAGGTGAAGATCTGCTTCTGGTGGCGCTGCCACCTCTCGCGGGGCGTGAGGCGCGAGCTAAAAAAAGTAGCCTCGTCTTCTGGGTTGGGCACTTCCGACCACCCGAAAGAAGCGAACTCCTCCCGCCGTCCCTTCACGACGGCTTTTTTCAGCTCCGCATCGTGGTAATCGGTAAAGAAAAGGAAGGGGTTCTCCTCGGCGTACTCTTCACCCATGAAGAGCATGGGGATATAGGGGGCCGTCAGCAGGAGCCCCGCCGCCGCTTTCAGGTAGGGCAGATCGACGAGGTGGGAGAGCCTTTCGCCGCGGGCGCGGTTGCCCACCTGATCGTGTGTCTGGATGGACACAACAAAGCGCTCGCCGGGCAGCTCCGCGGCGTCGCTCCCCCTTCTCTTCTTCCAGAAGCGCGAGTACTCTCCTGTGTAGAGGTAGTTGATGTAAACCTTCTCCAGATCTTTGAAGTGGCCGTAGTCCCCGTAGTAGCCTTCCTCCTCGCCGGTGAGGATGCTGTGCACGCAGTGGTGAAAATCGTCCATCCACTGCCCGTCGAGTCCGTAGCCGCCCTCTTCCGAGGTCCTGATGAGCTGCGCATCATTGGCGTCGGTTTCAGAGATGATGACGATGCGCCGCCCCAGCTCTTTCTCCAGCTGCCGCGCCGTGGCAGCGATCTTTTCGAGGATATGCGGCCTGCTCCCGTCTTTGATGGCGTGGACGGCGTCGAGCCGTAGCCCGTCGAAATGGTAGCGCTCAATCCAGTGCCGCACGCTCTCGAGGACCATCCGCCGCGCCGCCGCACAGCCGCTGTCGTCAAAATTCACCGCCGCCCCCCAGGGGGTATCATATTTTTCGGTGAAATAAGGGCCAAATTTAGCAAGGTAGTTTCCCTCGGGGCCGAAGTGATTGTAGACAATGTCGAGGATCACAGCCAGGCCGCGGCGATGGCAGCAGTCGACGAATTGCTTCAGATCTTCGGGGCTGCCGTAATTATGGTTCACGCTGAAAAGATTGACTCCGTCGTAGCCCCAGTTCCATCGTCCCGGGGTCTCCGTCAGCGGCATCAGCTCCACCGTATTGATCCCCAGTTCGAGCAGATGGTCCAATTTCGCCGCGGCGCTCCGGAGGTTGCCTCCGGCGGTGAAGGTGCCAATATGGAGCTCGTAGATGAGCGCTCTCTCCCATTGGGGTCCCGCCCATCCCCCGTCGGCCCAGCGGTAGGCTTCGTGGTCGACCACTCGGGAGAAGCCGTGCACCCCTTCGGGCTG
>DUVX01000075.1 GCA_012840855.1 Bacillota bacterium | reverse complement strand
TTTGTTACCCCAGGAAAGCCTGTAAGCCGAATTGAACCGAAAAGAGAGCTACCAGGATAATACCGAAAATCAGGACGACCAGGATAACATCGAAGTCGATATTGCTGAAGTTTATTGTCAGGAAGGGCCCGGATTCGCCAGGGCGGTAATCAAGCCTCTGTAGCAGCTTGAAGGAACTGCGATAGAGGTAGGCAAAAGCGGCCGCGCTGTAGTCCAGAAGCAACAGCCCCGCCCGGTAAAGAGAGCGCCCGATAGAGAGTAGAGGAACACCCACGGCCAGGCCAAACCCGCGCAGGGCGCCGGAGAAGCGCGCCTGGATCATGCTCTCTTTCTCCAGCTGCCGCGAAAAGAGGGCAAACAGCAGAATACCCCCGCCGACAAGGCCTGCGGCCATGAGCACCCCGCTAGCGGTATAGACCTGCAGGTCGCTCTGGAAAGGAAGGATCGGCTTGAGCAACCCGGGGAAAAGGCCGAAAATTGTGCAACAGGCTGCCATCCCGATGATCGCCGCCTGCATGGAAAGATTCAGCGGATGTTTAACCCTGAGCTTCCCTCTGATAAAAGCGAGATAGACGAACTTGGCGAAGGAGAGGGCGGTCCCCACGCTGGCTATCTGGAGGGTCCAGTAGATCAGCGGAAAATCGTGGGTCCCATTTTTTAAAAGATATTTGCTGACGTAACCGTTAAAGGGAGGCATCCCGGCAATAGAGAGCGCCCCGATGACCGCTCCGATGGCGGCGACGGGGATAACTCTCCACAGGGCGGGGCCCTCCTCCCCTTTTTGGGGATGGCGCAGCTCGCTGATCTTTTCGCTGCCGGTGGCGTAGATGACCGCCCCGGCGCTCATGAAAAGCAGCGCTTTGTAGATCATATGGTTGACCACGTGCAAAAGGCCCCCGTCAACAGCGACAGCGGAGCAGAACCCCAGACCTACACCGGCAACCATGTAACCCACCTGGCTGATGATATGGTAGGAGAGCAGGCGGCGGAGATTGCCCTGGATCAGGGCCATACTCACACCGGTGATTGCCATGAGGGCGCCCATGAGGGCGATCCCCTCGCTGGGCGGCAGGATCCTGGCGACCCCGTAAACACCGGCCTTCGTGCAAAGCGCTGCCAGCAGCACGCTGCAGGGGAAGGAAGCGGCCGGGTAACCCCAGGGCACCCAGAGATGCAGGGGGATGAAAGCCGTCTTAATGCCGATGCCGAGAATGAAAAAGGGAAGACTGCCCGCCACCGGCAGTGCCAGCTCCAGGGAGCCGGTAGCACAGTACTGCAGCACGATCCCCACGGTGAGCGAAAAGCCGCCTACAAGCTGAAAGGCGAGCAGCCGGGTGGCCATCTTCGTGGAATGCGCACTCTTTTTTAGATAAACTAGGCCAGCGGCGGCAAGCGAAAGCATTTCCCAGAAGAGAAGAAAGGTCAAGAAATTGCCCGCAAAGGAGACTCCGATGGCAGCGGCGACGGCCCAGATCGAAATTACCTGCTCAGAAGCGGTGGTATGCTTGAGGCCGTAGAGGAGGCCGAAGGCGCCCACCAGGGTAAAACCGAAGGCGGCGATCCTGCCGTAGGGATGCAGGGTAAAGGTGAGCAGCGAGAGCCCGCTGCGGGCCAGGTAATCGGAGCCAAGCAGGGTTTCGTTGAGAATACCGCTCCCCACAAGAAGGGAAAGCGCCGCCGCAAAAAGGCTCAACGTGTAGAGAACGGTGAGAATACGCCTCCACCGGTGGGAAACCAGGTACAGGAAGGGTGTCAAAAAAAGGGGCGCCACCACCGGGATAAGCAAAATATTCACGAGCGATCACTTCCTTAATCAGAAATACTTCAACCGTCCCGCCTAGAAAAGGTAACCGGCAATACTCTGGATAAAGGGCACCGTCAGATCGAGCTTGATCCCCACCACCAGGCAAAGCAGGGCCAGCAAGACGATGGGCCCGAGCATGGAGAGCGGGGCTTCCGCCCCCGGACGGGGTGCAAAGTCACCCTTTTTGAAGAAAGCGGTGATGATGATCGGTACGAAATAGGCGGCATTGAGCAAAGCGCTGGTAATCAGGACCACGATCACCGCCGGATGCCCCACCTCCATGCTGCCGGCCATGAGAAATAGTTTGGAGATAAGCCCGTTTGTCGGGGGCAGACCGATCATGCCGACGCTGCAGACGGTAAAAGCGAACATCGTCAGCGGCATCTGTCTGCCCACCCCGGCCATCTCGCTGATCCTCTCCTTGCCGGTGACGGTGATGATCGCTCCGGCGCAGAAGAAGAGAGTGATCTTGAGCAGAGCATGATTCAACAGGTGCAGCAGGCCCCCGGTGAGCCCCAGGGAGGTGAGCAGCCCCGCTCCGAGGATGATATAGCTGAGCTGGCTGATCGTGGAGTAGGCCAGGCGCCGCTTGAGGACATCCTGCTTCAATGCGATGATGGAGGCGACGAGGATGGTGATGCTGACCAGCACGATGACGAAAAGGCTGAGCTGCAAAACAGAGAGCGCCTCGCTGCCGTAGACAGAGTACATCACCCTGAGCTGGCTGAAGACGCCCGACTTAACCACGGCCACAGCGTGAAGAAGGGCGCTGACGGGCGTCGGCGCCACCATGGCTGCGGGAAGCCAGGCGTGAAGGGGCATGATCGCCGCTTTGACGCCGAAGCCGATGACAAAGCAGACGAAGATGAGCCGCCATAACCCCGCCTGCCCCACGGCGGGATGAACAATGCCGCCGGGAGTAAAGTCCAGCGTGCCGGTGAGGGTGTAGGTCATCACCAGAGCAGCCAGAACAAAGGCTGCGCCGACAAAGCTGTAAATTATATAGCGCTTGCCCGCCACCTGGGACTTCTTGCCTCCCGTGTGAATAACCAGGGGGTAGGTAAAGATAGTCAGTAGCTCATAAAAGAGATAAAGGACAAATAGATTGGCCGAAAAAGCTATCCCCATGGTCGTACCTAAGGAGAGTATAAAGAAGACGAAGTAACGCCGGCGATCTGTTTCGTGTGCCATATAGCCCGTGGAATAGACCACCGTAAAGACCCACAATACCGCCGCAATCACTCCGAAAAGTATCGCCAAAGGATCCGCGCGAAAAGCGAGCTCCAATCCTGGGAAAATGGTCAGCACTGAGATAAAGGCGATCCGGCCCTGGAGAACCTCCGGCAGGATCATAAGGACCATGGCCGCCGTGACCGCAGCGATAAATATCGCCATGGTGTTGCGGGCCCGATCTGATCTCTCGGGAATCAAGGCAAGCAGCAGAGCGCTTCCGATCGGGAAGAGCACCGCTCCAACAATCAACTGCGCACCGGTAGGCAAGGTGGTTCAACCCCCTCCTGACGTTCTTAAAAAGATATTTACTTATTTTGCTTTTTCCCTGCTCCCAGGGTCAACATGATCGCCATCACCGCGGTGAAAAGAACCGTGGTCTCTAAAAGAGTGTCATAACCGCGATAATCGAGAATGATATTGGTCACCATGTTCAGCCCGCCGCTCTCCACGGGCCCTTCCCAGACGTAGCGATCAAATACCTGGTTGTGGGTCGGGTTGCCGAGCTGGCCGTAAGGGGGCATCTCCGCTATCGCCAGCATGAACATGAGCAGAAGCAAGCCTGCCAAAACAAAGGCCAGGGCGTAGACAAAATAGCGCGGCCGTTTTTTCATTGAGGCTTCCTCCCTACTTTAGTTACTACGGTGATCATGATCACAGTCATGCCGATACCGACCGCCGCCTCGGTAATGGCGATATCGGGCGCATTGAGCTGCTGCCAGATCAGAGCCATCACCAGGCTGTAAGCACCGAAAATGATCACCACATAGAGCAGATCTTCAAAGAAAAATATAGCCAGGGAGCTCACCAGAAGGACCATGAAAAGCAGAATAATTAAAGGGTTCATCCCTTCTGCTCACCCCTCTCCTCGTTCACTTTTGGCGATGTATAGTCATCCAGCAGATAACTTCCTTCTACCAGATCCATGCCCAAACCGTAGGATGTTTTGGCCAGAAGATGCGTCATCACCGGATTGATCAGCGCCACCAGGATGATGATCAGCGCCATCTTGGCCGCCGAGGTAAGATCCCCGATCACCAGGATCAGCCCGAGGATAAGCAGCCAGTTGCCCAGGGTGTCACACTTGCCCAGGGCATGCATCCGGTTGTAAACATCGGGCATCCTGATCAGTCCGATGGCGCTTACTGCCAGAAAGAAGAAGCCGCTCCCCATCAAGATCATCGCCGCTAAATGTTTAATCATTTTTACTTACCTCCCCTCGCCCTGCAGGTAGTTAGATCAGTTTACCTTCACTGAGAAGCTTCAGCACACAGATGGTGCCGATAAAGGAGCCCAGCACCAGGACCAGGGCCACATCAATATAGTGAGCGCTCCCATGCAGATAGGAATAGATCAGGATCAGGGCCACCACTTCGGAGGTAACCAGGTTGATGGAAAGGACACGGTCGATCGTCGTGGGGCCGACAAAAGCCCGGTAAAGAGCCGCCGCAGCTACGATGATCAACCCGATAATGAGAACATTCAAAAAGGAAGCCAGCATATTAACTCCCTTCTCCTTCTATTTTTTTCGCCTGGTCGCTGAGATACCAGTCGAGAACACCGTGCCCGGCGGGAACGGTGATGGCATGGACGACAAGGCGATCGTCCTCCAGATCCACGGTAATCGTCCCCGGGGTCAGGGTGATCGAATTGGCATAAAGAGCCCGCATCAGATCGCGCTTTAAAGCGGTCCGCGTGATGACGATGCCCGGCGATACCGGAAGCCTGGGATTAAGCACGATGAGCGCCACCATGATATTGGCCTTCAGCACCTCCCAGATGAGGCACAGCAGGTAGTAGAGCATGAGGCCCGTCTGCTTCAATGAAAAAGAGGTCCGGCGGCCTCCGCCAATCTTAATTCTGGACCAGGTAAAGGTTATTCCCAGGCTGAGAACCGTCCCCACCAGGAGATGCTGCCAGTGCAGTGTCGCCGACAGCAGCAACCAGAAGCCCATGAGCAGGGCAAATATCAAAATCGCACCCCGGATATCTTTTCGTCCGGCCACTAGAACACCTCCTCCGCTAACCTAGAAAATGAACAACGATCTGCTGCAGGTAGCCGTAGGCCGCTACACCTGCGGTACCCAGCACGATGATCCCCGCCGCGGTAACCACGATGGGCAGCTGCATCGTAAAAGGAATTTTGTCTTTCTGCAGGACTCTTCTTTCCGGGGGGTCTTTCTCGTTGACAAAGTAAAATTGCCAGATGATCGGGAAATAGTAAGCTGCGTTAAGCAGGCCGCTGAGCACAAGCAGAGCGATAAAATAGGGGTAATGCGCCCCCATGCTCTCCACCGCCAGCAGGTATTTGGAGATAAATCCCCCTGTCAGCGGCAGCCCTACCATGGAGAAAGCGGCCACGGTGAAGGAGGCCGCCGTGAGCGGCATGGTATAGCCGATATTCTGCAGCCCTGTCACCTTCTTCCGGCCCGTCTGGTATGAGATCGCCCCGGCACAAAGGAAGAGACAGGTCTTCATCAAGGCATGAACAACGAGGTGATAAAATGCAGCGACGATAGCCCAGGGGGTCGCCAGACCCAGGCCCAGATAGATATAGCCGAGCTGGGCGACGGTGGAGTAAGCAAGCCGCCGCTTCAGATCGAGCTGGACAAAAGCAAAGAAAGAGCCGAAGAGCATCGCCGCACCGCCCAGGATAAGCAGCAGAATACGGATATTGCTCTGCTGGTAAAATTCGTTGCCGAAAACGATAAAGAAGAGCTTAAAGAGGGCGATGATATAGACCTTCACCACCAGGCCGGAAAGGATGGCGCTCGACGGCGAGGGGGCGGAGGCGTGCGCATCAGGCAGCCAAAGGTGAAGGGGGAAGAGCGCCGATTTGATCCCGAATCCGACGACGAAGAGAGTCATCATGACCCAGATCATATAAGGGTACTGCCCCGCGTTCTGAGCGAAAACTTCACCGGCAAAGCGCATATTCAGGTGGCCTGTGATCATATAAAGCATCCCGATGGCCAGCAGGACAAAACCGGAGCCGATCGTCGCCAGGATCAGATACTTGAGACTGGCCTCGGTGGAGTAGCGATCGCCCTTGCTCACTACCAGAGCCACGGCGCTGATCCCCACCACTTCGATAAAGACATACATGTTGAAGATATCGTGAGTGATCACCAGCCCCAGCATCGCTGTCATGCAGAGCAAAAATTCTACGTAGTACCATCCGATGGAATCGACGCTGATCTCTTTTTTCAAGGAGCGGCAGCTAAATAGAGCGATAAGAAGATAAAGACCGGTGATCAGGACAGCCATCAGCGCTGAGACCGGTTCGATAGCGATCTCGATCCCCCAGGGAGGGCTCCAATCGGCCACAGCCTGGTAGATCGGCTGAAGCTTCCCAACCATTCCACCGCTGAGATAGAGCGCCAGCGCAAAAAGGCTCCCGCAGACAATGACAGCCAGCGGGGCGCAGGCCTTTCTTTTCCAGCGTGCCAAAACCGGCATGGCGAAAGAAGGGATCAGGCCTCCCAGGATCAGATAAAGCGGCACCTTTGCCAAGAGTATCCACCTACCTCATCTTCATAAAATCCGGTGCATTGATTGTCCCGTAATGGGCATACATCTTAACAATCAATGCCAAAGCAAATGCTGATGTGGAAAAGCCGACAACAATGCCGGTGAGGATCAGCCCCGAGGGCAGGGGGTTGATATAGAGCTCCGCCGGAGCTGCCGGGTCAAGAATCGGTGCAACCCCACCTTCAATATTGCCGAAAGCGATATAAAAGAGGAAAACAGCGCTGGTCATGATATTTAGACCGATTACTTTTTTTAAAAGATTGGATTGGGTTAAAACGATGATGATACCGATACCGAAGACCACTACCGAAACAAGGTACGGAAAATTAGCGATCAAAGCGCCCCAATTCATTCCTTCTGCTCCTCTGCCATTAAATAAAAGATGCTCAGGATCGTGCTGGCTACCAGCAAGCCTATCCCCAGATTGACCACCGAGATGATCCCTACGCTGAAAAGCTCGCCGGGCAGCCCGGTGGGTCCATGTTTCGTCGGCAGCAGATACTTAATCGCCTCCATAAGGCTGCCGAGTCCAATCAGGACCACAGCGATATCGAGCGGTAGATTACGAAAACGCTCCCTCCAGCCAAGATCGAATACCAGCAGATAGAGGAGCGCCCCCAGGCCGAGGATTACTCCGCCGGCAAAACCGCCTCCCGGGGAAAGATGGCCGTGCGCCACTACGTAAAAACCGTACATCAGCACCAGAAGCAAGACATAGCGAAAAACCGTTCTGGTAATCTCATCTTTCAATCAGCAGCCCTCCCGCAAAAAAAATCTTTCCTTCGGCAACATTAATAATACCTTAGGTAGTTCTCCTCAGGCACCCTGGTATCCTTCTTAATCATAAAGTTTGAACAGGGGAAACCTTCAAAACACTGGTAGACACTCTGCTAACTCCCCCCGCCCTTGCCGGGACGCTCCGGCAGATCCTGTTGCTGCCGGTAGATGATCTGCAGCCCCTCCAGCGTCAACAGGGGGTTTACCCGGACGATGGTTCTCGATTCCCGGGCGATGAGCGAGGCGAAACCGCCCGTAGCTACGACCAGCGGCGGTGTGGGAAATTCTTCGGACATCCTCTGGACGATGCCGTCAACCTGTCCCACAAATCCGTAAACAATACCGGACTGCAAACCGGCGATGGTGCTCTTGCCGATAACAGTGGGGGGGCAGACCAGCTCCACCCGGGGAAGTTTGGCCGCTTTCTCAAAAAGCGCCTCCACCGAGATGCCGATCCCAGGAGCGATAGCCCCACCGAGGTAATGGCCCTCGGCGGAGATGGCGCAAAAGGTGGTCGCTGTCCCGAAATCGACGATGATCAGCGGCCCCCCGTAAAGCCTGTATCCGGCGAGAGCATTGACCATGCGATCGGCGCCGAGCTCCTGGGGGTTGTCGAGAAGAATCTTCAGGCCCGTCCGCATATCGGGCCTCACCAGCAGCGGCGACACAGCGAAGTATTTCTCGGCCATCTTTTCCAGGGAGTAGATCAGGGGAGGGACCACCGAGGAGATCGCCACGGCGCCGATATCGCCCGCGGAAAGCCCGCTATTGTGCAGAAGGCTCTTGATGGTGATCCCCAGCTCATCCTCAGTGCTGTTCCAGTCGGTAGCTAAACGCCAGCAGACCGCAATTTTTTGCTCGCGAAATACCCCCACCATGATATTGGTATTGCCCACATCGACAGCTAAAAGCATCTTATCGCTCCCTGTTAAGTTAATTACAATATAACAGATGGAGCGTTCTTTGAAAAGAACCATCGCCGCAGCAGTCCAGAAATTTTTTCAACAGACGCCGGGACGTGCTTTTTGCAGGAATAACACTGTTATCGTCGAATTGTACCTGTCAATATTGCTGGACCCGGGGGATGAATGGCGGTGCCTTTTAAAAGTAACGGCCGTTACAACTACCTAGTTACACTGATTATTCTCCTCATAATCGTCGCCGTACTCTGCGCTGCCGCTTTTTTACTGGTGCTTTATATGCCCGGTGCGCTGGCCGCGGCTCCGTTCAGCTACGACACTAAGGAGACCTACGATTTTGAGCCTTGCTCCTTCAAAATAGAAGATCTGGAGCTTTCCTACCCGGAAGGGGGGCTCATTCTTCCGCTTTATCGCCATGAAAAGCAGGAAGGCGCCCTGATTCTGGCGGAGGGTGACTACAGCGTTTCCGGCGAAACGGCTGATGATCCGGCGCCTGCGGGTATCTACATCATCGCCGAAGAAAAATACTTTGAAGAGATGCGTGAATGTGTCCTCCATATCCCTGCCGAAGATCCCGGGGCGAGGCTCGAGATGGAGCAGCTCTACGGGCGTCAGCCGGGGCTGCCGGTGATCTGGCGCAGCATGATCCCGCTCACCTTTGTCCCCGACGCCGAAGAGATCTACTACTATTTTCTTTCCCGCGACGGTGAGCCGCTCTGGCCGCCCGTCTTCCGAGAACCCCGGGGAAAAATTTACGTTTCCCTGGCGCTTTACAGCATCTTCACCCTCATCGTGCTGCTGATCATCTCCGTGTTCACCCTTGACCGGCGCCGCTCCCGTTACTGGGACAAACTTTACCGGGCTCCGCCGGGCAACCCGGCCCTAGCCGCCGTCGCTGCGGTAACGCTGCTCGTGCTGGGCGGTGAGATGCTGCCTTTCTTAAGCGGCTGGCCGGGACAAAGCGCCGTCAGCGGATACCTGGCCGCCGCCGGGCTGCTGCTCTTTCTGCTCTACAACAAAAATATTGAGCTCTGGGAGCTGGGGATCGCCCGCGAAACGCTCGGGCAGGGTTATCTCCCCGCCTTTGCCGCAGCGCTGGCGCTGATGATCCTTACCCGCGGTTTTCCGCAGAAGATTATTCCTGCGGGCCCCGGCGCTGTCGCCCTTCCGCTCCTTTTAATTTTATTAATCGCCCTGGCGCGGGAACTGATCTGGCGCGGCTTTATCCAGACCACCCTCGGCCGCCGATGGGGCGCCCCTGCAGGCCTGCTGCTTACCGCTCTCCTCGCCGGCTTGCTCCATTTCGCCGTGGTGGCGGTGGAGTCTCCATCGCTCCTTGCCTGTCCCCACACTCTCGTAGAGCTATTAGTTCTGGTTCCCGGCAGCGCTGTAGTGCTGGGCTATCTATACCTGCGCACAGAAAATATCCTCAGCTGTGCACTGCTTCATGTTCTCTTACTCTCTATCGCATCGTTAATCACTTTTTGAAAGCGAGGTTGCCTGCTATGATCGACCAAGAGAAAATCGTTCGCGCCGTGGAGATGATTTTGGAAGCTATCGGGGAGGATCTCGATCGTGAAGGGCTGCGCGCCACACCGCAACGGGTGGCAAAGATGTATGCCGAGGTGTTCGCCGGGCTACAGCATGATCCCCGGGAGCATCTGCAGACCTGTTTTAACACCAACAAACATGAAGAGATGATCCTGCTGAAAGATATCCCCTTTTACTCCATGTGTGAGCACCACCTGCTCCCCTTTTACGGCAAGGCTCATGTGGCCTATATTCCCGAGGGCGGCCGTATCGTCGGGTTGAGCAAGCTTATTCGGGTGACCGATGTTATCGCCCGCCGTCCCCAGCTGCAGGAGCGACTCACCAGCAATGTGGCCGATACCATCATGGAGGAGCTGAAACCGAAGGGGGTAGTGGTGGTGGTGGAGGCAGAGCATCTCTGCATGAGCATCCGCGGCATTAAAAAACCGGGGGCGATTACGGTAACATCTGCTGTCCGGGGCGTCTTCCGCAGCAATGCCAGCTCCCGGGGCGAGGTCTTCACCCTCATCGAAAAAGGAAGGCATTGATTGCGCAAGATATGGATCGAATAAACCGCCTTCTTGGTGACGCTGATTACCGCCGCCACCTCTTGAAAAACAGGGCCTTCGAGGAGAGCCGCCCTTTTTGCCATCACAATTTTGAGCACTCCCTCGCGGTAGCTCGGCTGACCTACCTGCTGCTACTGGAAGAGGGATGCCGCTTTATCTCGAAGGAGATCGCTTACGGCGCCGGCCTGCTCCACGACATCGGTCGCTGGAAAGAGTACCGGGGCGAGGGGGATCATGCCGCCCACAGCGCCGCGCTGGCCGGGGCGCTTCTGGAGCGGGCGGGGTTCGCCGCTCCGGAGAGAGAGCTGATCGTAAAAGCGATCGCCCAACACCGCCGCCAAACGCCCGGTGAGCACCGTTCCCCGCTGAGCAGGGCGCTCTACCGGGCCGATGCCCTGTCGCGCACCTGTTTTTCTTGCCATGCCCGGGAGGACTGCCGCGGTCTGGCGCAGCGCCCGCACCGGGAAAAACTGCTCTATTGAATACTAAAAAAGGAGAACTTCAATGAAAGCCTTCTGGTACAAGATCATCAATCCGGGGACGGAAGCGCACCGCTGGGACTGGATCGACTCACCCGCAGAGCTGCGCCTCTGCAGTATTAGGCTCTCTGCCGTCCCTCCCGCAACAGCTACCCTGATCCGGCAGCAGTGTGCAACCCTCGGTATAACCGCTGGACTGCTCAAAGGCGATTGCGGAGAAGCGGGGCGGGAAATCCTGCTGCAGGGAAGAGAGGTTTCACTGAGAGAGCTGTCGGAGATGCTGAAGCGCTCCGGCGAAGAGACGGCTGCCGCCGGACGCACCATTCTCGGGCTGCTACGGCGAAAGCGGCGCAAAGGGCCGGGCGTCCTGCAGCTGGGCCGCCACCGCCTGCCCCTGGGAGAGCGAACGCTGATCATGGGTATCCTCAATGTCACCCCCGACTCTTTCACCGACGGGGGGAGATACAACAGCCTTCCGGCGGCGGTGGAGCGGGCCTGCCAGATGGCCGCTGAAGGCGCCGATATTATCGATATCGGCGGAGAATCAACCCGGCCGGGCTACCGGGGGATCAGCGCAACTGAAGAGATCGCCCGGGTTATGCCGGTGATCGAGGCGCTCAAAAGCCGCACCGATTTCTCTACCCCCCTTTCCATCGACACCTTCAAGGCGGCCACAGCACGGGCCGCGCTGGAGGCGGGTGTGGAGATGGTCAACGATATCTGGGGGCTCAAGGGCGACCCGCTGCTCGCCGGGGTGGTCGCCTCTTTTGGCGTCCCCATCTGCCTGATGCATAATCGCAGCTCCACGGTCTACCGCGAGCTCGTCCCCGAGGTGATCCTGGAGCTGCAGGAATCGATCGATCTGGCCAAAGCCGCCGGCATCAGCAAGGATAAAATCATCATCGACCCCGGGATCGGCTTCGGCAAGGACCTCCACCAGAACCTGGCCGTGATGCAGCGCCTGGGAGACTTTCGCGGCCTCGGCTACCCCCTTTTGCTGGGGACCTCCCGCAAATCGATGATCGGAAAGACACTTGACCTCCCCCCGCTGGAGAGACTGGAGGGAACAGCGTCCACCGTCGCCTACGGGATCGCCGCCGGAGCGGAAATTGTCCGCGTTCACGATGTTAAGGAGATGCGCCGCGTCGTCCAGATGACCGATGCGATGGTGCGCCGGACCGGAGGGGGGAGCGCATGAAAAGGGCGATGACAATTAGGATAGAGGAAATAACCTGCTACGGTTACCACGGTGTCCTCCCCGAGGAGCAGGTTTTGGGCCAGGAATTCCGGGTCAGCTTGGAGCTCGCCCTCGATGGGGCGCCGCCGGCAGAGGACCAGCTCTCTGAAACGGTCGACTACCGCCGGGCGGTGGAGCTGGTCTGCAAGATCATCGAAGGCAAACCGAGGCGTCTTCTGGAGACGGTGGCGGGGGAGATCGCCGCCGCCCTGCTCGAGATCGGGGGCATCGGGGCGGTGAGGGTTGCTGTTTGCAAAGCCCACCCGCCCATCCCCACCGTTAAAGGCGGCGTGACGGTAGAGCTCAGCAGGCGGAAAGGCAACTGATTATGTCCGTCGTTTTTATCGGCCTCGGCGCAAACCTGGGGGAACGGGAGCACTATCTTGAAAGGGCGCTGCTCAGGCTGGAGCGCGAAGCGCTTTTGCTCGGCGCCGTTTCACCTCTCTACGAGACAAGCCCTGTGGGGGGGCCACCGCAGGGCCTTTTTTTGAACAGCTGCGCCTCTTTCGAGACCTCCCTCCCCCCGGCGCTCCTGCTGCGAAAGATGCAGGCCATCGAAACCGCCCTGGGGCGGGAACGGGGCGAGCGCTGGGGCCCCCGCACCATCGATCTGGACCTGCTTCTCTACGGTAGTGTGATCATGCGGACCCCTCTTCTGGAGCTGCCCCACCCACGCCTCACCGGTCGCTATTTTGTCCTGCGGCCCCTGGCGGATATTGCGCCGGGCCTGCCGGTTCCCGGGGAGGGTAAGACCGTGCGCCGCCTGCTCGAGGAGCGGCCGCCTACCGCGGGGGTGAGACTTTACCGGAAGAGCTGGTACCGAATCGGGAAGCTGCCCCGTGAGTAAAGGGGACGGTTCCCTTTACTCAACGGGAAAGGGGCAGCAGCAGAAGCATAAGCAGCGCCCTTACCCCGGGCGTACCAAAGGCAAGGGGCCGCCCTCCCGGACAGCCCCTGTTTTATTTCCGAATCCGGCAAAGCCGGCAGCGCTCTAGAAGAGCCCCTTCACCTTGCCCGTCTCCACATCCACATCTACATTCATGAATGCCGGGTTGGCCGCGGTGCCGGGCATGAGCGAGATCGCTCCCGCCACAGGAACAACAAAACCGGCCCCGCCGTAGGTCAGGATATCCCGGATATAGAGCTTCCATCCCTTCGGCACACCCTTGATCAGCGGGTCGTCAGAGAGGCTGAGGTGAGTCTTAACCATGCAGGTACCGAGCTTCTGCATGGCGGGATCTTTCTCCATCCGCTTTGCTTTCTCCAGCGCTTCCGGCGAATACTCCACTCCGTCAGCGCCGTAGACCTCCCTGGCGATAAGATCGATCCGCTCGCGCAGCGGCGTCTCCAGCTCGTAGAGGAAGCGGAAGTTGCTGGGCTCATCGCAGGCCTCGATCACTGCGTCGGCCAGCTCGAGAGCCCCTTCACCGCCGTACTGCCAGTGTTTCGAGAGCGCAACCCGCGCCCCCGCCTCTTCGGCAAGGCGGCGAACCAGCTTGATCTCGTTGTCGGTATCGGTATGGAAGGCATTGATACAGACCACGGGGTTGATCCCTGCTTTTTTCACCGTGTTGACATGGTGAATCAGGTTCTCGCATCCTGCCTCGACCCACTCGAGCTGCTCCTCGTTGTAAGCAGGATCGAGAGGCTGTCCCGGCAGCGGCAGCGGCGCACCACCGTGGCACTTCAGAGCCCGGATGGTCGCCACGATCACCGCACAGTGCGGAGTCAGGCCCGATTCACGGCATTTGATATTCCAGAACTTCTCGAAACCGATATCGGCGGCGAAGCCCGATTCGGTGAGGACGTAGTCGGAGAGTTTCAGCGCTACCCGGTCGGCGATGATGGAGGACTGCCCTACGGCGATATTGGCAAAAGGACCGGCATGGACAAAGGTGGGCTGCCCTTCCAAGGTCTGCATCAGGTTCGGGTTGATCGCCTCCACCATCCAGGCGGTCATCGCTCCGGCGACGCCGAGGTCCTCGGTGGTAATGGGGTTGCCGCGCTTGTCGTAAGCGACAACGATGCGGCCCATCCGCTGGCGCATATCATCCAGATCTTTGGCCATGGCCAGGATCGCCATCACCTCAGAGGAGACCGCGATGGCAAAACCGGACTGCATCATCAGACCGTCTCTTTTTGTCCCCAGGCCGATAATGATATTGCGCAGCGCCTGGGCGCAGAAGTCGATGATCCATTTCATCTCCACATTGCGGGGGTCGATATTCAGCCGCTCCAACTTCCGGCGCTTAAGAAAAGCATCGGTAGCATTGAACTCGTGCTGCAGGCGCGAAGTTACAGCTACCATCGCCAGGTTATGTGCATTCATCACCGCATTGATATCACCGGTCAATCCCAGGGAGAAGGGGGTCAAGGGGATACACTGGGACAGCCCTCCGCCGGCCGCGGAGCCCTTCACGTTCATCGTCGGCCCGCCGGAAGGCTGGCGGATCGTGGCAAAGACATTTTTGCCCCGTCTCCCCATCCCTTGAGCCAGCCCCATGGTGGTAGTCGACTTACCCTCGCCCAGCGGGGTGGGGGTGATCGCCGTAACGTTGATATACTTGCCGTCGGGGCGATCCTTCAGCCGCTCCAGAACCCTTTTGTAGTCCACCTTAGCCACATAATGGCCGTGTGGCAAAAGTTCTTCTTTCTCCAGGCCCAGCTCTTCTCCCAACTGGTAGACCGTTTTCATGGTAGCCTCAGCCGCCTCAGCGATCTCCCAATCGGCATACTTGGTCGGATCCAACGCCATAGAAAAACCTCCTCAAGATAAATTTAATTAATTCTTGCCCTAACCTCCTACTTTATCGGCATTATGAATAAACTATTCCACAAGTTCGGTTTAATTCCTGCAAAAAGTTGGCTTAATCGCGTTATTATTTAATCACAGTCCTGTTTTTGCAGATCGCTTACCGCAGGGATGCCGGCCAGCGTTGTCGCCGTTACGATCGCCCTTTCCACCGCCCCGGCGAGCGCTTCCGCGGCCATGGTGCCGGCGAGGCTGATATCGGCCTCTTGTTCCCCCAGGGAGAGGCTGAAGACCAGATCGCCGTCCCACATCGTATGGACGGGCCAGATGGAGCGGGCGAGACCGTTATGGGCCATCTGGGCAATTTTGCGCAGCGCTTCGCGGTTAAAACAGCCATTTGTCGCCACTACCCCTAAGGTAGTGTTCCCGGAAAACCCGGGGCTGCTGCGGGAGAGCAGCAGATCGGCGGTGCACTGCATGAGGCCGCTTTGTGGATGGCGGGGCCCGGCGATGAGTTTTCCCCGGCGGTCATAGATATCACCGAAGGCGTTTACCACCGCCAGGGCGGCCACTACCAGCTCACCGCAGCGGCAGGAGGTGCTCCCCAAGCCCGATTTTACCGCCTGCTGGGGGCCGTAAATTTTACCCACCGTAGCGCCGGTCCCGGCACCGACGGAGCCTTCGACAATGGGCCCGGCGGAGGCTTCGAGACAGGCCCGGTAACCCATCTCTGCATCGGGACGGACGGTAGCGCTGCCGATGAACAGATCAAATATAATCGCTGCCGGGACGATAGGTACCCTTATGGGGCCGGTGGAATAGCCCCGCCCCCGCTCTTCTAAATAGCGCATCGCCCCGCCGGCCGCATCCAGCCCGAAAGCGCTGCCGCCGGCCAGCACGATAGCCTGAACCTCTTCCACCAAGCGGGAGGGCTGCAGCAGCTCCGTCTCCCTGGTCCCCGGCGCCGAGCCGCGCACGTCTACGGCGGCGCGGGCCCCCTCCTCGACGAGAACGACCGTCACCCCCGTCGCCGCGTTGGCATCGGTACAGTGCCCCACTTTAATCCCTTCGATCTCCGTAAGACCGCCCGCTGCTTTCAGGATTGCACACACCGCCTTTCCCGTTCAATAAAAAAAGGCTGCGAGCAGCCTTTTTATCAAGCACCATGTTCTTTTGATGGATTTTCCAGGTGATCGCCCTGCTGGAAGGAGGTGCAGGGCTGCGTCTTCGTCTTGCCGGCGACGGGTTTCCCCTCCCGCCGCTGCGGCCGGACAGCCCCGGCGGATTGTGCCCTGGATGCATCTTCTTTCTCCCTGCGGGCAGCCTCGACCTCCGCCAGGCTTTTACCCTCCACCAGCGCGGTGATCTCGTTGGCGTCGAGGGTCTCTTTCTCGAGAAGCGCCCCGGCGATAGCGTTCAGCTTATCGCGGTTCTCCTCCAGGATATCCTGCGCGCGCTGGTAACATTGATCGATGGTCCGGCGAATTTCCAGATCGATGGCTTTGGCGATCTCTTCACTGTAGTCGCGATCCCGCCCCAGGTCCCTTCCCAAAAAGACCTGGTCCTGCTTATTGCCCAGCGTGATCGGGCCGAGGGAGTCGCTCATCCCGTATTCCATGATCATCTGGCGCACAATCTGGGTGGCCCTCTCCAGATCATTTTGCGCGCCTGTGCTGATCTCATCGAGTACGACCTTCTCCGCCACCCTTCCGGCCAATAAAGTGGTAACGCGATCGAGGAGCTCGGATCGGGTCATAAAATAGCGATCTTCCTCGGGAAACATCAGCGTATAGCCGCCGGCCCGCCCACGCGGAATGATCGAAACCTTGTGCACCGGATCGGTATGGGGCAACAGGAAGCCGACCAGAGCATGGCCTGCTTCGTGAAAGGAGACAATCTTTTTCTCAAACTCGCTGATGACGCGGCTCCGCTTCTGGGTGCCGGCGATAACCCGCTCCACAGCCTCTTCGATCTCTTCCTTTCCTACCTTCTTATGGCCCGAGCGTGCCGTCAGCAGCGCCGCTTCGTTGACCACATTCTCCAGATCAGCCCCCGTAAAACCGGGCGTGGCCCGCGCAATATCCCTCAGGTTGATCTCCTCCCGTAGCGGTTTGTTCCGGGTATGCACCTTCAGGATCTCTTCCCGTCCCTTAACATCGGGCACGCCCACGGCCACCTCGCGATCGAAGCGCCCGGGGCGCAGCAAAGCGGGATCGAGGATATCGGGCCGGTTTGTTGCCGCCAGGATGATCACCCCTTCATTGACATCGAAGCCGTCCATCTCGACGAGGAGCTGGTTCAAGGTCTGCTCACGCTCGTCGTGGCCCCCGCCCAGGCCGGCGCCGCGCTGCCGTCCCACCGCGTCGATCTCATCGATAAAGACGATACAGGGCGAGCTCTTCTTGGCATCGGTAAAAAGATCGCGCACCCTCGAAGCGCCCACCCCGACGAACATCTCCACAAAATCAGAGCCGCTGATGGTGAAGAAAGGCACTCCGGCTTCCCCTGCTACCGCCCGTGCCAGCAGCGTTTTCCCCGTCCCCGGAGGACCCACCAGAAGAATCCCCTTGGGGATACGGGCGCCAAGCTCAATATACTTGCGGGGATCTTTCAAAAAATCGACTACCTCGGCCAGCTCGGCTTTCTCTTCATCAGCGCCGGCCACATCATCAAAGGAGACCCTCTTCCGATCCCCTTCATGAAGGCGGGCCCGGCTCTTGCCGAAATTCATCACCCGGCTGCCGCCGCCCTGCGTCTGCTGCATAAAGAAGAAAAAGAGCCCGAAAAGCAGCACCAGCGGGATCACGTAGGTGAGGGCTGTCTGCCACCAGCTGGGGCCCCGCGGCGGATTAGTTTCATAGGAGATGTCTTTTTCCAGGAGGAGGTCCGTCAAGGCATGATCCTCCGGCCGAACCGTGGTTACTACCCGTTCATCCTTCAACTCGGCTTCAATCTCATCGCCGTAGGCGGTAACGCTTTTCACCTGCTCGTTCTGGATCATCTGGATAAATTCGTTGTACGGAATTTTCTCCGGTGCTGTGCCGGTGTTAAACAGCAGCTTCATCATGACAATAAAAAGCAGGGCGATGACCAGATAAAAGGTCACCTGGCGCCTGAATAATTGCATTTTTACCCTTGCCTCCTCTCCGACAACGAGACAAAATTGCTACTTCATTCTAACATACCGTTATCCCATAGGCAACACAGGTGAGCCCGCCGGAAGCCACCAGATAATACCTGCTCAGCCCTTGTTTCCCGGCTGGAGAATATGGATGCCGGGCAGCTGGCGGTAATTTTCGTCAAAATCCAGACCATAACCGACAACAAAATAATCGGGGATCTCGAAGCCACAGAAATCTGGGGTAAATTCAACTTTCCGCCGGGCCGGTTTGTCGAGCAGCGTGACCACTTTCAGCGATGACGGCTTGCGGCTGAGCAGGTTTTTGCAGATATAATCAAGAGTCAGCCCCGTATCGACAATATCCTCGACGATGAGGAGGTCCTTCCCCCGGATACTGCTGTCAAGATCTTTCAAAATACGCACCGCTCCCGATGAGGCGGTCTCCGAGCCGTAGCTGGAGACAGCCATAAAATCGATCTCCACCGCCACCTTCAAGCGGCGCATCAGATCGCTGGCAAAGACCACCGCTCCCTTCAGCACACAGACCAACAGAACTTTTTTCCCCCTGTACTCGGCGGAGATCTCCCCGGCCAGCTCTTCCACCCGGCGGTCGATCTGCGCTTCACTGAGCAATACTTTCTGCGTTGAATTCTTCAAAGGATCTCCTCCTCCACTATTTTAGCTGTACCAACCTGAGGTGCAGGACGCGCGACGTCTTACCGGTAACTCTGTAAGGGTGGGCGATCCGTTCACCGGCCACCCAGATTACTTCGCCGCCGGCGGCAACGAGCGGCAGGTGATCGCGCTGGTGACGGGGCACCTTTCGATCGATCAAGAAATCTTTAAGTTTTTTACCGCCCGGCGCTCCCTGTGGATGGAAGCGATCGCCCGGAGAGCGACCCCGGAGCTGCAGCGGCCCGGGCAGGCTTTCGTAATCGAGATAGGCCTGCTGCGGGGAGGGCGGCCACTCCAGCTCGCCGGGCTGGCAAAGGGCAGCCTCCACGGCCACGGCTCCGCCGCCAAAAATGGTGCGGCCGGGAATCTGCAGCGGGCGGGCGTCGATAACCCCTTCCCCCGCCCCCGCCGGGGGTGCCTTCCACAGGATCACATGCTCTCGGGAACGGCGGGCCAGCACCCCGGCGGGCAGGGAGATCTGCCGGGCCGGCCCTTCCCTTTCCGCCAGGTGGAGGAGCTGTTCTACCTGCCGCCGGCTGATCCTTTTGCGAGGCATAAAACTTAAAAGTGCGAGCCGGGCGACCCTGCCGCGCAGCGCCTCCGGGAGCGCTGCCAGGGCGGCCCGCTCCAGCAGCATCCCCTTTGCATGCTGCCGGGCCAACCGCAAAAATTCTTTATCTGCGGCCTCCTGCAGATAAGCCCGATCGGCTTCCATCAGCGCCGCCGTCCCGGCGAGGGCGCGTTTTAGACGGGGATTATAGTTTTCCTCGAGATGGGGGATCAGCTCCAGGCGAATCCGATTGCGGGTATAGACCGTTTGCAGGTTGCTCGGATCGAGAATCGGCGCCAGCCCTTTTTCACAGCAATAGTCTTCGATCTCTTCCCTGGTGATGGCCAGCAGCGGCCGGATCAGCTCCACGGGGCCGAGGAGCCGCCGCGGCAGGATCCCGGCCAGACCATCGGGGCCTGTCCCCCGGAGCAGATTAAACAGCACCGTCTCCGCCTGATCGTCGAGCTGGTGCCCCAAGGCAATCTTGTCGCTTTTATGCTTTTTTGCCGCCCTCAAAAGAAAACGGTAGCGGACGATGCGGGAAGCCTCCGAGGGGGAGAGCCGCTGCTCCCGCCGGTAGGCGGGGACATCGATGGCAGCTCCCTCGAAGGGGATCTGCCATTCTCCGGCGAGGCGGCGCACCCTCTCCGCTTCCTGCCGCGCCTCCGTCCTGATGCCGTGATCGAGGTGAGCAGCAGCCAGGCGGAGCCGGTAGCGCGGCCGGAGGGCGCAGAGTAGGTGGAGCAGGCACAGCGAATCGGGCCCCCCGGAAAGGGCCACCAGCACGCGGTCCCCCGCCTCGATAAGGCGGTACCGCTCGATGTAACGGATCACTTTCTTTACCAGCATCGGTTACCGGCAGGCCGCCGCGCCACCTCCCCTGCAACCTCCTCCATCCCGCGGTCAAGGCGGGCCTGTCCTTCAATGACATTCTACCATAGTCTAGACAGGCCCGTATTTTTAATAAAAGATACAACCCCTAAACCCTCGTTCAGGGGTTGTTCTTTATCCTGTTCGCACACCCGGTACGGCTATCGCTTTAATCGGATCAGCCTGCAGGCCACTACAGTCAGGTCGTCGCGCAGCCGGCCGCCGGAGCAGCGCGCCGCTTCCTCCACGATCCGGTCGGCCACGATCTGCGGTGGGGAGTTTTCCATCTGGCGGAGAAAGGCGCTCAGCCAGGAAAGCTGGCCCCCGGAGTCATGGGCTCCGTCGGTAACCATAACCAGCAGATCATGCGGCTCCAGCTTTTCCAAATAGCCCTTCACCTCCACCCGGGAGAGAATCCCCAGCGGCAGCGAGGCAGTCCCGATACTGCAGACCTCCTTTCCGCGCTTGATCATGCTGGGGGCGGCTCCGATCTTGAGAAGCTCCACCTCTCCCTCAACCAGGTCGATCAGGGCCATGTCCACGGTGGCAAAGCTCTCGTCACCCGTGCGCAGCTGCAGCAGGGAGTTGACGCTGCGCAGCACCACCTCTTTCTTGAAACCTGCCTCGAGCAGCCTTTCCAGAAGAACGATGGTTGCTTTGCTCTCCGCTGCAGCACGGGCACCGCTGCCCATCCCGTCGCTAAGGATTATCACCTGTTCCCTTCCACCCAGTTCTAGGAGGCTGTAGTAATCGCCGCAGATCTGCTCATTGGAGCCGGCCCTCTGGGCCAGGCCGAGCTCAAGGTTAAAGAGGGGAGCCTGCTCACCCACGACGGGAGAGAACCGGTTTTCTTCGACCTCGCGGGCCAGCTCATGCATCACTCCAGCCAGGCCCTGTAGCTGGCCTGAAACCAGCTCTTTCCCCTCTTTGACCTTTCGCTCCCAAAAGCGGTTTACCGCCGCCAGCTCCCGCAGGCTGTTGGCTGCCTTGACCAGCTCCTCGGGCTGGTGGCACCTTTCCCGGAAGGCGGCGGGCAGATGAGCCAGCACCACCTCCCCCTCTTCCTCGGAGCGCTCCAGCAGGTCGAGGATCAAACGGCGGTGGCTATGTTGATCCTTCTCCCAGCAGCGCCGCCTGAAAAGGCAGGAACGGCAGGCCCGGTTCATCAGCTCCTCCGGCAGAGAAGAGCCCTCCGCTTCTCCAGCCGGCGCCCCCGTGGCGGAGACCTGGGTAAAACCCAGGGAAAGCTCACTGAACAACCTGGCCAGGCTCCGCACCCGATCGGTAACCGCCCGGTGCATCCTTTCCGGCCTCTCTTCCCCCTCCCCCAGACCCAGCTCCCGGAGCTGAAGCGACAGCCCTGTGAGCTTTCGTGCTGGGATAGCCAGGAACAGTACCAGGGAGAGCAGGCCTTCCTTCCAGTACATCCCCGGCATCTCCCCGGGGGCCAGGAGGAAAAGTACCGGCATGGTGAACAAGAACCCTGCTGCAGAGCCCCACCGGCCGAAGGGCTTGAGCAGCCCGGTCCAGAAACCGCTGAAGGAAAGGGACCCTGTATAGAGATAGAAGTGGGGGTTCCCCAACCCCAATATTGTCCCCGTAATTATTCCTGCGGCGGCGCCCCAGCCCGCCCCCAACAAGCTGGCTGGAAGCAAAACACTGAGATAACAGGCGACGGCTTCTACGGATAAGCCGACCGCAATGACATCTTTGAGGCCCAGCAGGGCCAGGAAAAATATAAGAAAAAATGCCAGGATCTCTTCGGACCCCGCTCCCGGCCTGTCACGGCTTCGCGGGAGATAATCGATGAGGCGCATCCCCGGAAGCATAACCACTGCTGCGAGAAGCCCCACGATCAGCTCCAGCGCCAGGTAGAGAGCATCCAGAATTTGAGGAGCGTCAAGGAGGATCGTTAACCGGCTCAGGATTACCAGCACCACCGCTGCCGGTAAAAGCGGGCTTCTTCTCTTAAAGATCCGGAGAATGAAGCCCTCCAGGAACCAGACCGCCGCCATCGCTCCCAGGAGCATGAGCGCTGCCGGGATACCGCCGCTGCCGGTAGCCCGGCCTGCGAGGACGGCCGCCGCCACCAGGAAACTCTGTCTCGGTTTTTCCCGCAGTGCAATGAGCCAGAAGACTGCGCCGAAAGGGGCGATCTCGCCGAGGATCTCGGCCCTGCCCAAAAGAAAACCCGCCAGCGCCAGCAGGACATTGGGCGCGCTGAAGAGGGCCGCTCCCTTCCGGTAATATGACTGCAAAGCATCGAGACGTTCCTGACTACCTTCTCCGGTAGAAGATGTGGCTTCATGGGCTAAGGTTGTCCCTTCCGTCCGCACAGACACCCACCTCCGTGGTTCTGGTAGAGCCTATTATAAGGGATCGATCCAGAAATTTATGTCAGATGGGGGAGGGTGTGTAAATATTTTTAACGACAAAACCGGCCTTTTCTCCGCCTTTAGATATCGGTAACGCCAATTTGTTGGCCGGAGCAGCCGCTACGGTCTCCGGTTCATCGCTATTGGAGTATAATGGCATCGAATTAAGGAGATGATCAGCCGGGCGCGCCCAAATCGGGTAGGAGGCTACCCATTAATTGGGTAGCCGACCTCCCACACCACCGTACGTACCGTTCGGTATACGGCGGTTCCAAAGGTTACACATCACTTTGCAGAATAACATTCAGCCAAGCTGAGG
>DUVX01000074.1 GCA_012840855.1 Bacillota bacterium | reverse complement strand
CGGAAAGCTCGGCGCGAAGCCCGGCGTCAAGGTCGGTGAGCGCTGCCTGGTATGCAGCGAGCCGGGATCGGTAGTAGGCTTCATTCTTTCCATCTGCCTCCACCAGCGCGCCGGTAATGGCGGGGCAGAGGTAGTCCCGCACTGTCAGCGGATCGAGCCAGAGATGGGGGTTGAGGGCGCCATGTGCGGGCTCTGCAGAGCTGCCCGCTGGAAGGCCCGGGGGCGGTTGCCAACCCTGCGCCAGCGCTGCTTCGTAGAGTTCCAGCATGAGGATTTCCCCCGCTTCGCTGCGGGCGGCAGGCGCCGCCCAGTCATCAAGGCCGCCGCCCATATAGACAAATAGAGAGGCCTGCGATACTGCTTTTATCTGCCCCACGGCAGGTTCAAAATCATGGGGGCTGGCCCCCACTGGCAGCAGGCCGGTTACGGCCGCTTTTTCTCCCCCCAGCTCCAGGACGATGTCAGCCAGCGGGAAAATGGTGGTGACCACATCGATGTGCTCCGCTCCGGGGGCGGGGCTGGGTGCAGCTGCCGGGCAGCCGGTTAGAAACAGTGTTAATCCGCTTACCAGCAGGGCAATGATCAGATCGCTTATTTTTCTCATGGTGGCGCTCCCCCTATCCAAATATTACCCATCCGTGCTTCAATTTGCAAGGAATAAACCGGCACCAACGCTCGCCAGAAAGGGAGCCGTTTACAGGAAAACTGACGAAAAAAGACCATATGTTCAAGTATTGCATCTGTTAACATAATTTAACGCTTATAATATTCATTGAACTATGTTTTAATGTAGTTGGTCTCTTCTTTAAAAAGTACGTCAAGGGAGCTGGCTTTATGTTTAAAAATAAGGAACAGTTCAAGCGCACTTTTGTTCAGCTATTCAAACAGAAACACTGTAAAGATATTGATCAGGCCACCGCTGCCGATGTTTACCAGACCCTGGGACTGATGGCCCGTAAAGAGGCGGCTTCGCAATGGATTTCCACAAACCGGCGTTACCGGGACGGGGGAGAGAAGGAGGTCTACTATTTCTCCATGGAGTTCTTGCTTGGCCGGCTGCTGGAAAATAACCTGCTTAACCTGGGGGTACTCGAGCTCTGCCGCGAGGGGCTTGCCGAGCTGGGCTTGGATCTCTGTGAGGCTCTTGTCGAGGAGCCCGACGCCGGCCTGGGTAATGGCGGCCTCGGGCGGCTGGCAGCCTGTTTTCTCGATTCGCTGGCTTCGCTCGGTTTTTCCGGCCACGGGTGCGGGATTCGCTACCGCTATGGTCTGTTCGAGCAGGTTATCGCCGGCGGCGCCCAGGTGGAACTGCCCGACGACTGGCTCCGCAGTGGCAATGTCTGGGAGACGAGGCGCCCCGAGGAGGCGGTGGAGGTGAGGTTCGGGGGCTCTGTCAGAACAGAAGAAGCTGAAGGGCGGTTGCTCTTTCGCCATGAGGGCTATGAATCAGTCCTGGCGGTCCCCTACGATTTGCCGGTGATCGGCTTTCGCAACAGCACCGTCAATACGCTGCGCCTCTGGAGCGCCGAGCCGGTTCTGGCCGATTTTAAAAGGGGCTGCCCCGAGCCCGGTTGCTACCGCCATATCGTCGATTACAAGCACCGCCTCGAGGCGATCTCCGAGCTGCTCTATCCCGATGATTCCAGCTGTGAGGGGAAAGCACTGCGGTTGCGGCAGCAGTATTTTCTCGTCTCTGCCGGGCTGCAGAGTATCTGCCGGGCTCATAAGAAACGCTACGGTACCCTGAAGGACTTTCATCGGCGGGCCGCTGTGCATATCAATGACACCCACCCCGTTTTGGCCATCCCCGAGCTTATGCGGATCCTTGTCGATGAGGAGGGGATGGGCTGGGAAGAAGCCTGGGCGATTACCGAAAAGACCGTCTCTTACACCAATCATACTACTTTGAGCGAGGCGCTGGAAAGATGGCCCGTTGATCTTTTTGCCTCTCTGTTCCCCCGCATCTACCAGATCGTGGCGGAGATCGACCGTCGCTTCAGGCTCAGCCTTTCCTGCTCTCCTGCAATTAAAGCGAAAGAGCAGGCTATATCCATCATCGGCGACGGAGAGGTGAGGATGGCTCATCTGGCGGTGGTGGGGAGCCATAGTGTGAACGGCGTCTCCAGGCTGCATACCGAGATCCTGAAAGAGTCTGAAATGAGGGACTTTTACGAGATCTATCCGGACAGATTTAATAACAAGACCAATGGCATCAGCCACCGCCGCTGGCTGCTCCAGGCCAACCCATTGCTGGCCCGTCTGGTTACAGAGACCATCGGCCCCGACTGGGTCGATGATCCGCGGAGAATGGAGGACCTGCTAAAATATAGCGGGGATGCCTCCTTCCGGGAGAAGATCCTTCAGGTTAAGCATCGGAACAAGGAGAAGCTAGCGCAGATAATCAGGGAGCGCTCCGGCTGGATCGTCGATCCCTGCTCCATCTTCGATATCCATGTAAAGCGGATACACGCCTACAAGAGACAGCTCCTGAATGCGCTGCAGATCATGCATCTTTACAACCGGCTCCTCGAGGAGCCCCGGCTCGAGATCGTCCCCCGGACCTTTATCTTCGGGGGCAAGGCCTTCCCCAGTTATCACCTGGCCAAGCAGATTATCAAGCTGATCACCACCCTGGGCGATCTGATCAACAGCGACCCCCGGGTGAAGGACAGGTTAAAAGTAGTCTTCCTTGAAAATTACTCCGTTTCCCTGGCCGAGCGGATCATCCCCGGCGCCGATGTGAGCGAGCAGATCTCCACGGCGGGCAAGGAGGCCTCGGGGACCGGTAATATGAAATTCATGCTCAACGGGGCTGTCACCATCGGGACAATGGACGGCGCCAATGTTGAGATTGAGGCGGCTGTAGGCCGGGATAATATCTTTATCTTCGGCCTGGATGCCGACGGGGCCCGGCGCTGTCATCGCAGCGGTTACCGTGCAGCGAAGCTTTGCGCCCGCGAACCGGGAATCAAGAGAGTTGTCGATCAGCTGGTGAACGGCTTCTTGCCGGCGGCTCCCGACGAATTCAGGATGCTCCACGACTCGCTGATCACTTTCAACGATGAGTACCTTGTCCTGGAAGATCTGCTCGACTACGCCAGGACTCAGGAGCTCCTGGGGGAGGCATACCGGGATCGGGATCGCTGGGCTGCAATGAGCATAAAAAATATCGGCCGTGCCGGGCAATTCTCCAGCGACCAGACGATTATGAATTATGCTGCGGAGATCTGGGGGCTCCAGCGGCCGCCCGCCCGGCGTCTTTCATCCTAAGGGCTAGATCTGGAAGTAGATCTTTGCCCCAATACCGGGCGGGGCGCTTTAACCCAGGCGGCTGTGCAGTTCTTCTACGATTTCTTCGGGCCTTTTCCCCGTCGCATTGATCACTACCGCCTGGCCCAGGATGTCATGCATTCCCGCCATGTTTTCGTCGATGCCCGAGATGACGACGGCATCGTATTCACCAATATCGGTTTCGCTGAAGATCGCCTCGTTTTCCAGGTTGATCACTTCGTAACCGGCCCGGTGCAGCATCTTCTTCACCGGCGTAAGGGATTCGCTTATGGCTACCCTTCTGCTCATCGGATCAGCTCCTTACCTGTTTTCTTTAGTATTACCGCAGCTAAAGAAAATAAAAGGGGCGGGCGGCAAGGCAGGATTTGCGCTTTTCCTGTCGTAATATAGTGGGGTAGCGCCGACGATGACAGATATCTGGAGATCTCCGCCGGGTAAGGGCGCCGGGAGCGATCCAGGGACATCAGGAAAGCAAGCAGCATAAGATAAAACAAATTGGAATGGGGAGAAACAATGGAAAATCCAATTACCGGCAAGCTCAGCACCCTTATCTCCAGGCTGGAGAAAAAAAGGGCCAACTTTTATCCCGCCGACTGGAACGCCGATCCGCTTTATGAGGTAATCTGCGAACTGCGTAAGATAATCAAGGAGGCCCACGGCCAAAAAGCGGCACCCCCCTTGCGACGAGTGGGGGAATCGGGTCAATAAAGCAGTTGCAATATTCCGCTCCGGTTATTCCTTCCCTGGACCGGTGTGTCTATCTCGTCACACGGTTTTACGGGGCCTGTAGTAATGGCCTCCCATCGACTGCGCTCCGTTAAAAGTGTTAAACCCTACCTTTTCTGGTAATGCGCACCCCCACGGTGTCGCCCGATCCGGTGACACCGTGTTTTACCGATCCCGCTTCCGGGCTCCCCGTCCTTTAAACCTGATAGACAGCCACCTGTCAAATTTTATGATATAATTTCAAGTAAGTACAAAAATCAGAATACTTTCATTGCGATGAAAGGCGGTATCTGTCTTGGCTTCTTTTCCCCGTACGGGCACACAGCCGGAAACGCTGGTAAATTTACTGATTACTGTTATTGAAAAAACACCCACTGGGGGTGCCACTTTGGAGGACCTTCAGGCTGCTTACGCTGAGATTAATGACCGGCATCCCTCCGTAAGGACGATCTATCGTCATATTAGGCGGCTGAACCTTTTTTTTGATCCCCTTTGCTACGGCGAGAAACCGGAGCCCGGGGAAAAAGTTTCCGTCGGGGACGATGATGGGGAGACTGTTACCGGTGAAAAAGCGATCTACAGCCGGAGACGCGGCTGCAAAACCTGCTATTTTTTCCGTGAGATCGGGGATGATCTGCCCGCCCCTACTTATGATACCACCATGCTGCTGCTGGGGATCTACCCGCAGTTGCGGGGTGCAATGAAGAGCAGTATAAAGAAGGCGATGCAGAGCATTTTCCGAAACACCCTCTCCGGGCTGAGCACATTCGCCGGCATTCTCAGCGAGCTGGAGCAGATGGTCCATGTCTCGGGAGCTTTTCCCGCCGATCCGGCAAAAAGCGAGGCGATGATTGAGGAGATTCTGCGGGCCTTGCGGGAAAGAAAAAGGATCCGCCTCGGCTATCTGCGCACCTACGATGGCGCCGTCACCGAGCGGGTGGTGGAGCCGCACGGTCTTCTCTGCCGCCTGAACAACTGGTACCTTACCGGCTGGTGTACAAAGCGTCAGCAGCGGCGCGTCTTCCTGTTGCTGAACATCAAGGAGCTCATGGTGCTGGAGAACAGCTCCTATAGTATGCCACCCGGATTCTCCCTGAAAGAGGCCTATCAAAATGTCTGGGGCACCTGGACCGAAGATGATTTCGGAAAGCTTGAAAGGGTGCGGCTCCGGGTCCGGCCCGGCCCGGCGGAGCGCTTCCGCCATAATCTTTTTCACGAAAGCCAGTGCACCTGGGAGCTTGCCGACGGCGCACTTGAGGTCACTTATCAGCTGACAGCAGCACAGGAGATGATCCCCTGGCTGATGAGCTGGGGCGATGCCATCGAAGTTCTCGAACCGGCCTGGCTCAGGGAAGAGCTGATCAAAAACCTGCAAGAAACAATGCGCTACTACCGGGAGAAAACAGCAACCCCGCCCAGTTTGCCCCGCTAGGCAATGCTGTATTTTCGTTAATGTCTGCGAAGTGACATTAAGTTGTCACCACAGTTTGCTATTATTTCTTACAAAGCTATTCTCAAAATACCAGCCCGGGCCGTCGATTACTTCGACGGTCTCTCTGGCATTCACAAAGGCAGGTGCAAAGATGAAGAGGCTGGTAGTTATTTTCACAGTTCTATCTCTACTCGTCACCGCTGGCTGTGGTGAACAGGTTTCCAGCAAATATGCAGAGGTTGCAGTTGAGCAACAGGTAATCCTTGAGCAAGACGGTCTTACGGTGACGGCGCAGTCGCTGGATCTGAGCGGGGCATGGGGGCCGCGGCTCAAGATCCGTGTGGAGAACAGCCGCAACAGCTCCGTAATTCTTCAGGTACGCGATCTGGCGATCAACGATATTGTTGTTGACGATCTTTTTTACTGTGAAGTGGAGGCGGGTAAGGCGGTTAACGACGAGATCATCTTTATATCTACCGATCTTGAAACCGCGGGGATAGAGGTGATCAAAAATATCGAGTTCAAGTTTCATGTTCGTGATGCAGGGACCTGGGATACACTATTTGACTCGGAGGCGTTAAGGATCACCACCACGGCGGATCCTTCCCTCGAACAGGCCCACAGAGACAGCGGATTCCCGGTCCTTGAGCGAAGCGGTTTCAGGGCGGTGGCTAGCTACTATGACAGCGAGGAAAGCCCCTGGGGCGCCGAAATCTGCATCTACATGGAAAACAACAGCGATAGGGACGCCATCTTTCAGGTAAAGGAGATCTCAGTAAACGGAATTATGGTCGAGCCCATCTTTTTATCTGAGGTGCCGGCAGGCAAGATGGCATACAACACGATCACCTTTTTGAAGTCTGAACTTGCCGACAACAACATTAAAAGCATCGATGAGCTGAAGCTCAGATTCCAGATCATAGATCGGGACAGCGGGGATACTATCTTGGAATCCGAAGAGGCAACGGTAACATTTACCGAACGTTCCCTTTCCGAAAAGGGGGGCTCCCCGTACGTTCCCACCCTGAAAGAGGGCTCCCCGTACGTCCCCTCTCCCCTCCGTGGGAGAGGGACAGGGAGAGGGAGATCCAGAGCCTGTGGAGAGGGGGCTCTCCGTACGTTCCCTCTCCGAAAAGGGGGGCTCCCCGTACGTCCCCTCTCCCCTCCGTGGGAGAGGGACAGGGAGAGGGGGGAGCCAGGTCACCCTTGGGTCTTAGCTTGTAGGAAGGTGGTTCCTCTGTACGTCCCCTCTCCCCTCCGTGGGAGAGGGACAGGGAGAGGGGGATCCAGAGCTTGTGGGGAGGCCTGTATGTTCCCTCTCCGAAAGGGGGGCTCCCCGTACGTCCCCTCTCCCCTTGCGGGAGAGGGACAGGGAGAGGGGGATCCAGAGCCTGTGGAGAGGGGGCTCCTCTGTACGTTCCCTCTCCGAAAGGGGGGCTCCCCGTACGTCCCCTCT
>DUVX01000073.1 GCA_012840855.1 Bacillota bacterium | reverse complement strand
TGCTCCTTCTGACCGGCGGCCTGCAGGCTGTACAAACCGTATCCTTTGTATTCGGGTTCCCCTACATGATCATCATGCTTTTGATGATCTACTCTCTTATGAAAGCTTTCCGCGAGGATGAACAGGTTAACGTCACCGGTCGTTAAAGCCGACACCTAACAAGTACAATTATCCAGAACCCCAGAATAAGCCCCGGGCCATCAACAGGATGGCACCGGGGCTATATTTTACGGGGCTGTTTTAGGGGGCAGTTCCCGCCGCGCCCGTTCAATAATTTTTTCGATCTCCTTTTCCGCCGCCGGATCCAGCGGTGTAGGGTGATGTTCCTTAAGAAGCCGGTCGATCTTTTTCTTGATCCTCTCACCGGTGCTCCTGGAGCCCGCTGCTTCCCATTCGCTAAAACTGCTGAAATCAGAAAGAGAAGGCTGCCAGCTGTCGCGGAAATGTGAGGCCGTATGCTGATCACCCAGGAAGCTTCCCGCAGGCCCGACGCGGCGGATCGCCTCCAGGCCCAGGTGTTCGGTGGAGGTGTCCAGCCCGCGCAGCAAAAACTCAACCCGGGAGATAACCTCGTCCATCAGCGCGAGCAGCTCCAAAGAGCCGGTCCGGCCCGACTCTACATAGAATACATCATGCATCAGGTTGCAGCCCTGGAGGGCACCGAGCAGAGTGAAGATAGTAGCCTCAGTAACAGCCTGCTCGTCGAAAAGCTTAGCGCTGCTGCAGCCAGCGTAACCCCAAGAGGGCAACTCGTAGAATCTAGCCAGGTCGCAGAGCGCCCCCTGGAGCAGCAGCGCTTCCGGCACAGCGTAAAGCGCCTGCATGGTACGCATATCCAGGGGCGAGTCGCCGTAACCGTAAAGGAAAGGGGCCCCGGGATTCTTCAGCTGATGTATAACCAGCCCGGAGAGAGCCTCGGCATTGGCCTGGGCCACCGTCCCGGCTACGGTTACCGGGGTGGAGGCTCCGGCAACGGCACCGCAGGCAAAGTTCACCGGCACCCTGCATTCGGCGGCCAGAAGCAGTTTATCCACCGACTCAAGGGGCAGCTGCAGCGGGGAAGTGGGCTCACAGTAGAGGGCAAAGTGGGGCCGGTGCTGCAAAACCTCTTTCCCGCCCATAACCGCCGCAGCCATTTCGACAATGTCGGCTACGGTGGCGGCGTCCTCGGCGATTACCACCTGCGGTTTGATGCTGTTTTGTAGCATTAGGGCGTACTGGCGGCGGTTGATCATTCGCCGGTCTACATCGGAAAGCAGACCCATGGACATAACGAAATCAAGATGAGGCAGAGCGTCAACCAGGCGAATGGCCCCTGCAACATCCTCGCTTAGCCAGGGGCGGCGCTCACCGGTAAACGGATCCAGATAGATCAGCGTATCTGAACCCGCCCCAAAATAGACATTCGATCTCTCCAGCAAAAGCGCCGGTTTCCCCAGGCGGTTGTACAGAGTGATGCTGGTGGGGGCGCTGCGGAGCGCCCGCTCCACCAGAAAGGCGGGAAGATAGACCCGATTTTCCCCTTCCTGATGAGCACCTGCCCCGGCCAGCAGGGCCAGCGCCTCTTCGTGGTGCACCAGCACCCCCACCTCGCTCAATATGCGCAGGGAAGTGCTGTGAATTTCTTCGATCTGCTTAAGGTTAATTGTACGAAAAGTCAAACCCGCTCCATGTTTACTGGCATAGCGCATGATGATACCCCCTTATTATGACTTGCTTTCGCACTCAACAATAATCCTTTCCATCTCCTCGAGGGCTCCATCGGATAGCGGGGCAGCGCTGTGGTTCTTCAGGATCTCCCGAACTGCTTCCACGGCCCCTTCCAGCGGTGTGGTTTTGCCTTTTGCTTCCCACTGCTCCCAACGGTCGCGGATCAAAAAGCGGGGGGACCAGATCTCTTCGCGAAAATATTTAAAAGTATGCTCGTGGCCCATAAAATTACCGCCGGGCCCCACATCGTCGATGCAGTCAACCGCAAGGTGATCGGTCGTAGTAGGGGTGCCTCTACCCGTGTAGCGGGCCATGCTGATGATATCATCACAGAGCGCCAGGAAGGGCAGGTAGCCGGTCTTGCCCCCCTCAAGGTAACCAACATCATGCACCAGATTACATCCCGAAAGCTGCGCCAGCATGATGCTCATCGCCGCTTCCAACCCGGCCTGCAGATCGGGCAGCGGCGCATTGACACAACCCGCTTCAGTAAAGTTCGGCAGTCCGTAGAACCGGGCCAGCTGAGTCATCACAGCATAGTTCATCGACGTTTCCGGCGCACCATAAAGGGTCGTCGTAGTCTTCATATCCATAGGCGTAGCTCCACCGCCGATAATCACCGGCGCACCTTTCTTTTTAAGCTGGGCCATAACTACGCCGGCCAGGCTCTCGGCGTTCATCTGAACGATACAGCCCGCCTTCGTCACCGGGGTGGTGCCTCCAGCGAGGACACCCGGTGTGTAGATAACCGGTATATCGTATTCGAAGCACTTGAACATCTTGCCCACTCCATCATGGGTATGTACCAAGGGTGAGATCGGCTCGGAGTAGAGGATGATAAAGGGATTGGCGCGCAGCTCCTCAACTCCCCCGACGCAGGCGGCCGCCATCATGATCAGCGCTTCGGTGTTTTCGGGGTTATGCGCGGTAAAGATGATCGGTTTGCTGCAGTGCACGGTCATCGCTTCAAATTGATGAAGATCACTGGCCGCAGGGGCGGTATCGGAAGCGATAGCGTAGCTCATCAGAAAATCGAAGTTGGCAAGAGCGTCAACTACCTTCGAAGCATCGACTACATCCTTTTTTGTCGCTGTTCTTCGCTCATTTGTCTCCAGATCAACAGTAAAGGGCAGGTCCGAACCGGTACCGTAATAGACGCGATTTTTCTCCAGGGGCATGATCCTCTCCCCGAGCCTGTTGGCAACGGCCACCCGCTTCGGCGCCAGCCGGATGCATTCTTCAACAAGCCATCCCGGCACCCAGACCCGCTCGCCCTTCACGCGGCAACCGGCGTCTTTGAGTAAAGCCAACGCCTCCTTATGCTTAACTATCATTCCCGTCCGCTCCAGCACTTCCAGAGAGGCGCTGTGGATCTGCTCGAGCTGTGAAGGGGTCACCCAACTAAGAAACGGTGTTGCCTGTACTTCGTAGTTTGAAATAATCTTTTCCATTTTCCTGTCCCCTTTAGATTGTTGTCCTATCCGGCTGAGCCTAGTCAATAGATAAACCGGCCAGGCCCAGTTCCCTTAACTTATCCGCACTGATGGCCCCATCCCTACTCCAGCCCATCAGCCGGTAAAATTCCTGCAGCATCGGCCCAAGTTTAATCACGGATCCTTTGCTCGGCCCTTTCGATATCGGCTCGGTGAGAAATTTTTCCGGCAAGTTGTCATCTTTGCCCGTAGCCCCAAACCTGAAGTTGAGCAGTCTTTCCGCGTTGATGATCCTCTCACCTATTTTGAGCAGATCCGCCCCTGTGTATTTTTCGCCGGTGAAAGCCGATACAATTGACGCAGCCGCCGTGAGATCGAAATCGAGGAGCATGCCAAACTCTGGTATTTTACAGATGCCCAGCGAATCGATAACTGCATTGGCGCAGATACACTCTTTGACCATCTGCGCCTTTCCCTCTTCGGAAAGACGGTCGGCAGCTTTCTTGCTGCCGTAGGCCTTGAGCGCCTGCTCCGGGGTATAGGCATATTCAGGCTTAGCGTAAACATAGCTAAAGCTGCCCCCCCGGCTGGCGACGGAATAGCCCAGGCCGGTGGCTTTGAACCCCCGCGGATCCAGGATCGAAAGGCTGAGCCCTTTGACATGATAAGCATATTGCTCTGCTCCCCGGCCTATTTTCGCCGCCGCTTCTCTGATCCCCCCTGAGAGCAGCTCCCCTAGGGGTGTACTGCGGTAAACGATCTCCTCCAGCAGAGCTTCCATCGCTTCGGCATTGCCCCAGGTCAGTTCAAGTCCCGCGCTGTCCGCCGGTGTGAGGATCCCTCTTTCGTAAAGGTCTAGGGCAAAGGCAACAAGGTTGCCGGCACCCTTGTTGTCAATACCGTATTCGTCGCACTTATTCAGCAGGTAGATACTCTCAAGGCCGTCGGCATTGCCGCAACGGGGCCCCCAGGAAGAAAGCGGTTCGTATTCACCCCTGTCGCCGATAAAACCGCGATGCCTGCCGCGATCTATCTTAACTGTCGCCCGGCAGCGGATGGGGCAATTATAGCACCCCCGGCGCCTCACAACCAGATGGCGGTAATACGATCCGCAGGCGCTGGCCACCCCTTCAAAAGAGACGCTGTTAAAATTTTTAGCGCCCGAAGCGCCCAGCTGATCCGTCCAGGAGACGCTGGCCGAAGATCCATCTGTGGACCATTCGTCCCAGCATGGTAGCTCCCTTAAGGTGGTAATATATTGCTTTACCGCCACAGCAGCTTCGGGGGGGCTCTTCATTTTTGATAGCGCCGTTTTTCTGGCCACAACAGCTTTCAAATTTTTTGAACCCATCACCGCGCCCATTCCGGTGCGCCCGGCAGCATGCCCGGTGTCTGTGATCACACAGCCCAGCGGAACCAGGTTTTCCCCTGCCGGCCCGATCAGGATAACAGAAGCGCGCTCATCCCCCACCGCCTGTCTGATCCGGCTGCGCGCTTCTCCTGTAGAGAGCCCCCAAAAAGGAAGGGCATCCTCGATCGCAATTTTTTTATCTTTTATATTGATCAGCACCGGCTTTTCGGCTTTGCCGACTACGATCATGGCCAGGATACCGCATGCTTTCAGCTCCGCACCGAACTTACCCCCGCCGTTGGAGCAACCGATAAGACCAGTCAGGGGCGAGCGGGCGCCGATATGCAGCCTTCCCGTGGTGATCATCCGCGTGCCTCCCAGCAGGCCGGAGGCAAATATAAGCATATTTTCCGGGCCAAGCGGGCGCGTTGAAGCCGGGAGGTGCTCCAGAAGCAGCCGCACGGCCAACCCGCGACCTCCAAGGTAATCGCGCAAAAGAGCTTCGGGGCAGGGCGCCCGCAAGATCTGCCGCGTTGTCAGATCGATGCGGACCAAATCGCCTGTTAGATCTGTCAGCGCCATCACTTCACCTCCTCCAATCCCCCGAAATAGAAAAACAATTTCAGGGATAAGTAGACATTGAACACCGGGCCGACAGCCCCGGCAAAACAGAGGCATAATTGTTTTATTGAATCCGGTGGATTCCGGTGGCAGTAATATGTGGAGGGCCCCGCAAGTTTGCCATATCTTATGCGGTACTGCGGGGCCCCCCGGCTCAGTTGAGCAGTTTATCCAGAGTGCTCAAAAGTCTGCAGTAAGCAAAGCTTACTTGATTAGCCCGTTATCCTTCAGGAACTGCACCGCTACCTCTTCTACCATCTTCTTATCCACATCGACCTTTTCGTTCAGCCCCATAATCGTCTCATCGTCGAGCAACACGGTGAGTTTTTTCATCTGCTCAGGGATATCGGGGTAGGCATCGAGGATATCTTTTCTGAAAAGCGGCGCCGCATTGTAAACGGGAAAAGCGCTCTTGTCATCCTCCAGCGCGACGATTCCGTAGGCCTTCACCCGGGGGTCCGTCGTGAAAGCAAGGCCGGCATCAGCCTGTTTTTCCCGCAGCAACTCGTAGCCGATATTCAGCTCAGCTGCCTTCATATTCTTTTCCGGATACTTGAAGTTATATATATTTTCCCAGTGCTGCAGGCCGTCGGGACGTTCGATCCATTCCTGGGCGCCCACAAACTGGAAATCCACGCCTTCCTCGACCAAGGCAACGAATTCTGACGTTTTCTGGAGATTGTACTCTTCGGCAATATCACCGCGAACCATGATCGCATAGGTATTGTTCAATGGAGCATAATCAAGCCAGATGATCTCATTTTCCTTCTCATCCCACTCCTTGACTGCCTGGAAGCAGGCCTCTTCGTCGAAGCTGGGCTCTTCGCCCATGATGTTGATCAAAACGGTGCCGGTGTATTCCCAGTAGCAGGAGACCTCACCGCTTTCCAGAGCCGGCCTGATCACGGCTACCTCACCAAGCCCGATCTGATCCTCCACATCGTAACCGAGATCCTTCAGGTACTCGTAGGTCATCGTCCCCAAGAGAAGCGCTTCGGTAAAGGTTTTCGAACCGACAACAATAGTCGGGCCGTCGCCCGGTCCGGCCTCACCGCCGCCGCAGCCGACTACACCGACCAGCAGCATCGTCAACGCCAGAACCAGTCCCAGACCACACCACACTTTCTTTTTCAATTGATAGACCTCCCTTTTTATTTGTGCACCAGAAAATAATCTCAAGGTACCTTGCTTCTAGTCAGCGGGTGCAATCACCCCCCCCCATCCATCTGTTATCGTCATCTTGCTAGAACAGGTATCTGACAAACTATTCGGCTGAGTAGCCCAAAGGTGTATACTTCTTCTCCACAAAGCCGAGAACACGGTCGAATAGAATGGCCAGGACGGCGCCCAGTCCGGCTCCGACTACAATGAAGTCGGGCCAGATCATATTTAACCCGCCAACGATGAGATCCCCCAGACCGCCGCCGCCAATGTAGGCGGCGAGGGTGGCCATACTGACCACGTAGACCGCAGAAGTGCGGACGCCGGCAAGGATCACCGGCATAGCCAGCGGGATCTCCACTTCATAGAGCACTTTTCCTTTCGTCATTCCCATCCCGCGAGCCGCCTCCATAATGTCGGGGTCCACGCCGTAAAGTCCGGCGATGGTATTGCGGGCGATAGGCAGTAGCCCCTGGACGATAAGGGCAAATACAGCCGGTTTAAACCCTAGCCCCAGTATGGGCATCGCCAGGGCGACAATAGCCAGCCCCGGAAAGGTCTGCAGCAGGTTCAGGATATTCAAGACGATCCCGCCCAGCCACTTCAGACGGGGGCGGGTCAAAAGAATGCCGATGGTGATTGAGATAACAGCTGCCACTACGAGGGCCACCAGAACCATCTTCGTGTGAACGTACAAGGCCCCCGGCGCTCGCTCCAGCATCGCTATCCAGAAACGATCCCATGACCACTTCATTTAATCACCCTCTTTTCCAGAAGCGTACTGGCGGATATCCGCCATCGAGACTGCTCCGCAGAGGGTCTCCCCCTTCAACACGCCCAGGTAATCAAGGTCCAGCTCCAGCAGCAGGGAAAGCGCGTCTCGCAGAAGGGTATCTTCCTGAATAAAACCTTTGTGCCCCTGACTGGCCAGCGCTTTCAGCTCTTTTGGCGTAAAGGCCGACCCGTTGTCCTTAAGCCATTTAGCCGTCAGCATACCCCGGGGAACCCCTTTACCGTCGACCAGGAAAGAGACCTCCGCCCGTTGCTCCTCCATCTTTTTGGCGGCGGCGGGGAGTTCGCTTTCCCGAATCAGACAAAAGTCTTTTCGTGAGATAGACCCAGCCCGGCAGAGGCTCAGCTTCTTCACTACCCGATCATAGCCGATAAAGTCGCAAACAAAATCGTTGGCGGGGTTGCTCAGTATCTCCAGGGGGCTGCCATGCTGCACCAGCTCTCCCCGATCGAGGATGGCAATCTGGTCGCCCATTTTGATCGCCTCATTGATATCATGGGTCACAAAGCAGATCGTTTTACGCATCACACTCTGCAAGCGTAAAAATTCATCCTGCAGGTGATTGCGGGCGATGGGGTCAACTGCTCCGAAGGGCTCGTCCATCAGCATGATTGGCGGATCAACAGCCATGGCCCGGGCCACCCCGACACGCTGCATCTGTCCACCGCTGAGTTGGGCGGGATACTTATGACGTGTTGTCTCCGGATCGAGACCGATTAGCTCCAACAGCTCGTCAGTGCGCTCCCTGATTTTATCTTTAGGCCAACCGTAAAGGCGCGGAACAATGGCGATATTTTCGGCAACAGTGCGATGTGGTAGCAGCCCGATCTGCTGAATCACGTAACCGATCCCCATCCTTAGCCGGTCTGGATCGGTTTCCCGAATATCTTTGCCGTCGATAAGTACTGTACCCGCGGTGGGCTCGATGAGGCGGTTGATCATGCGCAGGGTAGTGCTTTTGCCGCAGCCGGAGGGCCCGACCAGGACACAGCTTTCGCCATCCCTGACCAGCAGGTTTAACCCTTTCACGGCTGGTTCTTCCTGGCCGGCATATTTCTTCGTAATATTGACCAGTTCGATCATCTTTTGCATCCCTCTTTTCCCTAGTGATCCGGAATAAATGCAACTGTTAACCGCGGTGAATGCGCAGCCCCCGGGGAATGATCAGCCTTTCGAAGAAGCCCAAAATGGTGTCAAGCAGGATGGCGATCAGGGATATCAGCAGCGCACCGGTGACGATCATATCTACGTTATAGCCGTTCATCCCCACAGTGATGAGGCGGCCAAGGTTTTTTTCGCCAATAAATGCAGCGATAGCCGCCACCCCCGTGGTCATGACCACGGTGATCCTGAAACCGGCGAAGATCACCGGGGCCGCCAGAGGCAGCTGGATCTCCCGCAAGATCCTCCAGGAGTTCATCCCCATCCCCCGGGCTGCCTCGATCACATTCTTGTCGACAACCTTGATCCCCTGATATACATTCCTCACCAACGGCATCATCGCGTAGATCACCAGAGCCAGCAAAGCTGATTTGCGACCCAGACCGAAGGCGGGAATTGTAACCAAAAAAGAAAATAGGGCCAGGCTGGGGATACAGTAAAGCGTATTCGCGATGCCGAGAACGGCATTGGCCAGCCTTTCACTGCGGGAGACGAGCACTCCCACCGGAAGCCACAGCAGCAGCGAGATGATCACCGCAGTGAAGATCAGGCTGAAATGGGCGGCAGCATACTTTGATATGAAGGCAATATTGTCCATAAAAAACGAGATGGTGCTCATAAATTTTACCCCCTTTCGGGTTCCGGATCAGCGCCGCTGAAGCAACGCTTCATGACCGTGTCGATAAGCTCTTCGTCGGCCAGGTAGGGCAGGGTAATCTGCCCCGCACCGGGGTGCTCCCGGTTAAACTCAATTGCTGTGGAAAGGGAATTCTCATTCCTGGCCCAGGCACGGCGGGCCACGCCGCAGGTAACATCCCAGAGCAGGGCAGACTTGATTATTTCATCGGCCCGTTCACTGCCATCGAGAACGAGGCCGAAGCCACCGTTGATAGCCTTGCCGATACCGACGCCGCCGCCGTTGTGCAACGCCACTAGACTCATCCCCCGGGCGGCATTGCCAGCAAAACACTGAGTGGCCATATCGGCAGCGACATTGCTACCGTCCTTGATGTTAGCAGTCTCGCGAAAGGGCGAATCCGTGCCGCTGACATCATGGTGATCGCGCCCGAGCATGACCGGGCCGATCTCGCCGTTACGGACCATCTCGTTAAATTTAAGGGCGATGCGCACTCTCCCAGCGGCGTCCTGGTAAAGGATGCGCGCCTGGGAACCGACGACCAGGTTATGCTTTTGGGCATCACGAACCCAAATATAGTTATCGCGGTCCTGCCCCCGGCGCCCAGGATCGATACAGGAGAGCGCCGCAGCATCGGTCCTGGCCAGATCTTCCGGTTTGCCGCTGAGACAGATCCAGCGAAAGGGGCCATAACCGTAATCAAAAAGTTCGGGCCCCATGATCTCTTCTACATATGAAGGCCAGATGAAACCATCTTTCTCATCGCGACCATTTTTGGCGATCTCTGTCACCCCGGCATCGAAAACCGCCTTCATAAATGAATTGCCGTAATCAAAAAAGTAACTGCCCCGTTCGACGAGAGCCTTGATCATCTCGTAATGGTGACGCAGGCTGCGGTCAACGAGTTCCCGGAATTTGGCACGATCCCCTGAAAGCAGGCGAGTCCGCTCCTCAAAAGTGACACCCTGCGGGCAGTAACCGCCATCATAAGGAGCGTGGCAGGAGGTCTGGTCTGAAAGAAGTTCGATCTCAATCTTTTCAGAAACAGCGTATTCGAGCAAATCAACTACGTTGCCATGGTAGGCAATGGAAAGAGGACGCTTCTGCCGCCGGGCATCAGCAGCCAGGGAAAACGCCTCGGCGAGATCGGCTGTCGCCCGACTCACCCAGCCCTGGTCCAATCTTGTCTTGATACGGGACCGGTCTACTTCAGCAATCAGGCCCACACCGCCGGCGATTTCCACCGCCTTCGCCTGAGCTCCGCTCATCCCGCCGAGGCCGGAGGAGACAAAAAGATAGCCTTTGAGATCACCCTGGGCGGGAACGCCCAGCTTTAGACGGCCGGCATTGAGCAGCGTGTTGAAGGTACCATGCACGATCCCCTGCGGCCCGATATACATCCATCCGCCTGCGGTCATCTGGCCATAACTGGAGACACCCATCTGAGCGGCTATTTCCCAGTCATCATGGTTGTCAAAAAGACCCACCATGAGCCCGTTGGTGATGATCACCCGCGGAGCCCCGGGATGGGAAGGGAACAGACCCAAGGGGTGTCCGGACATCACCACAAGGGTCTGCTCTTCGGTGAGCGCTTCGAGGTACTTTTTGAGCAGGCGGTACTGCAACCAGTTCTGGCAAACGCTGCCCGTCTCGCCATAGGTGACCAGCTCGTAGGGATAAAGGGCGACCTCGAAATCAAGGTTGTTGTCGATCATCACCTGAAACGCCTTTCCCTCCAGGCAGTTACCGCTGTACTGTTCCACCGGTTTAGCATAGATCCGTCCCGGTGGGCGGTAACGATAGCCGTAGATCCGTCCCCGTGTAAGCAGCTCCTCCATAAATTCGGGGGCCAGTGTTTCATGCATCGCTGCGGGCACGTAGCGCAGAGCATTTTTAAGGGAAACTTTAGCCTGTTCCCTCGTCAGGCGAAAGCCCCTATCCGGTGCCCGTCTTATGCCGGGGATAAATTCTGGCATCTCCGGCAGGCCGGCATCGGGTTTGATGGTCATGGCATCGGTTAGATTATAGTTAGTTTCCATAAAAAACCTCCCCAATCTCCGCTTTTGTAGAATTAAGAGAGACGATCTTGAATGGGATCGCCTATTTTCTCCCGAAGGCGCTGAGCCTCGCGGCGAATCTCCCCGGCCTGAGCCCTCATCTCTTCTATAAATGCAGTATCTTTAATCCCGTCAAGATTTATCGCTACATTGGAGAGAGCCCCCTCGATACCACTTTGCGCCATCGATACAGCCACCATGGCATCACTCCAGGTGTTGGGGTTGCCCTTTTCCAGGGCCCAGAGTGATAATTTGAATACCTCGAGAGAGCGCTGCGCCACTTGTAGGGGTAACCGGGTTGCCTCCTGCAGCGCCTCCTGGATCGTCCGGGAGCGCACTGCTTGATCCGCCTCGCTCTCTTTGGGCATCCGGTAGGCCGCCACCACCGCGTTGTAGGCGGCGGTGTCCCGGCTGACATCCTCCTGCAAAAGGCGCTGCAACCGGAGCGACACCTGCAGATTATGCTCGATCTGCTGCTCCAGCTCCTCTGAACCCTTCCGACCGGCAGTAAAGCGCGCCACCATGGCTGATAGGGCGGCACCCAGGCTTCCGGCCAGGGCAGATACACTGCCCCCTCCCGGTGCCGGTGAATCAGAAGCCAGCCTGTTTAAAAATTCTTTAATAGTCATTTCTATAAACATGATCGATTCCCCTTTCAGCGCCCTTCCTTTTCACCCTCCATCAACCTTTTCTCCAGCACCTGCCCGGGGTGAAAATCTTGCAGGCGCAGGTAGAAAGCCGCAGCGTCAAGTAGCGCCTCCATCGGAAGAAGGCCGATCACTTCACTACCGCTAACGCCGACGCCGTAGCGCGCCGCCTCACTTTTTACCGTCTCGAAAATCCGGGAAAGCGGAACATGGCGATAATTACAGACATTGATCGTCACCTGGGCTCTATTACTTTCTTTGATAAGGACCCCAAGCGCCTTGATACTCGGGTATCCGCCGTTACTTCCCCTGATCGAGCGGGCGATCTTGCGGGCAATATTCACATCACTGCTGTCAAGATTAATATTGTAGGCGATGAGCGGCGGGCGCGCGCCTACAGCGGTTGCACCGGCGGTGGGATGAAGGCGAAGCGGCCCAAAATCGGGATGCCGGTGGGGCTTCTCGATCGCTTTTTTTAGCCCTTCATATTCGCCGCGACGCACTGCAGCAAGGTTTTTTCTTTCCGGTAAAGCGGCGGCTTCCTCGTAAAGATATACCGGTATCTGCAACTTCTCCCCGATCTCGCGGCCCAGCTCCCGTGCCAAAGCAATACAATCTTCCATGGATACCCCACTGACGGGGATAAGCGGAATCACATCAGTGGCACCCATGCGGGGGTGCTCGCCGCGGTGCTGCTCCATATCGATAAGCTCCGCTGCCTTTTGAGCAGCGGTAAAAGCGGCCTTTTTCACCGCCATTGGATCGCCCACAAAGGTAATCACGCTGCGATTATGACTGGCATCAGATGATCGATCAAGGACCCTTATACCCTGAACAGCGGTGATGGCCCCGACAATTTCCTGAACAACCTCCGCCCGCCGGCCTTCACTGAAATTGGGTACGCATTCAATCAATTTCATAATATATCTAACCTCCTACAACAAGGCATCCCGATTTAATTACTTTCTCTACCAGATTTGTGCCTAAGCGATAGGCGATACTGCGATAATCGTGGGCATCGAAGATCACCAGATCTGCCTTTTTGCCAACCTCAATGCTTCCTACCGAGATGGCGCGGCCGATAGCATGGGCGGCATTGATCGTTACTGCCGCGAGGGCCTCCGCCGGGGTCAGCTTAAGCTGGCGGCAGGCGATCCCCATCACTACCGGCAACGAGTTCACCGGGCTGCTGCCGGGATTAAAATCTCCCGCAAGGGCTATGGCTACACCGGCATCGATCATTTCCCGTGCAGGGGCATATTTCTCCCCCATAAGACAGAATGTCGTTGCCGGCAGCAGTACCGCCACCGTCTGGGAAGCGGCAAGCTTTTCAATACCCTGCCGGGTGATCGCCACGAGATGATCTGCAGAGAGTGCACCCAGTTCCGCCGCCAGCTCCGCCCCGCCCAGGGGGGTGATCTCATCGGCGTGGAGCTTCAGCTTAAATCCCCGGCGCTGCGCCGCTTGTAAAATGCGGCGGCTCTGCTCAACGCTAAAGACGCCCTCTTCACAGAACACATCGCAGCATTCAGCCAAACCGGCCCGGCTGACAGCGGGAAGCATCTCATCGATAATCAATCCCACGAAGGCTTCGGGATTCTCTTTATATTCTTCGGGAATGGCATGGGCACCTAAAAAAGTAGCGACAAGCTCCACCGGCTGCCCATCCCGCAGGGCCTGGATAGCCCGCAGCTGTTTCAACTCATCATCTGTGGTAAGCCCGTAACCGCTTTTGACCTCGGCGGTGGTGGTACCCTGGGAAAGCATCTCTGCCAGATATTTTTTCCCTATCCCAGCAAGCTCGGATTCACCGGCCGCCCTGGTGGAGCGGACCGTACTGAGGATACCGCCGCCCTGCGCCAGTATATCAAGGTATGCTGAACCCTTGATCTTCATCTCAAACTCATCTTCGCGGGAACCGGCAAAGACAAGATGCGTATGCGGATCCACCAGGCCGGGTAGTACTACTTTGCCCCCGGCATCGATAATTCGGCCATCCCCGGTCAGCTCAATTTGCTCCATCACCGCCCCAGTTTTGCCGACGGCTGTAATCAGCCCATCTCTCACCGCCACCGCACCCCCGGAGATAATCGCCAACTCTCCGAGATCCCTACCTCGCTTTGCTTTCTTACTGTGCCCGGCAACGGTAACCAGCTGCCCGGCATTTTTCACCACCAGATCGGCTTTCACCTTTTCACTTCCTTATACACTAATCGATAAGCGTAACCGCCTGCCTCCGCAATAGTTAGAGCAGCGACAGCTCCCCTACAGTCTCTTCCACAATGCGGCACATCCTGCCGCTACACCAAAGTCTATGAATATTTTGCAGATCCTTGTAAAGGATCCGATCACCATCGCCCTGTGGAAGCTCCTCGCAGATCAATTTGAAGACGGCAGCGGTACTTCGGCCGGGCCGGTGGGCAATGAAGCGCATAGCCCGGGCCGCCGCCAGCAGCTCCGCAGAAATTACCCAGGCAATATTCTCCACTACCTGCCTACCCTTGTAGGCCGCAACTGAACCCATGCTCACATGATCCTCCTGATTACCCGAGGTGGGAATCGAATCGACACTGGCCGGGTGCGCCAGCACCTTTCCCTCGGAAACCAGCGCAGCAGCGGTATATTGCAGCAGCATCAGCCCAGAGTTCAAACCGCCATTTTCGGTGAGGAAGGCCGGCAAGCCATTATTCAGGGCCGGATTGACAAGCCTTTCGATCCGCCGCTCAGAGATGTTGCCCAGTTCGTTAACTGCGAGAGCCATAAAGTCAAGGGCCAAAGCCAGGGGCTGCCCATGAAAATTACCGCAGCTGATTACCGCTCCGCTTTCGGGAAATATCAGGGGATTGTCGGTGGCAGAATTGATCTCGGTTTCAAGGACACCTCGGATATACTTTAGCGCCTCGAGAGTGGCACCGTGCACCTGAGGAATACAGCGCAGCGTGTAGGCGTCCTGCACCCGATCCTGTTTTTGCCTCTCCAGCAGTTCACTTCCCTGGAGCAGTTTGAGCATCAAAGCCGCGCAGTATTTTTGTCCGCTATGGGGGCGAACCCGATGAACCTGTGCGCTGAAAGCGGCGGCGATCCCCTGCAGCGCCTCAAAGGTCATCGCTGCAGCGATAGATGCTGCCTTGAATAGCTCGACAGCATCAAGAAGGGCCAGCGTTCCCAAAGCGCTCATATACTGCGTCCCATTGATCAGAGCCAGGCCTTCTTTTGCTGATAGCTGAAGCGGCCTCAGCCCTGCTCGGGAAAAAGCTTTCTCCGAGGGAACCACCTGGCCCCGATATTCTACTTCACCCAGGCCGATCATTGCCAGGGCGATATGCGCCAGCGGTATCAGATCACCGCTGGCACCAACAGAGCCCCGGGAGGGAACCAGAGGATGGATCCCCCGATTCAGCATCTCCAGGAGAAGTTCAACCAGGGCGATGCGGACTCCGGAATAACCCTTTGCCAGCGAATTAGCCCGCAAAAGCATCATCGCCCGGACTACCTCCCGCGGCAGCGGTGCGCCCACGCCGCAGGCATGGCTCATAATAATATTTTTCTGCAGGGTATCGCTGTCTTTACGCGAAATCAGGACATCGCTGAAACATCCGAAACCCGTTGTAACCCCGTAAACAACCCTTTCCTGTTCAATGATACCCTCAACGATCTCCCTAGACTGGTGCAGCCTTGATCGGCCCGCAGCATGAAGCTCTGTGGGAACCATCTCCCTGGCCACAGCCCGGACCTGCTCCAACGTAAGGTGCTCACCATCAATCAGTATTTTTTCTGATGCAGAGGTATAGTCTTTTGTCATATTTACAAATCTCCTTCGTAATAAAACAAAAGGGAGCAGAACGCAGCTAGCTTGCGTCTACTCCCTCGTGGCTCATAGCTTTGAGTAGATCGGGCGCGGGCACGCCCTAACTATTATTCTCTTTTATCTATCATAACCCAAAAGTCTGAAGTACACAAGTCCTTAAAAATCATTTCCTAGGGGAAAATGACAGGCAATAAGGTGGAAGCCATTATTGGCCGCCCTTTTCTCTAAAACAGGAGACACAGTCGTACAGATTTTTCGGCGATGCCGGCAGCGGGGATGAAAAGAACACCCCAAAGGGGGATCCCGCGGACTGGGGATCTCTCCCTCGAGCGTAATCCTTTGTTTTTGGTGGCGCAGCTCCGGATCAGGCAGCGCCACAGCAGACATCAGCGCTTTTGTATAGGGGTGCCCGGGCCCGGTTAAAAGTGTATCAGCTTCCCCGATCTCCACGATCCGGCCCAGATACATTACGGCGATGCGATCGGCAATAAAAGCGATAATATCCAGGTTGTGCGTAATGATAACATAAGTGAGGTTAAGCTTCTCCCGGAGATCTTTTAAGAGATTCAGCACTCCTGCAGCCACCGAAACATCTAGCCCCGCTGTGGGCTCATCGGCGATCAGCAGATCGGGCTCCAAGGCCAGAGCCCGGGCGATCCCCACACGCCTGGCCTGACCTCCCGAAAGCTGATGGGGATACTTATCGGCCTGTTCCGCCGAAAGCCCGACCATCTCAAGTAGCTCGTTTACTTTCTTATCGCCGTCAACTTCGATCCGGTGGATCATGAAGGGCTCCAATAGAAGCTGCGAAACTTTCTTACGCGGACTGAGGCTGGAAAAAGGGTCCTGAAAGATCATCTGCATCCGGGCGCGCATCGGCCTGATCTGGGATTGAGTAAAAGCGTTAATCGGCTTACCCTGAAAATTGATGGAACCATGGGAGGGACCTACCAGGCGCAAAATTGTCCGGCCGAGAGTAGTCTTTCCCGAGCCGCTCTCGCCCACCAGAGCAAGAGTCTCCCCGCGCCTTACCTCAAGATCAACCCTATCTACGGCACGCACTGCGCCCTCCTGTCCGCCCCCTAGAAGGCGGCTGAAAAGCCCCTTTGAGTCGTAAAAATATGTTTTCAGCTGCTCCAGCCGGAGAATAGTCTCCTTTTTAGCCCCGTCTGCCGACAAAGAGACGCCCCCTTCCCGGCGCCCTATATCTTCCTGCGGGGGAGTAAGAGGTTCCCCCGGACAATCTGGGCCGTAGAGGTGACAGAAGACCCGCTGACCGTCAACTTCACACTCCTCCGGTTCTTTTTGTAAACAGATCTTTCGGGAAAATTCACAGCGCTCCGCAAATTTACAGCCTGGAGACAGCTCTATTAAGTCAGGAATTCTCCCCGGTATGGTCTTCAAGCGGGACGCCTGGGCATGACGGGACGGGTGGGAGCGCATCAGCGCCCGCGTGTACGGGTGCAGGGGATTTTTGAAGATGCGCTCCACCTCCCCAGACTCGACAATGCTGCCCGCATAGAGCACGAGGAGGTGATCACAGAGCTGGGCGACGACACCCAGGTTATGAGTGATATAGAGAATCCCGGTCTGCCGCTCATCGCGAAGGGCCCGGATCAGATCGATGATTTGCGCTTCCAGGGTGACGTCCAAGGCGGAGGTCGGTTCATCGGCTATCAGCAGCGACGGATTTGATTGCAACGCCAGAGCGATCATAATCCGCTGGCGCATCCCTCCCGAAAACTGGTGGGGGTAATCGTCAATCCGCTGCCCGGGATCGGGGATGCCCACTCGGCTCAACATCTCGACAGCGCGCTCGCGCGCTTCTTTACGCCCCCCCCTCTCCCCAGCCAATTGATGCGACAGGATGGCGTCAACCATCTGCTGCCCCACAGTAAATACGGGGTTGAGGCTGGTCAGCGGATCCTGGAAGATCATGGAGATCTCTTTTCCCCGCAATCGGCGCATCTCTTCGTCGTCGAGCCCACGCAGATCACGGCCGTTCAGCAACAGGTTGCCCGATACGATCCTGCCATTGGGCGGCAACAGCTGCATCACCGCTGAGGCTAGCGTGCTCTTGCCGCATCCCGATTCTCCCACAAGGGCAACAATTTGCCCAGCATGAACGGAAAAGTTGGCATTGCGAACCGCCGCTAGATCTCCCTTCCGGGTGAGGTAATCGACCCCTAGATCGGTTACTTGTAGAATGGGTTTCATCAAATCCCCCTCTTTCCGGAAAGTTTTGGATCAAGAATATCGCGCAGCGTTTCACCAAATAAAGTAACGCCAAAGGTAGTAATGATGAGAGCCAGACCCGACCAGACAATGGGCCATGGCGATTGGCGAATCAGATCAAATCCATCAGAGAGCATTACACCCCATGAAGGGTTGGGCGGCGGCACGCCCAGGCCGAGAAAAGAAAGACCGGCTTCAAAGGTGATCACCCAGGGCAGATCCATCGCCGCCAGAAGCAAGGTTGGAGCGATGACGTTGGGTAAGATGTGGGCGCCTAGGATCCGCGCATCTGTGGCGCCCAGGGAACGCTCCGCCTCCACATAAACGTTTTCCTTCGCCGATAGTACCTGTGCGCGAACAACAAGAGCATACCCGGGAGACCAGGTAATCCCGATAACCAAAACAACATTAACCAGCGAAGGGCCGAGGAGGGCCAGAATGGCCAGTGCCAGTACAATTGAAGGGAAAGCGTAGAGCGCGTTCAAGATCACTATAATCAGATCGTCAACCCAACCTCTCATATATCCCGATATCAGCCCCAGAAGGGTCCCGAGGACCAGCGCGATGGCCACTGATGGAATTGCTGTCCCCAGAGCGATGCGGGAGCCGTAGATGACCCTGGAGAGAAGATCCCTTCCCAGATGGTCGGTACCCAGGATATGGGAGGATGAAGGCCCCTGGTTACTGTTGGCAATATTCTGATCGGCATAGTAGTACGGGGCGATCAGAGGGGCCAATATCGCTGTGATCAATAGAATTACCACGATAAAGAAACCTGCTGCACCCAAAGGATGCCGTAACAGCTCTCTAAGAAGGGGGATACGGTCGAGGATGTTATGGACACGTCTGGATGAAAGCTGCATACTATATCCTCCCCTTTTCAAGCTTTATCCGGGGATCCAGGTAGGTGTAGATCAGATCAGAGAAATAATTTACAAAAACAAACAGAAAAGCCACGACCAGTACTCCGGCGCGAACCACCGGATAATTGCGAGCCTCGATGGCTGTAACGATGAGCCTGCCCATACCCGGGCGGGTAAAGATAATCTCGATGAATACAGCGCCGCCCAGCAGGCTGCCCAACCCTACCCCCAGTACCGCCACCGTCGGGATAAGTGCGTTTTTCAGGGCATATTTGTAACGAATCAGTTTTTCGGGGATGCCCCAGGCCCTGGCAGCATAGATATAATCTTCACCCAGCACCTCCAGCAGACTCGCCCTAACCAGTCGGGCCAGGTAACCAATCCAGCTCAGCGCCAGCGCTGTCGCCGGTAATATGAGGTGCAGAAAGTAATCAAGGGGGTCGCTCATCTCCCCAGCACCGATGGCCGGCATGATGCGCAATTTTATCGAAAAGATGAGCAGAAGAAACAACCCCGCCACATATGCCGGAATAGTGATGAGAGATATAGAAAACGCCGAAGTCAGACGATCTAGCCAGGAGTCGGGATGGGTAGCCGAAAATACGCCGAGGGGGATACCGAAAAGGACTGCTATCCCCAAGCCGGCCAGCGCTAGGCTGATTGTATGGGGAAGGGCTTTGGCAATCAGTTCATTAATCGAACGCCCGGTGAACAGATCGGTTCCCAGGTCGCCGCGTAGCACACCACCCAAAAAATTAAGCACTTGAACAGCAACCGGTTTGTCAAGATCCATCGCTTCATGCATCTTTTTGATCAGCTCAGGCTTCGCCCGTGGACCCAGTAGTGTCTTGGCCGGATCCCCCGGGACTACATGGATCAACAGAGCGAGAAATACTGTAACCAGCAGCAAGATCACCACTGTCATCAGGGCACGCTTGAGCGTATAGGCCAGCACCTGGAACACCTCTTTCTTCGTCCTGCAAAACCATCAATGTATGGATGCTGCGGGACTGATCCTGGCCGGCCCCGCAGCATAACTACCATTTACTTACTCGACGGTCTAAATTCTCGAAGCATGGGCACAAGCCCGCCGGGGTAGATCACGGGCTCGATCGCCGGTGAATAACCGTAGACCTGCGGGGTATGCGTAATCCAGACTGTATGGACAGCTTCATCCCACAGCTCTTGCATCCTTATATAGACCGCGGCGCGTTCATCCTGATCCAGCGTGGCGATACCCTTTTTATGCAGCTCATCAAATTCCGCATTGCCCCAACGCATCCAATTCCATACTCCCACCTGATCGGAGGTAAACCACATTGTAAACCAGGCTGGGTCAGGCATCGCTGTATAGGTCATGGTAAAAAGCTCCACTTCCTTGCCCTTATCCCCCTCGCCCAGAACCCAAAATGCGCTGGTATCAAGCGTCTGTATAGAGACATCTATCCCTATCTCCGCAAGATTTTGTTGAATGATCTCCGCCCAGGTGCGGTACTCCATGGTATTTTCTACGGCAAGCGTCAGATCAAGGGAAGAGACACCGGCCCGTGCCATGTAATCCCGGGCCTTTTCCAGATCCCGCTCATAAAGCGGCGCCCCATCCCAATAGCCCAGAATATCTGGGGGGAGAATTGACCGCGCCTGATCGGCCTTGCCCAAGTAGGCGGCTTCCAGGATGCCAGGTACGTCGACGGCGTAGCGGATCGCCTGCCGCACGTTTATATCCTGGAGCTTGGGGTTTTCTACGTTCATCCCGAGCCAACCATAAGAGCTGGATGGTAGCGTCACTACCTCGAAATCGGGATCTTCTGTAAAACGATCCGCTGAAGCGAGAGAGATAAGGCTGAAGTCGACCTCACCGGATTCCAGAGCTACTTCACCGGCAATGTCGTCGTCGATGGGAATAAGATGGATCTCTTCCCAGGCGGGCTGCTCTCCCCAGTAGTCTTGGTTGCGCTTGAGCACCACTTTTTCATTAGGCATCCACTCTTCAAAAATATAAGGTCCCGTCCCCACAATATGGGTGGCAAATTGCTCAACCCCAATCTCTTCAACCTGTTTTTTACAGACGATCAGTCCTGAAGTAAGGGGCAAGGTTGTTGTCCACAGGGTCGCCTGGGCTTCTCTGAGCACGATTTTGCCTTCGTAATCGTCAATGATCTCGACATGATCGAGAGCCGCCCAATCATCCGCGTAGGCTGCCGCTAGATCCTTGTCAAGAAAGCGCTCGAATGAGTATTTGACGTCCTCGGTCGTCAGCTCACCATAATCTTTGTGCCACATAACGCCCTCTTTTAGCTTGAAACTGATCTCAAGTCCGTCGTCAGACACCTCTATCCATTCGGCAAGCTGGTTTTCCGTTTCCGTAGAATCAGGTTTCATCCTGATGAGACCATCAAAAACAGCGCGGCTGATCGTATCATCAACCCCACCTACAATAAAGGCCGGATCTAAGTTCATCATGTCACCGACAATTCTTATGCGTAAAATGCTCTGGTCATCCTTACCTCCGCCCAAACCGCATCCCACCAGGAATACGGAAAGCAACGCGGCCAGACCGACCAGTATCCACTGTTGACCTTTTTTCAACTTATAGTCCTCCCCTGCTTGCTCGTAATCTTTACCTGCCCAAAATTTAATGGGGGTTTTAACAATCCTGTTAGACATGTTCCCGTGGAATTGCTGTCGCCCAACTCTTGGTGAAAACCCGCACTTCACCTTCATATGCGTCGATAACATTGGTAAGGTGAAAATGGTTTTCGTCGGAAGTCATAACGCTCAACGTCTTCACCCGAGTAATCCAGTCTCCCCTGCTGATTTCGATACAGCGTGTACACCTCACCCTGGCTGAAAGCGGTTCTCCCTCTACAATGCTGTAGATATTCTCTAGGGTGCTGTCGTAAACAAGATCGTTATCTGCAAGCCGGAGCCGCCCTTCATCGATGCAGTCGATTATCTGCAGGCGCTGCGCAGCAACGTCATACTGAAGATTCCGACTGCTGCCTTCAGGCCGGAGCCAGTCCGCATCTGGTGGCGGAGAACTCTCCGGGGGGTCGAAAGGGGGCAGGGATAAATCGAGACTCTTCGATTTTCGCAAGGGCAGAATTAGGCAGCTGCTGTCCTCTCCCGTATAGAGGCTCAGCCGGACCGCTTTAGGCGAGGGCCATGCATGGGGCCAGTACGTGGGCGAAACAGCCAGGCGCCAGCGATGCCCTTTTCCGAGGCTGTGTGCAGCAGCGTTTAGCTGCACTGCAATGCTGTAAACCTTACCCGGTACCAGGGGCTCGGGAACCTCATGGCCATTACGGTGGGTCAGGTTAAGCAGCCCCCAGCTCACCAGTCTGGACCCCCCATCAGGTGCAACATCACAGAGGCGAATCGCCAGCAGGGCATTGGGCTGATCCACTGACAGTCGCAGCTTAACCGTTGGAAAACCGAGTATCTCTATGGGCTCTTCGAGGGGAGAAGTGGTGAAACAGAGAGAAAGGCCGTCATCGGCACGCTGATCTAGGGGCATCCCTATTGCGGTACCATAAGGGCACCACACCCCGGCACCGAGGCCTGTTACCTGGGCACCCCTGATAGAAAGCTCTCTCTCTGGCCCAGGTTTCTCGGTGAGGCAGCCGTCATCGAGAAGATATACCTGATCATGAATCCCGGAGGGGGGCCAGCGCTCCTCAGCTACCCACCGCCCAGGCCACTCCGCTTCATGGGCCTGGGCCGGGATAGCCTCCGGCATCCAGACGCGGAGCATGGGCTCATCCATGATTCCGTTCTCCACACCCTTGAGCCAGTGATCCCACCAACGCAGACATTCCTGTAAAAATCCGATCGCCGGGCCGGGAATGCCCTGATGAGGGAATACGTGGGCCCAGGGGCCGATCAGACCTTTACGCGGCCCCGGCAAACCTTCCAGCAGCCGCGGCACCGCATTGGTGTACGGATCAACCCAGCCGCCGATAGCATAGACCGCGCAATTAATTGCGCTGTAGTCTTCAATCACTGATCCTTGCTTCCAGAAGTCGTCACGAAGCTGATGGCTAAGCCATTGCTCCACAAAGGGGGGGCTCTTCTCCAGCCGATCAAACCAGATCTCCCGCCAACGCTCGCCGACCACGGCGGGATCTGGCGGAAGCCCGTTATACGAAAGCATGATGGATGCCCAGTTAAGCATATCCGAACCGAGAACACATCCACCCATGTAGTGGCAATCATCTGTGTAGCGATCGTCGGTTGAGCAAAGCGTCACGATCGCTTTGAGTTCGGGAGGGCGGAGCGCGGCTACCTGAAGGCTGTTAAAACCGCCCCAGGAGATTCCCATCATCCCGATATCACCTGTACACCAGGGCTGCGCGGCCAGCCACCTCAGCACCTCCAGTGCATCCTGCTGTTCCAGGGGTAGATATTCGCCCTCTAAAATCCCGTCAGAATCTCCGCTACCCCTGATATCAACGCGCGCCACAGCGTATCCATGGGCAGCAAAATAAGGGTGCATCATGGCATCGCGGAAAGCGGTACCGTCGCTTTTGCGGTAGGGCAGATATTCGAGGATGGCGGGAACGGGGTTCTCGCAGGCATCTGCCGGTAACCAGAGCCTGGCCGCCAGCCTGCTGCCGTCGGAAAGGGGAATCCAGGTGTTTTCGATCACTTTGACAGCGTCTTCCCTGATCTTTTTCTTGGTGGTCAATGCCTGGCCTCTCTTTCTTAAATACCTTGTTTGTTGCTGCATCAGATCCCGCATTCAGGGGGCGCCTCTCACTAAAGTTTTAGCTGATCCACCATCTCCAAAGCCAGATCTTTAGCCGAAGCGGCATCTGATGCCCAGCCATCCGCTCCGATCTCGTCGGCAAAATCCTGAGTGACGGGAGCGCCACCTACAATAACCTTCACTGAATCCTTTAAACCGTTTTCCATCAAAGCATCGATCGTATCTTTCATCGCCGGCATGGTGGTAGTTAACAGCGCACTTAGAGCCACCACCTCAGGATTATGCTCGCGGACAGCTTGGACAAACTTTTCCGGAGGGACATCCACACCCAGATTGACTACATTCATCCCGGCGCTCTCCATCATCATCCCCACCAGATTTTTTCCAATATCGTGCAGGTCACCAATGACAGTACCAAGCACCACCTTGCCCGCTGTGGGCAGATCCGATTCGGCGATGAGCGGCTTGACCAGCTCCATCCCTTCCTTCATCGCCCGCGCCGACATCATCACCTCAGGAACAAACATATCGCCGGCCCTGAAACGCGCTCCAACAACATTCATCCCCTTAATCAAACCCCCGTTGATAATCTCCAGAGGCTTAGCCCCTTTGCTGATCGCCTCTCCGGTGAGACGGGCCACCCCGTTGAAGTCACCGGCAATTACTCCATCAGCAATTTTCTCAAAATCAGCCATCATAGAACCTCCCTTTTGATTAATTTATTTCTCTATTAACAAGCCAACGCCCATATCGGCTGAATAAACCCCAGCGGCCAATACTAAAAGGAGCAGAAGGCAATACCGCTGCACTTCTACTCCCTTATCGCTTATGACTTTGAGTAGGTCAGGCGGCAGTTTTTATCAACATAACCGCCTATCTTTTTGGTTTCGTGTACTATAGCACAAATCGACAAAATCGGCAAATAGTTTTTATTGGTTTAGACCTAGATATGATTGATCCCCAGGCCCATCGCCTCATGCTCAAAACCCTTGATCGGTGCACCGATGGTACCGTAGAGAGCCACCGCCAGCCATTCCCCGTCAGCATAGTCTTTGGCCAGGCGCGGCCCCCGCACAATGCTGAAAATCAGTCCGGCGCTGCGCAGGATGCTCCCCAGGGCTACCTCGCCACGGCAAACACCATGGAAGGCATCGAGAATGGAATGGTAAAGGGCGTGTTCCTCGCGATATTGATCATCGAGGACCAGCGCCCTTCTCTTCGCCGCAGTCTCGATAGCGGCAAATATCTTTTGCGGATCCATAGATCCGACCCGCCCTTTAAAATACTTGTAATCTGCTTTTTCTGCTAAACGCATCAGCTGCTGCTCTTCATCGCCAGCGCTGCTCGCTGCCAGAAGAACCGCCAATTTACCGATCGTGATCTCTCCGCTCACCGGGTTCACTCCCATTTTGCCATGCGCTTTTCAAGAAAAAACGCACTTTTCTAGGTTGAAACACTGGTGTTTAATTTCGCGGACAAGTTCGTAATTCCTTTATTAATATAACGAGCCCCTCAAGAGCGGTGAACAGCAGCGGCAGGTTAACGGAAAAACACGCCCCCCGGCGCGGTCATACCGATACTTTTAGCCCCCGCGGGGTTAGCCATGTTTCCAGCTGGCCGATCATAAAATCAGCCAGCAGAGCCAGGGCAGCGGTGATAACGGCGCCGGTCATCAGTCTTCCATAATGATTGATCATGATCC
>DUVX01000072.1 GCA_012840855.1 Bacillota bacterium | reverse complement strand
CGGGGTCTCGTCATCGGCGTAAACAAGTGGGATCTAATCGGAGATCGCAAAGAGAGCCGCCGGGAATGGCAGACTGCAATTGAACGCGCTTTCTCCTTTGTCTCTTATGCACCGGTTATCTTTTTTTCCGCCTTAACGGGCAGCCGGGTAGAGCAGCTATTTCCCCTTACCGCCCGGGTTCAACAGGAACTTTACAAAAGAATCAGCACCTCGCTACTGAACGAACTAGTTGCCGATGCCCTGGCTGTGAATCCGCCCGCTGCCACCAGAGGGAAGCAGTTAAAGCTCTACTATGCTACCCAGGTATCGGTAAGACCGCCTACCTTTCTATTCTTTGTGAACGACCCCCGGCTCGTCCATTTTTCCTATCAGCGTTACCTGGAAAACAGGCTACGCGAAGCTTTCGACTTCAACGGTGTGCCGCTACGCCTCAACTTCAAGGCACGGCGGGAAAAGGAGTGATCAAAGATGGGTTTCCTGGCAATCATAATCGCTTACTTACTTGGTTCGATCCCCTTTGGCTATATCTTCACCCTGCTTGCCCGGCGTATCGATATCCGCCAGTACGGCAGCGGCAATATCGGGGCGACGAATGTGCAGCGCCTGCTGGGCTGGCGGGCGGCGTTTCTCGTCCTTTTGCTCGATCTGGGCAAAGGGAGTGTAGCGGTTCTGCTGGCCCGAGTCATCAGCGGCGAGACAGCCGTGATTCTCGCTGCCGCTCTGGCTGTCTTGCTCGGCCACTGTTACCCAATTTTTCTGCAATTCAAGGGCGGTAAGGGAGCCGCCACCGGTGTGGGGCTGCTACTAGCTCTTTCCGCGCCGGTTTGTGCTGCTACGGTTGCGCTGGCAGTGCTGATCATCGCCCTGACACGCTACGTTTCACTGGGATCGATCATCGGTGCTTTTTCGGTACCCTTCCTTCTCCTCTTTTTTAATTACGAACCGCTCTACCTTCTTTTCGGTGCAGCCATGGCTTTGCTGATCATCTTCCGGCATCGTGAAAATATTGTACGACTGCTCAAGGGTACAGAGTCGAGGCTGGGGCAAAGAGCAGAAAGGCGGGACTGATAGCCGATGAAAACCGCAGTTATCGGAGCAGGAGGCTGGGGGACTGCGCTGGCGGTACATCTGGCTAACAAGGGCTATCCCATTAGCTTCTGGGTGCGCAGCCCCGCTGTCTACAAAAAAATCATCCTGAAGCGGGCGAACGAGGACTACCTGCCTGGCGTTAAATTACCCGATACAATCAGGCCGACGACAGATCTTGAGGAGGCGCTATGGGGTAAAGAACTCGTTATCTTCGTGATCCCCTCCCACGGACTACGGGCCGTAGCGGCGGCGGCATCACCGTTCATGCCGCCGCAGGCCCTGGTGATCAATGCGGCAAAGGGGCTGGAGGATAGAAGCCGGATGCGCCTTACCGAAGTGCTTCGGGAAGAGCTCTCGGAAGGGCTACACCGGCGGATCGCCGCTATCTCGGGCCCCAATCATGCCGAGGAGATCTCGCGGGGGCTCCCTGCAGCCACCGTGGCCGCTGCCCGCGTCAAAGAGACAGCGGTGCTGGCCCAGGAAGCGCTGATGACCGCCCGGCTAAGGGTTTACACAAGCGATGATCTTGTCGGTGTAGAGTTAGGCGGAGCCCTTAAAAACGTCATCGCCTTGGGGGCGGGTATCGTTGACGGCCTGGAGCTGGGCGATAACGCCAAAGCGGCGCTGATCACGCGCGGCCTTGCCGAGATGATCCGTCTGGGAACAGCTTTGGGAGCTGCCTCTAGGACCTTCTCCGGCCTCTCGGGGCTAGGCGATCTTTATGCCACCTGCAACAGCCCCCACAGCCGCAACCGGCAGACCGGCTACGAGCTGGGCCGGGGAACCCCCCTCGCCACGATCACCGCCGCTACCTCCAAAGTAGCAGAAGGGATCAATACCACCAGGGCCGCAGTATGGCTTTCGCAGAAAAACGGCGTAGAGCTGCCTATTGCGGCAGAGATCTACCGCATTCTTTTCGAAGGAAAGCCGCCGCAAAAAGCGATCGACGGCCTGATGGAGCGGCAAAAGAAAGCCGAATGATCGGGTCAAACCCTCCGTTATTTTGACAACCCCGGTAATATTGGCATCGCTGAAACATATATATATTGTTAGATTGCCTTATTCTTCTCGAGGGAAGGATAGGCGTTATTTTGACAAAGTAAAGGAGGGATGAACAGTGGAATTTGACCTTTTCAGCGATCTGGTGGAGCGTACCGGGGGCGATATCTATCTCGGCGTAGTAGGTCCGGTGCGGACGGGTAAATCAACCTTTATTCGCCGTTTCATGGAGCTCTTTGTTCTGCCGAAAATCGATGATCCCCTGGAACTGGAGCGGACCCGCGATGAGCTTCCTCAGGGCAGCGGTGGAAAAACAATCATGACCACGGAGCCGAAATTTGTCCCCGACGAAGCGATCGCAATCATGGTAAACGATCATATAAATCTGCGGGTGCGCCTCGTCGACTGCGTCGGTTACACCGTGCCGGGGGCCTCCGGATACGAAGATGATGAGGGCCCGCGCATGGTCTCCACACCGTGGTTTGACTATGATATACCTTTTGAAGAGGCCGCCGAACTGGGAACCCGCAAAGTGATCACCGATCATTCCACCATCGGCATTGTCGTTACTACCGATGGCTCCATCGCCGAGATCCCGCGGGAGAGCTACGAGGAGGCGGAGGAAAGGGTAATTGAAGAGCTTAAGGAGCTGGGCAAACCCTTTGTTATACTGCTCAATGCCGTTGATCCTCATGATGCCGCCGCCGATGCCCTGCGGGAAGAGCTCTCCCTGAAATACGATGTGCCGGTGGTGGCGCTGAACTGCTTGGAGCTCAGCCAGGCTGATCTGGATCTGGTCCTGGAAGAGGCCCTCTACGAATTTCCAGTCCTGGATGTGTCGGTTAATGTGCCGCCCTGGGTGGAAGTGCTCGAGCCTACTCACTGGCTGAAGGACGGCCTCGATCGCAGCGTCAACGACAATATGGCGGCGGTCAGCCGGGTGCGGGATATTGACGGGATGCTTGAAAAATTGATGGAATATGAATTTGTCGAGAGCGCCGCCCTGCAGCAGGTCAATCTAGGCACAGGGGAAGCAGAGATTCGGCTGATGACGCCTCCCGGTATGTTCGAGCAGGTCCTGGCTGAATACTGCGGTGAAGAGATCGACGGTGAAGCAGATATCATGCGTATCATCAGAGATTACTCCGTAGCCAAGCGGGAATATGATAAGCTCGCCGAAGCGCTCTACCAGGTTTCAGAAACCGGCTACGGCATCGTGCCCCCGGCCCTGGAGGAGATGGCCCTAGAAGAGCCGGAAATTATCCGCCAGGGCGGCCGTTTCGGGGTCAGGCTGAGGGCCAGCGCCCCCTCCCTGCATATCGTTAAGGTAGATGTCAAATCGGAGTTCTCCCCGGTGGTAGGATCGGAGCGGCAGAGTGAGGAGCTGGTCCATTATCTTCTCGCAGAATTTGAAGACGATCCGGAAAAACTTTGGGAGTCCCAGATCTTTGGAAAATCCCTCCATGAGATGGTTCAGGATGGTATTACCGGAAAGTTGGGGAATATGCCGCCCAACGCCCAGGAGAAGCTACAGGAGACCCTGGAAAAGATCATCAACGAGGGCAGCGGCGGCCTGATTGCCATCATCCTTTAAAAAATCAATTGCGCCCGGGTGTCTAGATAAATTTATTTACAGTACCCCTTTTACAGGGGTATTTTTTTTAACGGAAGGAAATTTAAAGAACAGCAGCGAATGCCAAAGTATAGCGAAATAAATGGGGAGGGGTTAGATGATCACGAAAGGGCTGTTAGAGCTTCTCTTCGAAGCAGCTAGCATTCAACGCTGGAATGACCATAACCGGCCGGAACACTTCACCGAACTGGACAAGCAGGCCCACAAAATCGTCTACGCTTATGTGCTGGGCCGTTTCGAAGAAACTGATCGCGGCACCCCGGTGGATTGGTGCGCTCTCATCGAGGGTTTTCTTTTCGAATACCTACACCGCATCGTCCTCACCGATATCAAGCCGCCGGTTTTTCACCAGCTTATGGCCGAAAAAGGGGTCCAGCTTAATGAATGGGTATTCGAGAAACTGGCCGATCAGCTGGGCCCGCTTGAAGGCGGTTTTTTCGAGCGAATGAAAGAGTACCTGCAATGCGAGGCGACAGACTCGCTGGAAAAAAAGATCCTGCGGGCAGCGCACTACCTGGCGACAGACTGGGAATTCCGGCTGATCTACCATCTCAACGCAGGGATCTACGGCCTGGAGGAGACCCGCCGCAATATCGAAAATCAGCTGGAGGAGTACTATGATCTTGCAGGGGTGCAGAAGCTCAACCTTAGAAAGAAAACGGGACATTTCCTCGATCTTGTCGGGCAGCTGCGGTTTCAGCAGCGATGGGCCCAAACGCCGCGCCTGCCGAAAACATCGGTGCTCGGCCATATGCTCATAGTGGCCTCTTTTTCCTATTTCTGCTCGCTGGAGATCGGCGCAGCGGAGCAGCGCCGGAAGAATAACTTTTTCGGCGGCCTCCTCCATGACCTGCCCGAGGTGCTGACCCGGGATATTATCTCCCCGGTAAAGCAATCCGTGGAAGGCCTGGACGATCTGATCAAGGAGATCGAACAGCGGCAGATGGAGGAAAGGATCTATCCACTTTTGCCTGCTTCATGGCGCAAAGAGATAAAATTTTTTGCTGAAAATGAATTTGCCGGCAAGATTATAAAGGAGGGCCAGGTTCACTTTGTCTCCTCTTCTGAGATCAGCGAGCGCTACAATGAAGATCGCTATATGCCGCTAGACGGTGAGATCATCCGCGCCTGTGATCGGCTGGCCGCTCATATGGAGACCTATCTTTCCATCTCTTATGGGATCACCTCAACCCATCTGGAGGCGGCCAACCGCGAGCTCCAGGAAAGCTACCGGGGGAAGGTGGTGGCTGGGATAGACTTCGGCCGTCTATTCGATTATTTCCACATCTGAAAGGACCTTTAGATGCCGGAGCAGGTCAAATGGACAGGTGAGTCAGAGGGACGGTGACTTTGACTCACCGGCGGCACGTTTGATTTGCCGGTGGCTGACGCCAGGCAATTAAACTTGCAATCTACCCCTTTTTGGAACGACCCGCAAGTTGTAAAATGAATTGCCCGGATGGAATATAAAAGGATCCATTCCGAGTTCAAACCAGTTATGCTTAATGCTGTAGACAAAAGCGACTGGAGGGAACCGGAATGGATCGAAGAAATCATACCACAGGGAAGAGGAAGTGGAAACAACTTTCCGAAAAGGATCGCTACAAAATTGAAGCGTTGTTTGAGCAGGGTCTTACTCCTGCTGAAATAGGATATGCGTTGAATCCCAGGCGTGACCGGCGGACGATTGAGCGAGAGCTAAAGCGCGGCCTTGTGGAGCAAAGGCGGATGAATCCCAGCAATAACAAATACGCACCGATGTATGTTACCGAATTGGTGTATAAAGCGGATAGGGCGCAAATGGTTCATGAGGAGCGGGCTTCGTATAAAGGCAGGGGTCTAAAGATTGGTAATGACCAAGAGCTTGCGGACTACATAGAGAGTAAGATTAAAGATGAAAAATGGTCGCCTGATGCGATCATCGGCAGGCTCAAATTGGATGGCTGGCGGTTTAAGACAACCATCTGTACTAAAACGGTCTACAACTATATCGACAGGGGTATTTTTCGCGAAGT
>DUVX01000071.1 GCA_012840855.1 Bacillota bacterium | reverse complement strand
TTTGCCTCCAGCTTCCTTCAGATTCCACCTCGCAGTGGACACCCTTGCCTTCGGCTATGTGCTTGGCACTATCAACCCGCACTAGGGACTTTCACCCATTAGACTGCGCCCATGCCGGGCGCACAATAAAAAACACCTCTTCAGGTGTTTTTAAAGGTTTCTGCGGGCATATCGATATGATTATCCGATCATCTTGCGGCGGCCCTTGCCCGCTCTGACGGGAAACTGCTAATAAGCTTCCCGGTAAGTCCCCCGGCCGCCCCTCTTCGATTCTGTATTTCGTTTTAGATCCTGCAGTCTTTCGTCGCTCTCCTTCATGAACCGGGCCAGCTTGTCTTCAAAAGAAACTCGTTTTTCTCTCCGGAAATCGCGCGAACCCGATTTGGCGAGAGCCCGCCGGATCGAAAGCCCGATCTTCCCCTTGCCATCTACCGAGAGCACCTTCACTTTAACCCGGTCGGACTTTTTTAAATAATCGTGGATATCCTTGACATAAGAATTAGCCACTTCCGAAATATGCACCAACCCGGTCTCTCCGCTGGGAAGCGTTACAAAAGCGCCAAAATTAGTGATCCCGGTGACCACCCCTTCCACAGTACTGCCCACCTTTACAGGCATTCGTCTCGAAAATCCTCCTTGCGTGATCTAACTTGAATCTATAGATATTATAACTTTTTAGAATGGTTTGTCAATCCTCGAGCTGAAAGACGATCTCCCCGGGACGGACAAACCCCAGCCACTTGCGCGCCAGCACCTCGATATAGTCAGGATCTTCGAGGCGGGCCACCTCCGTGGCGACGCTCTCGTTGCGCCTTTCTTTTTCTGCCACTCCACCCTCCGCTGCAACCACTTCTTTCTGCAGGCGGTTATATTGTAACATCTGCACCAGAGTTATGGCAAAAAGAAAACAGAGCATCAGCACCCCGGCCAGGGCAACCAGCCGGGAGATCCCGTAACCGGCCCGCCGGCGCCGGGGGAAGGAGGTTACCTTGCCTTTTCTTCTTCTGCCTGTCATCGCCCGATTCCCTCCCGGCTCCATCATTCTCCTTGCGCGAAATTATATCTTCGCCATTGAGGCAAAAAGATCCTGCTTTGTAAGGAGATCTATTTTTTATCCTCCACCGGGCGGCGGAAGAGCCGGGCCAGGTAAGCGAAGCTCCGCCGCCACAGGGGCAAGAGGTAGCCGCTCAGAAAGCGGATATAGAGCATAAAACCGCCGGCCAACCCGATATAGATATAGAGATGAATCTCTCCCCAGCGCCGGTAGATCAAAAACGAGACCGCCGCGACGGCGGCGGCCAGCCAGAAAAGGCAATCGGCAGCGGCAGAGAGGGCCGGCGGGAGCCGCCGAAACTGCAGCCGCAGCGCACGGTAAAGATCAAAAGTGAAGGCAAAGAGCGCTCCCAGGGCCAGCGCCTCCAGAAAGGCGATCAGCTGCTCCAGGGCCGGTGAAAAAATGGTCGGTCCGGCCACTACCTGAAGAGCCTTTCCAAAAAGCTTTTCCCGCGCTCCCGGGCCTGCTTGTTTTCTGCATACGCCAGCTCCAGAAGGAAGCCGTCGATGGAGATCTCCCCCTCATCGAGATTAAGATGCTTGATATGCATCTTTTCACCCCGCACCGCCAACAGCCCCAGCTCCGTCTCCATGATGATCTCCTCATCATCAAAGCTGTCCACATGGAGCACGCCGGTAATTTCGAGATGCTCCCTGTTTTCGATGACGAGGCGGTGCTGCCCGCTGCGATAGCTATATTTCTCTTCCATGGCCTTTGTTCTCCCCCTTTCAACTTCAACACACCCTTACTCCGCGCTCAATCTATTGTATGAGTTTGTACCAGCTTTTTATGTCTGTTTGCTGTTTCTCAGATCCAGATGATTAATCAGGTTATTGGCTTTGCTAAAGGGGTAACCTTGTGGCAGGATCGAGGGGCCCGGTGAAGAAGAAAGGAAGGGCAAATCGATCATTTGATGGAAAAGGAGCAGCCAATTGAAAAGAATCTACCGTGGTAAAACAAAGGACCTCTTTTTGTGGAGCGATGACAGGCTGATGCTCCGCTTCAAAGACGATCTCACCGGTACCGGGGAAAGCCCTGACCCCGGCGGCAACGAGGTCGTCGGGAGCCTGGCCGGCAAGGGCAGCGCCTCGCTGGCTCTCTCAGTCTATTTCTTTGAACTTATCGAACGCGCCGGTGTGGCCACGCATTACATTGAGCGCGGGCCTGATGAAGAGAGCCTTATCGTAAAAAAGGCGCGATCTTTCAATCTCGAAGTGATCTGCCGCGAAAAAGCCTGGGGCAGTTTTTTGCGGCGCTACGGCGGCTATATCGCCGGAGGTGAGCCGCTGCCGTCGCTGGTGGAATTTACGCTAAAAGATGACCGGCGAGGCGATCCACCCATCTGCAAAGAGACGCTGGCGGCGCTCAATATCGCCCTGCCGGCAGAGATCGACTATATGGAGCGGACAGCGCGCCGGGTCACCGCTCTGATCAGGGAGCGATTGGCCCGTAAAGGGCTTGAGCTCGTCGATATAAAGTACGAATTCGGCAAAGCCGGGGACGAAATCCTGCTCATCGATGAGATCTCCGGCGACACGATGCGGGTGCTCCAAAAAGAGCGGATCCTCTCGCCAGAAGAACCGGCGGCGCTCATCCTCGGTTGAGAAAGCGCCTGCCGCCCCCTCACCAGGCCTTTGCCAGGGTGATATCGCGATAGAAATAGTCCACAATCTCTTCGGGGCTCCGCCCCTCTTCGGCCAGTGCCCGGGCGCCCCACTGGCACATACCCACGCCGTGGCCGTAACCGGTGCCCGACAGGAAGAGCCCGCCCTCGCCGACGGCGATCTCGTCGAGGAAAGTGGAGCGCATCTCCGTGCTCCCCAGGGCCAGCCGCAGCGAGGGAGCGGGCACCTCCACATCGTTTATTCTGATCGCAGTGGCCCGCCCGGAGGGCCCTTTCTCGCTGATCGCCGCGCTCTCCACGGGCCCGGGATCGCTGCCGCCAGCTTCCACCACCGCCGCCTGCACCTGGCTCAAAGGGAAAGAAGCCTTCCAGTGCTCCTCTTCCTCCGGGATGATCTTGCCCGCCGGGCTCTCCACGATCTGGATATAGGGAGGATTCCCGCCTCTGTACTCCAGCCCCTCATCGGGCAGAGCGGTGCGGGGACCGGCGTAGGCATGAAACCAAGCCCTGATGTAATCATCCTCGTAGAGCGCCACCTTTCCCCGGGTCTTCTCCACCGCTTTGCGGACGCGGTCGTTGATCCGCCCGGCATTATAGGCCTGGAACTCCTTGAAATCGGTGGAGGCATGAGCATTGCGCCCGGGTATCCCGCCGTTTTCGTCGATCTTTTGCAGGGTAAAGCTGCGGGCGATGATCGCCTGGGCCGCCAGGGCGTCCTCAGGCCATTCCGGATCCATCTCTGCCGCTACCACCCCAGCGATATACTCTTCAAAGCCCATCTCGCCAACATCCCCGGTTTCGTGTTGGTAGACCTTCAGCCGGGGCTCGCCGCCCTGGTACTCCTTGAGCGCTTCGGGAAGCGCCGGAGCGCTCTTAGTTTCCGGAGGCCGACGGCGGCAGCCAGCGGTGATAAGGAGGGCGATAGACAAAAGAATCACAAATACTCGCTGTGAACGGATCATTTCACTCACCAACTTTTTAACTTTTAACTGGCCACTCTAGTTTTCCCCCCTGTGGCGAATCTACCCCTAAATATAGCAAGGCCGTTCCTCAAAAGAACGGCCTGCAAAGATGAGCTGCCGGTAACAGTAGCTTCTGGTTTTACTTGACGCTATCCTTAAATACCCTTCCAGCCTTGAAGACGGGAACGTTCAACGCCGGAATAGTGATCTCTTCCCCGCTCTGCGGGTTGCGGCCCTTGCGCTCCGCGCGGAAGCGCCTTTCAAAAGTACCAAACCCGACAAGCTGCACTTTTTCACCGGCGGCGACCGTGTCGACGATACTGTTTATTAACGTGTTCACAACTTCCTCGACATCTTTTTTGGGCATCTCGACTTTCTCAGAAACCAACCTGATCAAATCCGATTTGTTCAACATTATGTTCCCCCTTAGAAGGTATAAATAGATTAAACCCTGCTCTATGCTAGTTCGCTTTATTTGCGATGATTTCCTGCTTTATTAGTTATTTTTTCCTCTACCTTGGCCTCTTCCCACCAGCGGTCCAGCTCCTCCAACGAATAGCTGCTGAACGGCCGCCGGCTCACGGCCACTTTCTCCGCAATATAGGCAAAGCGATCCATGAACTTTCGCAAGGCTTTCCCCAGAGCCAGCTCCGGATTTATCTTTAAAAAACGGGCCACGTTGACGGCGGCAAATAGATAATCGCCAAATTCTTCTTCTATTTTGCCCGCCACCCCGCTGCGATATGCATCTTTCAGCTCCGCGGCCTCCTCCCGCACTTTCGCCACCGCTCCCTCCAGGGAGGGCCAGTCGAAACCGAGGGCCGCTGCACGCTGCTGCACCTTATAGGCCCCCAACAGCGACGGCAGGCCGGGGTCGATCCGCAGTGCTCCAGGTGCCCCGGGGCTCTTCTCTCGCTCCTTAACCCTCTCCCACCGGTCGACGGCCTGTCCGGTAGAAGAGGCCCGGGAACCGCCAAAGACATGGGGGTGGCGCCGGATCAGCTTGGCGGAGATCCCCTCGATGACCCGCTCAAGATCGAATCGCCCCGCTTCCCGGGCGATCTCGCTGTGGAAAACCACCTGCAGGAGAAGATCGCCCAGCTCTTCCTCCAGAGCAGCGGGATCATCCCTTTCGATGGCGGCGATCACCTCATAGGCCTCCTCGATGAGGCAGCCCCGCAAACTCAGGTGGGTCTGCCGTCGGTCCCAGGGGCAACCGCGGGCGGAGCGCAGCAGCGTCATGATCCTCTCCAGCTTCCGCAGGGGGGGAGTCCCGCCGCCCACCCCGGGGATGATCCGGATCCGGTGACCCTGCCGCGGCGCCCGGAAGCGCAGATATTGCACCGTTTCATCGCTGCCCTCCAGGGGGTTCCCGGGGATGGCATAGCTCACCCGCCGCTGCCGCTTAAGAGCGGTGAGGAGGATCCGTCCGGCAGCCCGGGCGGCCTCGCCGGCTGTGGCAGGCGCACCGGTGAGGCGATCGAGGAAAGATATCGCCGCACCCCGTTCGCGGCAGTAGCGAGCCACGGGATGATCGCCTGTTTTAAAGTAAAGATCTCCTTGGCGGCGGAGAAGCGCCGCCCGCGCCGCCACAGTCAGGTGCCGGGGATCCCCCGGCCCCAAACCGATAATGACAATCTCACCCATGAAATCCCCCCTCCTATTTTAAAAGCCTCCATCGTTTTGCCAGGTCCACCAGCTGCGGCCCCACCCGGGGAATCAGCTCCAGCTCTTCCCGCGTGAGGGCGCCACTGAGCAGCAGAGCAAGACCGTAAACCGCCGCACCCAGAGCGATCACCAAAAAGAGAGCGGCGCTGTAGGCCATCCGGACAGAGAGTATAGACTCAAATAGGGGAAATAGGAAGCGGTAACCCACCCTGACAGCCAGCCCCATCAGCGCTACACAAAAACCCGGCAGTAGAAGCAGCTCCCCCGCCCGAAAACGCCAACCCGTGTGGCGGCCCACTGCATATAGATTCAGCAGAGCCGCCACGGCGGTGCCGATCACAGTGGCCAGCGCCGCGCCGCCCACATGCAGCGCCGGCACCGCTGTGAGGAACCACGCCAGAACAGATTTTACCGCGCCGCCCAGAGCCATATTCACCACCGGCGTCACCGTCCTCCCCAGCCCCTGTAGGATCCCCGTGGTGGCGACATAGAACCCCAGGGGGATCACCGACCAGGACATGTACGCCAGGGCATAGCCCGCCCCAGCATTTTCCGGGCCAAAGAGAACTACGATCACCGGCTCGGCCAGCAGGTAAAGCCCGATTGCAGCCGGTATGGAAAATAGGGCGGTTAATTTTATGGAGATTGCGGCGCGGCTTCTGATCAGCGCCCTGTCCCGCAATACCAAAGCTTCTGAGATTGCCGGCACCAGGCTCATGCTTAGGGCCAAGGTGACGACATTGGGAAAGTAGACCACCGATCCGGCCAGACCGGTAAGCTGGCCGAAGAGAGCGGTGGCCTGCTCTTTCATGAAACCGATGGCCCTGAGACGGCCGGGAACTATGGCCAGGTCGATCAAGCTTAAAAGCGGCATGATCAGGGAACCGAAGGTAATCGGGATAGCCAATGCGAAGATATGGCGGATAATCCGGCCGGCCGCCTGGGGCGCGCCCTTTCGCTGGGCGCGGACCTTTCTCATGAAATCCGGCCGCCGCAGGTAATAGAGGGGAAGGAGCAGGAGCAGCCCCAAAGCCCCCCCCGCCACCGTGCCGAAAGCAGCACCGGCGGCGGCATATTCCAGGCCGCGGGGCAGCAACAGCACCGCCAACGCCAAGGAGACGACCAGGCGCCCCACCTGCTCGACTACCTGGGAGGCGGCGGTGGGAAACATATACTGCTGCCCCTGGAAAAAGCCGCGCAACGCCGACATCACCGTCACAAAGAAGATCGCCGGAGCGATGGCCATGATCGCCAAGGTGGCCCGCGGATCGCTGTCCAAAACCCGCACGATGGAGCCTGCGGAGAAGAAAAGGAACAGGGCGATAACTAAACCGGTCAGCGTCAGGATCATTAGGGCGATGCGAAATACCCGCATCGCGCCGCGGTAATCGCTAGCCGTAACATTCTCTGCAACCAGTTTTGACACGGCGACGGGTATCCCCGCCGTGGATATGGCGAGCAGGGTGGAGTAGATCGGGTAGGACATCTGGTAGAGGCCGATCCCCTCATCCCCGATGATCCCCACGAGCAATATCTTCATCACCGCACCGATGAAGCGGACCCCTACCCCGGCCACAGCCAGAATAGCCGCACCCCGGATAAATCTGCTTTGGCTGGACAAAGCTCTTCCTACCTTCCTCTCCGGCTCCGATCCCCTGAACAGTATAATGTCTGTATTATACCAACTTCCCCAGTCTGAAGCTACTTGTCTGTCTCTCTACTGCTCCATCTGCTTGGCCAGAAACGAAGCCGCGGTCTCGACAAGCTTCAGCTCCAGATCGGTGAGCTTGACCGAGGGATCGCGGCTGCCCATGAGCACGGCCCCGATGGGGTCGCCCTCCGAGATGATCGGGGCGATGGTCTCGTTGGCAAAACGCGGCCCAATCATATCGTCGGCTTCCTCGTAATACTGGTGCCCGGAGGTATCGTTGATCAGCACACTTTTGCGCTCTTCCATCACCTTCTCCACGGCGCTGCTCAGGGGGCGGTTCACAAATTCTTTTTTCGGCGCCCCCGCCACCGCAATGATGGTGTCCCGATCGGCGATGCAGGAGATGAGGCCCATCGCTTCATAAAGGGAATCGGCGTATTCCTGGGCAAAATCCCCCAGCTCGCCGATGGGCGAATACTTCTTAAGTATAACTTCCCCGCCTCGATCTACGTAGATCTCCAGGGGATCCCCTTCTCTAATTTTCAAAGTGCGGCGAATCTCTTTGGGGATGACGACACGGCCAAGATCGTCGATGCGCCTGACTATACCGGTTGCTTTCAACGACGTTTCCTCCTTTGTGTAGTTACAGGCAATAACTCTCTGTTCTGAAATTAGTATTCATCCCCGGAAGGGCTTTTATGCACTAGATAAATTTTATTGGGGGCGCATGCCAAAGAGACGATCAGGCCCGTTCGCGCTCGCGGCGATCACCCTGCAGCTCTTTCAAGAAACGGTGCAGCTCTGGGAGCACCCCCCCTTCGGGCGGCGCCTTAAATTTCAGGCGGAAGGCCCGGGCTCCCCTCCATTCGACCTGCGAACGGACCCGTCCGGCAGCCGGGTAGACCCCGGCGCGATCGGGCTTCTCGCCGGGATGGAATCTGATCTCCACGGCCCCGTCTTCCTGCTGCAGCGAGCTGATACCCAGGTGGGATGCGATGATCCTTAATGAGGCCGCCCGGAGAAGATTTTTTACCGGCGGCGGGGGGCTGCCGTAACGATCGCGTAGCTCTTCTTCGACCTCGCGCAGGCCGCTCTCGGTGGAGAGGGCATAGATACGCTGGTAAAAGTCGATCTTCTGCTCCTCGTTGACGATATAAGAAGAAGGCAGGTAGGCGCTCATTTGCAGCTCTAAGTGCGGCGGCGCCGGCGGCTCTTTTTCAGGCGGCAGATTTTTGATCCTGCCCACCGCCTCCTCAAGAAGGCGGGTGTAAAGATCGAAGCCGATCTCCGCCATGAAGCCGTGCTGCTCAGCGCCGAGGATATTGCCGGAGCCGCGGATCTCCAGGTCGCGCAGGGCCACCTTGAACCCTGAGCCAAGTTCGGTAAATTCCTTGATCGCCTGCAGCCTTTTTTTCGCCTTCTCGGTGATGATCTTCTCGCGGCGGTAGGTCAGATAGGCGTAGGCCAGCCGGTGGGAGCGGCCCACCCGGCCACGCAGCTGATAGAGCTGGGCCAGGCCGAACTGATCGGCATCGTAAACCAGCAGGGTATTCACATTGGGGATATCGAGCCCGGCCTCAATTATGGTCGTGCTCACCAGGATCTGGTATTCACCCTTGATAAAATCCTCCATGATCCTCTCCAGGGTGCTCTCAGGCATGCGGCCGTGCCCCACCGCCACCCTCACCGCGGGGAAGAGCTCCCTTATCTTTTCGGCCATAGCGTTGATCCCGGCAACACGGTTGAAGACAAAGTAGACCTGTCCGCCCCTTTGCAGTTCCCGCTGGATCGCCTCTCTGACGAGGCGATCGGAGTAGCCAGCCACAAAAGTTTGGACGGGGTAGCGGTTCTCCGGGGGCGTTTCGATGACGCTGAGATCCCTCACTCCGGCCAGTGAAAGATGCATCGTCCGCGGTATGGGCGTAGCGGTCATCGCCAGAACATCGACAGAGAGGCGCATCTGCTTCAGTTTTTCCTTGTGCCGCACCCCGAAACGCTGCTCCTCATCGATGATCAGGAGGCCGAGATCACGAAAGCGGATATCGCCGGAGAGAAGCCGGTGCGTGCCGATAATGATGTCCACTTTACCGGCTGCAAGATCTTCGAGAATCCCCTTCTGTTCGGCAGGAGTGACAAACCGACTCAGCAGGGCTACCCGGAAGGGGAAATCGGCAAAGCGCTCCGAGAAGGTCCGGTAATGCTGCTGGGCCAGGAGCGTGGTGGGTACAAGCAGGGCCACCTGTTTGCCCTCCATGACCACCTTGAAGGCCGCCCGCAGGGCCACCTCGGTCTTCCCGTAGCCCACATCGCCGCAGATAAGGCGATCCATGGGGTGCCCCTTTTCCAGATCGGCCTTCACCTCGGCGATGGCCTGCAACTGATCATCGGTCTCCTCATAGGGAAAGAGCGATTCGAATTCACGCTGCCAGGGGTGATCGCCGCCGAAGCTGTAACCCTCTGTGAGCTCGCGGGCGGCATAGAGGGAGAGAAGCTCCCGGGCCATCTCCTCCACGGAAGCGCGCACCCGGCTTTTGACCCGCTGCCATTCGCCGCTGCCGAGCCGATGCAGCCGCGGCGGCCGGCCCTCCGCCCCGATATATTTCTGGATCATCTTAACCTGCTCCACGGGGAGGTAGAGCTTATCGCTGCCCCGGTATTTGATCAGCAGGTAATCGCGCCAGGCGCCGCCGATCTCGAGCGTGCTAAGACCGAGATATTTGCCGATACCGTGCTGCTCATGGACGATATAGTCGCCTAAGGCCAGTTCGCGGTAATCCCGCAGCCCCGGACCGCCAGGCCGGTCCAGCCGCCTTTTCTTGCGGCGGCGGGGAAAGAGGTTGTATTCGGTGATCACGGCCAGCCCCAGGGAGGGGATGAGGAAGCCCTCCTCGAGCTTTGCCGTGAGCATGCGCACCTCCCCCGGAGCCCAAGGCCGTCCGGAAGCGGGGGCCACCTTCAGGCCCTGCTCTATCAAAAGCTGCTCCAGCCCGCGCGCCCGCTCCGCCGTAGCGGCGGCGAAGGCAACACGGTAGCCCGCCTTCCGCCATCCCTCCAGATCGGATCTTAAAAGATCCCACTGGCCGTGATAGGCGGCCATGCTCTTGCCTTCCAAGGCCTCCTCGCGTGCTATCTTCAGCGGAGCGGCGGAGGAAGGGAACAGGGTCAAGGCGATAAAGCGGGAAAGGGAGTCGAAGAGCTCCCCGATCTGCCAAAAGGGGTAGAGGGGGGCGGGAAGCATCTCCCCCCGGTCAAAGATCTCGCTGTAATGGGCCAGCAGCTCCCGGTGCAACGCCGCCGCTTCTTTAGAGATCTCCGACGGCTCATCGATGAGAACCAGGGAACCGGCGGGCAGATAATCGAAGAGGGAGGAGCCGGCGCCGAAGAAGTAAGAGAAATAATTGGCGAGAAGATCGAGACCGCCGGGCGTGGAGAGGCGCTCGAGATGGTGCTCCAGGGATTCTTTTAACTTCGCCGCCTCCTGCTCTGCTCCCCGGCGCAGCAGCCGGGAGAGCGCCGGCTCCAGCTCGCGCTCGATCCGCCGCATTCCCTCCTCAAGGAGCCCCGCCCCGGGGATGAACAGTTCACAGGCCGGCGGGATCGTTGCCGCTTCGATGCGCCCGGTGGAGCGCTGCGTCTCCAGATCAAAAATGCGGATTGAGTCGACGATATCATCGAAAAGCTCCACCCGGTAAGGGCGCTCCCCAGCGGGCGGGAAAATATCGATAATTTCACCGCGGCCGCTGCACTGGCCCCGCCCCTCAATGAGGGGGACCCTCTCATAGCCGATTTCGATCAGTCTCTCCAGGAGCCGTTCGCGGTCCACCCGCTCGCCTGCCTGTAAAGAGATCCTCTGACGGCTCCATTCATCGGGAGGCGGTACCCGGGAGATGAGGGAGGCAAAAGGAGCCACATAGACAGCGCTGTCGCCGCGGTGAAGCCGCTCCAGAAAAGAAAGGCGCCGCCGCCGCTGCTCCCCGCTGCGGGTAAGAAGATCGGCGGTGATAAAAAGTTCCCGCGCCGGCAGCAGCTCCACCCGCCCGGCGGGCAAAAAAGCGAGAAGACCTTCGTAGATCTTTTCAGCCCGGCCTGCGTCGGGGGCTATCACCAGCATGGGGCGGGACCCCGCCTCCGCCAGGCCCGCCAGCAGGAAAGCCCGGGCGCTGCCGTCGATGCCGGTGACCGCCACTCCCGCCCCGGCTTTCCCTGAAGAACCGCCGATAAGGCGGTTAAAAGAGGGGTCGCGAGGCCACTCTTTGAGTAATTCATGCAAAAGCAACGTTGCTCTGTCCTCACTTTATAGGGGGAGTGTGAATCTTGTGAAAAATTTGCTGCGTTCCCGCTGTACGTCAGTGAACGCCGGGGTTGCCCCGGTAAGGCCATTCCGCCTCATGAAGGGGAGCGCTCTCCGCACAATGATCGCAGAGGGAATAGATAAAAAGATCCCCTGTTTCAGCAGACCTAATTATATCTTCATGCAGATCCACCGTCAATATATCGAGGCCGATCTGCTGCAGCTCCTCTTCGGTCAGGCTTAGCGCGCCGATAAGCGCGCCGCATCGATCACAGATATAGGTTAGCTTCATAGGCCCTTTCACCATCATATGCGCGGAAGATCTACGGTTATGCTTCCCCGGCTGGGGCGGATCTATCCGGTGCAGCGCTGCCCTGACAGTAAAATTCCGCCCTGGCGGAAGGACGGAACTGTGTGAGCAATTTATTGCGGGATATCAAAACCTAGGGAGAGCGATTGAAACGGTTCATCGCCTCTTCCAGGCCTTTCTCCAACAGCACGCCGAGCGCTTCTGCAGCCCGCTCCACGGCCGCCTCGAGAAGCTCCTCCTCATGGGGCGGCGGTACCTCCAGTACGTAGAACGAGGGATCGACGTCAGGCGGTCTGCCGATGCCGATGCGCAGGCGCAAAAAATCAGCGGTGCCGATGGTATCGATGATCGATTGCACACCGCGGTGTCCGCCGCTGCTGCCGCCGCTGCGCAGTCGCAGCCGCCCCGGCGGCAGATCGAGATCGTCATAGACCACGATCAGCTGCCCCGGCCCGAGATGGTAACGGCGCATCAGCTCCGCCACCGCCCCCCCGCTCAGATTCATGAAGGTGCGCGGTTGGGCGAGAAGAACCCGCCGTGAGCGCCCACCGGCGCCGGCACAGCAGGAGCGGCGCAGGTGAAAGGTCTTGCCCGCCCCGCTTAAGCGCGAAAAGGACTCCACTACGCGATAGCCCAGGTTATGCCTCGTATTGCGATAGCGCTCCCCAGGATTGCCCAGGCCGACAATGGCGCAGTCATATCCTTTCCGGCCCCGCAGCGGGAATACGATTTACTTTGCCTCCCCCTCTTCATCAGAGGGCTTTTCTCCCTCTTCTCCCTCCGGCGCCGCTTCTTCACCCTCCGCTGCCAGGAGCTCCTCTTCCTCCTCCTCTTCCTCTTCTTCCTCCTCCGGAGCCAGGAGCTGGACAAGAGGCTCTTCTGGAGCGATCAGGAGCTCGATCCCTTCGGGAAGGTCGAGGCTGCCGGCGCTGATGCTGTCTCCGATCTCCAGCGCTGAAAGATCTACTTCGAAGAATTCGGGGATATTTACCGGGAGACATTTGACGCTTACTTCGCGCAGAAGCATCTGAATAATCCCGCCCTCGGCGATCCCGGCCGCTTCCCCGACGAAATTGAGCGGAACCTCTACCTCGATCTCGTCTTCCATGGAGATACGGATAAAATCGACATGGAGCAGGCGATCCTGCTGCCAGAGGTGTCTCTGTATCTCCTTCAGCATCACCGTCTCCTGCTCTCCACCGGAGCCGGTATCATTTTCAATCTGCAAATTGATGAGCACGTTGGTCCCGCCCAGAGTCAGCACTTTCCGGAGCAGGCGGCCGTCCACCAGGAGCGATTGGGTATCCTTGCCCCGACCATAGATCACCGCCGGGACCTGTCCCTCCCGGCGCAACCGGTTTAGCTCGCCCCTGGTCAAAGCGGGGCGTTTCTCGGCTTTAAGTACAATTTGATCCATTTCCGATAACCTCCTCGACGTCAAGTATACCCATGATGAATGATGACGTCAATTCAATCGAAAAGCGCGCTCACCGAACGATCTTCATTGATCCGCATGATCGCCTCTCCGATCAGCGGCGCCACGGAAAGAACATGAAATTTTTCCGCCGGCAGATTCTGATCCACGGGGATCGAATTGGTGTAGATCACCTCTTCGACGGCGGCGCCCTGAAGCCGCTCCAGGGCCGGCCCTGAAAAGACCGGGTGGCTGCAGCAGACGTAGACCTTGAGTGCTCCCTCTTTTTTGAGCGCCTCGGCACCGAGGACCACCGTCCCGGCGGTATCGATAATATCGTCGATGATGATCGCCACCCGGTTGCTCACATCGCCGATAATATTCATCACCTCGGCCTGGTTGGGGGCGGGCCTTTTCTTGTCGATGACAGCGATAGGCAGCCCCAGGCGGTTGGCCAGTTCGCGAGCTCTGGTCATTCCACCAAGATCGGGCGATACAACGACCCCCTCATCCCTGATCTGCTTATCTTTCAGGTAATTGGCGATGATGGGGACAGCGGTGAGATGATCGAAGGGGATATTGAAAAAGCCCTGGATCTGCCCGGCATGCAGGTCCATGGCGATGACCCGGCTGGCTCCGGCGGCGGTGATCAGGTCGGCCAGAAGCTTGGCGGTAATCGGATCCCGCGCCCTCGTTTTGCGATCCTGCCGGGCATAACCGTAGTAGGGAACAACCGCATTCACCGAATGAGCCGATGCCCTTTTGAGCGCATCTATCAGGATGAGCAGCTCCATGATATGCTCGTTGATCGGATCACAAAGCGGCTGGATCAGGAATACGTTTTTCCCGCGAACGCTCTCCTTGATCCCGATCTGGATCTCGCCGTCGCTAAAACGGCTCACCTCTGCTTCGCCCAGGGCAATCCCGACATGGGCGGCGATCGCCCGGGCCAGGCTGTGATTAGCGCTGCCACTGAAAATTTTAATCTTATTTTTGCGCACTTCGCTACCTCCGAAAATTTGATTGAGCCAGTGAATTTATTCCTTCTCTTCCCGCATATCCTTTTCCTGCTCCGGTTTTTTCGTCAGCAGCCGTTTCCCCAGACCTTCGCAATTTTTTTGTCTCTGCCGGGCGATAGCCAGGGCGCCGGCGGGGACGTCTCCGGTAACGGTGGTCCCGGCAGCCACAAAAGCTCCCTCACCGATCTCCAGGGGGGAGATGAGGCTGCTGTTACAGCCGATAAAGGCGCCCGCCCCGATATGGGAGCGGTGTTTCTTCCGGCCGTCGTAGTTGACGATAATCGCCCCCGCCCCGATGTTGACCCCTCCATCGATATCGGCATCGCCGGCGTAGCTCAGGTGGGGCAGCTTGCTGGCCGCGCCGATGGCCGAATTTTTCACCTCGACAAAGGTGCCCACTTTGGCTCCCCCGCCGATGCGGCAGCCGGGGCGGATGTGAGCAAAGGGACCGACCACCGCCGCGCTCTCGAGGATACTCCCCTGGACAACGGACTGCCGGACCGTGACCCCATCGCCGATCTGCGCATCGATAATCTGCGTCGCCGGGCCGATGCGGCAGGCGGCGCCGATGGTGGTGGCGCCCTCGATGAGCGTCTGGGGCAGGATTACCGTATCCGCTCCGATCTCCACACCGTAATCGATATAGGCAGTGGAAGGGTCTACCAGGGTAACCCCCCGCTGCATCAGAGAGCGGTTGATACGCGCCCCCATCACCGCCGCCGCTTCAGCGAGCTGACAGCGATCGTTGATCCCCAGCGCAACCTGCCAGTCCTCCACGGTGCAGGCACCCACAGGATGGCCCTGCTCCCGCAGGACGGCCAGGATATCGGTGAGATAATATTCGCGCTGCACGTTCTCGGGCGAGAGACGGGGTAAAAATCTTCGGAGAAGTTTGATATCAAAACAGTAGGTACCGCTGTTGATCTCGCACACCTTTTTTTCAGCGGCGGAAGCATCGCCCTCCTCGACGACGCGCTGCACCAGGCCGCCGGGATCGCGGAGCACCCGTCCATAGCCGGTGGGATCGGAAAGCCGCGTCGTCATTACCGTGGCGGCATTGTCGCCGTGAGCGCGGAGCAGCTGCTCCAGATGCTCCTTCTCCAGGAGGGGAGTATCGCCGCAGAGGACAAGCAGACGCCCTTCCCGGGGCAGCTGCGGCAGCGCCTGCATGAGCGCATCTCCCGTCCCCAGCTGCTTTTCCTGAAGGGCGTAGCGTCTCCGGGGGCCGATATGCTCCCGGACCAGATCTGCGTCGTGGCCGACGACGATAAGAGGTTCGCCGGCGACGGCGGCGGCGCAGTCGAGGATATAACAGAGCATCGGCCGCCCGCACAGGGGATGCAACACCTTTGGAACAGCCGAACGCATCCTTTGGCCCTCTCCCGCCGCCAGTATCACTGCCTGCAATTCTCCCATGGGAGCCCTCCTCAGCCGATAAAAGTCACTCTAACATTATACTACAGGCAGCGGGAGAGAGACAAAAACTGTTTAGCCGTCGGCCGTCACCGCCTCGTGCTCGGCTTCGGCCAGTTCTGAAAAATAGACATCGAGAATGGCCTCTTGGATCTCCTGCCTAGCAGCAGTATTGATCGGGTGAGCGATATCCTTGAACTCACCGCTGGGGGTACGCTTGCTCGGCATGGCCACAAAAAAACCGCTGTTCCCCTCGATCACCCGGACATCGTGGACCACAAACTGATCATTCAAAGTAACCGAAACGATCGCCCTCATTTTCCCTTCACTGTTAAATCGCCTGACCCGGACATCTGTTACTTTCATCGGACCACCTCCCGGTATTAAAATTGACAAAAAGCTTAGCTTCTTCTTAATGATGAAAATAATTCAACGATCGGTCGATAAAATCCTGCCTGATAAAAAAAATAAGTGGCTTTTAATTAACTTTGGGGGCCTTTTTGCCTCTGTAGCTCCTTCCGCACTACTTCCAGATCGCTGATCTTGTCCACATCGGTGCCGATCTCCACAAGATCGCAGGGGACGGCGTGGGCCCGGGCCTGGAACATCTCCGAGAGATAGCTTTCCAGATCGTTTACGGTAAGGCGCCTGAAAATAAATTTAAAGATAAAACCCACAGGCAGGAGGCGAAAAAGCTTTAGCGGTTTTTTCCGGTAAGCGATAAACTGATCGAGGCGGTGCCGGGAACGGGCAAACCAGCGGGGCCGGAGCAGGGCGATATTGCCGCCGGTAAAACTGCCCTCCCGCAGGGGGACATAGGTGCGTTTCATCTGCGGGAAACGCTTCGTGCAGCTCTCCTGGCTTAATATGGGGTAGTAAAAATCCCCGGTGTAGGGAGCACATCGTTTTATAAATTCCTCTATTATCTCCGGGCTCAGCAGGGGGATATCTCCCGTGAGGATGAGGGAAAGACGCTGCTGATCGGCGGCGCGCAGGCCGGCGGCAACATTTTCGAGCATCCCCCCTTCTTCCGGAACAGGGGTGAAATGGCTGCCCTGCTCGAGCAAACCGGCAAGCTCCTCCTCGGGGCCGACTACAATCACTTTCCCCACGGAGACCGCCCCGTCAAGGGCATCGAGGATATAACGAAGCATGGGCCGACCGAAAAGATCGATGAATACCTTGTTGGCGACCCCTTCCTGCAGCGTCAGAGGCTCCTCTTTTCCTCCTCCGGCGAGAATTATTGCATCAAACATGCGCTGCTCACTCCTTTCAAGATCTGCTGCGGCGGGGCAGAGTCCAGCACAGATAAGCGCGGTGCCCCGCCTCCTGCAAAGCGCGTGCCGCCCTCCGGGCTCTTCGGATATCCCCGGTGAGCGCAAAGCAGGCGGGGCCGCTCCCCGTCAGCGCCGGGGCCAGGCCGAGGCTTGAAAATTTTTCTTTTAGTCCCCCGAGCTCACGGCAAAAGGGCAAGACCGCCCTCTCCAGGGTATTGGTCTCTCCTCGCGAAAACCACTCCCGCAGGAGGCCCCGCTCCCCCTTCCGGACCGCTTCGATGAGGGGCTCCAGCGGCGGGCGGCCGTAATGCGCCGGGGATAGCCGGCCATAGATCTCCTTTGTAGAGAGGAAGGCCGCCGCCGGGAGTGCCAGGGCGACCCAGTGAAAAGGGAGCGGGGGCAGCGGCGCCAGCTTTTCGCCCCGCCCCGTAGCCAGCGCCGTCCCCCCCAGGAGGCAGTAGGGGACGTCGGAACCGAGCAGCGCCCCCCGCTCCGCCAGCTCGGCCGGCTCGAGGCCCAGCCCCCAGAAACTATTGAGGCCCCGCAGAGCGGCAGCGGCGTCGCTGCTGCCTCCCCCCAGTCCCGCCCCCGCCGGGATCTGCTTATAGAGGGTGATCGCCACTCCCGGCAGCTCCCGCCGCACCTCCCTGGAGAGGAGCGCCGCCGCCCGGTAGACCAGGTTTTCTTCTCCCGAAAGCGCGGGATCGGTGCAAAAAAAAGAGAAACCCCGTTTACGTCGGGGTTCCAGGCAGATCTTATCGGCCAGCGAGATCTGCTGCATCACCGAAGAGATCTCATGATAACCGTCGTTGCGCCGCCGGAGCACGGTCAATCCGAGGTTGAGTTTTGCCGGAGCGCTGATCGTCAGGGCCGTAGTCATCTTCTCTACTTTCGCCTTATCTCATCTTTACGAGCCGCGAATTTTCAGTGAGGCCGGGGATGCGCCCTCTTTTGGCGATCGCTTCCCCGTTAATCTCCTTCAGATCGAGGGTCATATCGATCCCCGGCGCCCCGGCGATATAGCTGCCCACCCCGAAAGCGTCGGCCCCGGCGTCGGCCAGAGCCGTAATCCGCGCCGGGTTCAGCCCGCCGGAGACGACAATCTGCACCGCATCATGCCCGGCCTGGTCCAGGCGGGCCCGGACCTCACGCACCAGCTCCGGGGTCACGCCGCCCCTTTCCGAAGGGGTATCGAGCCGGATGGCGGAAAGGTTGTCCCCCAGAGCTTCGGCCACGCGGAGCGCCTCCTCCGCTTCATCTTTGAATGTGTCAACGAGGATAATTCGCGGTTCGCCGGGGGCAACAAATTGATCGTAGGCACGGGCCAACCTGACAGAATCGCCGGCGATCAAAAAAGCGGCGTGCGGCACCGTACCAGAGGGTTTCCTCTGTAGCAAGAAAGCCCCCAGGACACAGCTGCAACCGTCGGCTCCGCCGATGACGGCGGCGCGCTCCATCACCGGCGCCACCGCCGGATGAACATGACGCGCACCGAAACAGAGCAGCGTCTTCTCGCCGGCGGCCTCCCTGCACTGCCGGGCCGCTGTAGCCCACCCGCTGGCGCTGGCCAGAATCCCCAGAAGGGAAGTCTCATGGATGCCAAAGTTTCCGTACGGGCCGCGCAGGCGCATCACCACCTCGCGGGCCTGCATCGCTTCCCCCTCGGGGATAGTCCAGACCTCCACCCCCGCGGCTCGCAGCAGATGGAGCGCCTCTGCAGATCCGGCAAAAAACCCCTCGCGGGAAGCGAAGATCTCTGCGGTAACTTCTGTTTGGGCCAGCCCCAGCGAACCGAGGAGATCGCGGGCCCTTATAAAATAGATATCGCTGGTCCAACCCGCCTCGATCTCTTCATGCGTCGCCGAATGAAGCCTTTGTGAAGTGCCAGGGAAATTTTTCTCTATATCGTCAAGCGTTATCAGATCCATCGGGCCTCCCCCTCCCATGCTAGAGCACTGTCACACCGAGAGTATCTTTCATCTCCTGCAGGGCAAACCTGTGATTCTTTTCCTCGATCCCCGCTACTGCGGCGGCATCTACGGTAACCCCGTAATTGAGCATCCGCGCATCAGCGGCGGTGTAAAGCACGCAGATATTCGTTACTACGCCCGTCAGCTCCAGCTCCCGGATCTGGCATTCCCGCAGGACCAGATCGAGCTCGGTGCCGAAGAAAGCGCTGTAGCGGCGCTTGTAGATCAGCCTCTCCCCGGGTTGTGGGGCGAGGGCCTCGATCACTTCTGCGCCCGGATCACCTTCGAGGCAGTGTGGTGGAAACATCTCAAACTCCAGATCGCCGCTCCGGTGGCGGTCGCAGATAAAGATAACCAGATCCCCGTTTCTGCGAAATTCATCCAGGCGGGCACGAACGGCGGGCACGACCCTCTCCGCCGCCGGCCCGATATAGAGCGCTCCTTCGGGCTTGATGAAATCATTGAGCATATCGATTACCAGCAGGGCTTTCATCGCCACTCTTCACCTCGCTTTTTTCAATATAGAGAGTATTCAACAGCCCCCTTCGCCTTCCTTTTTTGAGATAGAAAGGTATGTCCGGGAGGGCCCGGACATACCCGCCGCCGTCTTTATGATTCCTCGCGGAGCGAACGCTCGGCTCTTTCAATGGCTTTCTTGACCAGATTGCCGCACTGGCGAGAACTGACGCTGCCCCACCCTTCGCGGCGCACCAGATCCTGCACCCCCAGTTCAGCAGCGAGCTCAGATTTGAGTTCTTCAGACATCACCGGGCGACGCCGTGCCACCTGCGCATCAACTCCTTTTTAATTTGAAGAGATCCGACGGCGCTTTTATCTTATGGTCTTCCGCAAAATTTAAACGATCTGAATAATGGAGCCCCTGTGAACAATGAGCTCATTTGACAAAAAAACCGTCGCCGGGGAAACCCGGTTCCGGTTTTTTAACTGGCGGCCTGGCAGGCCTCTAAAGACCTACAGAGCGTTTTTTGTCTTCACGGAAAGTTAACTCCACCGTCTCCGTGAGCACATCGGCGTAAGTGAAAGAGACCCTCTGGAAATAATTGGGCTCGTCGATGCGAACAACAAAAATGGAAGGATAGGTTCTTTCTAAAACGCCCTCTTTTTCAAAAGTTCTTCGCCGACCGCGGTTGGCCTTCAATTTTATCTTTTCACCCACATGAGGTTCAAGCCTTTTACGGATCTCCAGAAGAACATCTTTGGACAAATAGATAACCACCTTGCCTTTACTTTAAATATTAGTTTAACATAAATCTACTTGTTTTGTCAAGGAAAAAGCTGATTTTTGAAGTTTAAAGCGTAAAATGGTCGGCTGTTCCGCGGCAGGCTCCCAACAAGATCTACAGACAGGCTAATGGGTAAAGCGATCCGCTATGGTGGTGGCGCCGTAAGAGTCGGGCTTGATCCGGGCGGGGTAACCGCTGCCGATGACCATACCGACCACTTCCTTGATGATCTCCCGGGTCTCCCCCTTTTCACCCACGTCGAGGTGGATCTCCACATTCAGCCGCTGCTCCCCGTTCTGTGCCAGCTTTTCCGTGACCCGGGCGGCTACCTCGAGACTTAGAGAGGTTTCGTAGTAGATCCGCTGGCGCAGGCTGTCCATATGACGCGTTCTCAGCTTGCGGTAGTAAAAGCGGCCCCCTTTGCCGATGCGGTGAATGATAATGGCGGTGACAAAGACGATGCTCCGTTGGGTATAGAGATGGGAATCAGTACCGATGATCAGTTTATGCTTATCTTCTGGATTCTCGTTGGTGTAGTGGATAATATCTTCAAATACCGCTCCAAACGAAAGCTTCCCCCTGGTGGGGCTGTAGAAATCCATCGATCTAACGACCTTTCAGCGGTGTTTACCGACGCTACTACGATTATAAGCAATCTGTGCTATCTTTGCAAATTGCTCCACGGAGAGCATCTCCGCCCTCGCCGCGGGATCAACACCGGCCTGCCGCAAAATCAGGATCAACTCGTCCCCCAGGCCCAGGGGACGAAGGCTGTTGCTGATCATCTTGCGGCGCTGCTGAAAAGCGGTCTGGACAATTTCCCAAAGTAGGGATTCTTCCGCAGCGTCGGGCTCTCGGTGGCGGCGCCGCAGCGCCACCACCGCCGAGTCCACCTCTGGCCGGGGCCAAAACGATGAACGAGAGACGGAGAAAAGTATCTCCGGAATGGTGTAGTAACGGCTCAGCACGGAGAGAGCACCGTAGTCTCGTCCGGGTTCCGCTGTCAGCCGGCGGGCCACCTCGTTTTGAAACATGAGGATCGCTTTCTTGAAGGGGAAGCCCTGCTTGTAAAGGGCGTAGAGAAGGGGCGTAGAGATATTGTAGGGAAGATTGGAAAGGAGCGTTACGGCCTCGCCGGGCGAAAAATAGCGGCGCTGCAGCGCGCCCCAGTCAACCCTGAGGGCGTCTTCCAGCAGAACGGAAACATTTTTCCGGGGAAGCAGCATCCTTGCCAGCGCCGCTGCGAGACCACGGTCCAGCTCCACGGCGACAACGCGCATACCGCCCGCGGCCAGAGCAACCGTCAGCGCCCCGGCGCCGGGGCCGATCTCCACAACGGGATCGCCGCCCCGCAGCGCCGCCGCTTCGACTATTTTGGCAGCAATATTCCGGTCGATCAAAAAATTCTGCCCCATGCTGCGGCGGGGCTGCAGTTTTTTCTCCCCCAGGTAAAGCTTAAGCTCGCGGGGGGAGGTCAGATCGGGTAATTCGGTCAAGGACAGCCCTCTTTTCAGTCAAAAGGGATTAGGATCCCTTCAGAAGATAGATTTTTACACCGCGCCTTACACCAAACTTGCTGACGTCGCGGTGTTTATCGAACAGAAGATCGATGCGCTGCCCCTTGATCGCCCCGCCCACGTCCTCAGCCTTGGCGAAACCGATCTTGCCGATTCCCGGCACCGGCTCTATGTAGAGCAGGCTCCCCAGGGGGATGAGGCGGGGATCCACCGCTACGATGCGGGGCGATGCCAGCGTGCCCTGCCCCTGGACCGCTTTCTTACCCGTGGCGGTGTAGCCGTTGTTGTAGGACCCCGTGCAGAAAGAGCGCCCTTTTTTATCCAGGGGGCAGCCCGAACCCGGCGTGCCCGGACAGTACGCCGTCGCTGTGGCAAGAAAAACCTTTTCAAATTCCATAACCCGGTTCTCTCTCCGGAGCGTGGTATTGGTGCCGTGCTCCACGGTTTTGGCCAGCGGCTTTTTTAGCAGAGCCGTGCCGATAACCTTTCTGCTCACTTCGGCACCATTTTCTTTCGTGATCTCCACCAGATCCTCCTGCAGGCCCGCCTTCCCTTCATTTTTGATCCGGGAAAGCCCCCGATCGAGGAGCGGATTTTTTTCGATGCGCACTTCGCAGGGAACCTCGCTGCGGCTGCAGGCGTACTGCTTCTGCACCCGGATCACTTTTATCACTGCGCCGTCGTATACTTCCTTCAGGTCAGCCGGCTCAACCCGGTCATACGGCCCCAGCTCAAAACCCTCCCCGGCGAGCAGCTCCTGCACCGAAACTGCCGGGGTGTAAACAAAAACGAGCCTGTTACCATCGACCACGGTCACCTCAAAAGCCCTTTCGATATCGATGCGGTTGTATCGCCCCAGCACTGTCTGCCGGTGGGGGGTAACGCGATCGCGCGGATGCAGCTCGATCCCCTTCTCCTTTAGCAGCTCTTCCACGGTGCGGCTGAATGTCTCCACTGTCCCCTGCTCCTCGCCGTCGAGAAAAAGCGCCGCCTGGTGCCGGGCCCCGTGGTAGACCAGAACCATGAGAACAACTACGGCACCGTAAAAGATGGCCAGCGCATGCCTCCTGCAAAGATCGATGGCGGCGCGGCCGTATCCACAACTGTTTTTCGTAACGGGAAAAAGATCCGGCCAGGCTGTTTTCCCCAATACAGGCCCCCTAGACATTTTTTCGCCCCCTCCACCCTCCATAGTTTAAACGCGACCCGCCCTGCTGTCAATCGCTTCGCGCAGGGCGCAACCTTTAGTCTAGACTGAATTGTTTGGCCCTATGCCATGAATACCTCCCCTTACTCAGATGAAATTTAAAAATATAATGACAAAGGTGCCGAAATGCTTTATACTATACATATCAAAGTAATATTGCAATGCCGATAAAGCAATCTTTTCCGGGAGGGAGGTCGGCTGAAGCAGCCCGCATTTCTTCCCGCTGGGGGCCGGGCTGCAGGAAAAAGCTTGGAAACAAAAAAGAAGAAGGAAATTTTAAGGAGGTAATCTAATGGCTGATTTTCAGGAGCATCTCAACAATCTCAAGGCTAAGATGGAAAGTGTGGACAAGGGCAAGATTGAGGGAATGAACGCTATCTACGGTTTCGATCTTTCCGGTGACGGCGGCGGCGCCTTTCACGTCAAGGTAGCCGACGGCGACGCAGAGGTGGCCGAGGGTGTTGCCGACGACGCCAATATTACCATTACCATGTCCGCCGACGATTTCGGCAGCCTGCTGGAGGGCAAGCTCAACGCTACCTCCGCTTTCATGGCCGGTAAACTAAAGGTGAAAGGCGATATGTCCCTGGCGATGAAGTTGCAGAGCCTGCTGGGCTAGGCACCGGTCGGGGGCGAAAGAAGATATGTTTAACCTTACCGGGAAGGTGGCCCTGATCACCGGCGGTTCGCGCGGTCTGGGACGTGCCGACGCTCTGGCTCTGGCAAAAGCCGGCGCCGATGTTGTAATTACCGATATTCTCCTGGAAAGCGATGTTGACGAAGAGGCGCTCAAAAGCAGCGCCGTAGGTCAAGCCCTCAGAAAAGAGGGCATCGTCTACGCCGAGCAGACTGCGGAGGAGATCAGCCGGTCCGGCGGCCGCGCCGCCGCCTACAGGATGGATGTGACCGATGAAGAAGAGGTCGCCCGGGTGGTCGACAGGGTGATCGACAGCTTCGGCCGCATCGATATACTGGTCAATAATGCCGCCATGCTCGATCATGTTGCCACCATTGAAAACCAGAGCGAGGTTCTCTGGGAACGGGATCTGCGGATCAACCTGACGGGAGCATACAACTGCACCCGGGCGGTCTGGCCGCAGATGAAGGAGCAGCGCTGGGGCCGGATCATCAATATGGCCTCGGTGGCCGGGACCATGGGCGGCTTCGGCCAGGCCAGCTACTCCACCACCAAAGCGGGGATAATTGGGCTCACCAAAAGCCTGGCCCTGGAGGGTGCCCGTTATGGGATTACCAGCAACGCCATCGTCCCGGGAATAATCGCCACCGAAGCCTGGAAGAGCGGCAACCCGAAGATGAACGAGCGGATGATCGCCCGGACCGCTTTTCGCCGTCCCGGCGAGCCTGTCGATATCGCCCACGCCGTCGTCTTCCTGGCCTCTCCGGAGGCAAATTACATTACCGGAATAGAGCTTTATGTTTCCGGAGGGATCGAGCTGTTTACCTTCTAGAGGAAAATGCGTAATCTTAGGGGCTCCCTCCGGCGGGAGCCCCTTTCTGTTTCCATAGTATACAACTGTCAACCTCAGGGCAAAACCTCCACAGATACTTTCCCGACCCCATAACTCTGCAGGCCGATCTCCCGAGCAGCAGCGCGGGAGATATCGATAATTCTGCTGCCGGAAAAGGGACCGCGATCGTTGATCCGAACAACGGTGCTTTTACCGGTCTTCAAGAAGGTCACCCGGACCCTGGTCCCAAAGGGCAAGGTCCGATGCGCAGCAGTGAAGGAGCAGGGATCGAAAAGCTCCCCGCTGGCTGTCGGCGATCCAGTCAGGCCGTCGCTACCCCCGTAAAAAGAGGCCATCCCCACGGAGACTGCGCCGCTCTGGCGCCCCTCCCTTGATGGCGACGGCTCTGCACGCGCCACCCTTTTGGCCGCAGGGGTCGGCGGTGGCGGAGGCGGCGGGCAAAGAAGTATCTTTTGCCGGTGCTTTGCCCGGCCCAGGGCGATCTCGCTGCGTTCAAGAAAACTGTCGCAGCTCTCAATTGCCGCTCTTTCCTCTATTTTCAGGTTGCGCAGACTCTGCAACCCGAAAAATGCGCCGGAGGCGGCCGCAATGGCAAGCAAGTAAAGAGAGGCCTGCCCTGTCATACTGCGAAAAAAACCCGGACCGATCATCTCTTCTCCTCTCCCACACTTTTTTATCTATCTTTAACCAGCTATCTTATTATATGTATTCAGCTATACCCGCGGGTATGCTTATTTTATGTCCAAAATAGGCGGGCGGCGTTGGCCCGGACCTGATGCGCCAGCTGAGCAGGCTCCATCTTCAGGGTAAGAGCGACCTGCTCGTAGGTTAACTTCACAAAAGCAGGCTCATTGCGCTTACCGCGATGCGGCTGCGGCGCCAGATAGGGCGCATCGGTCTCCAACAGCAGCCGATCGGCAGGGATCTCTTTCAGCAAGGCTCTCAGCCCGTCAGAGCGGGGATAGGTCACCGGCCCGGCGATGGAGATATAGAAGCCCAGCTCCAAAAAAGCGTTCAGCTCTTCCAGACTGCCGGAGAAACAGTGGGCCACGCCCAGGCGCGGCGGCGCCATCTCCCGCAACACCGCCAGGGTCTGCGCATGGGCTTCCCTGCTGTGGATGATCACCGGCTTGTTCAGCGCAGCGGCGAGGGCGAGCTGCTCGCGAAAAACCTTCTCCTGTTGGTGGCGCGGCGAGAGATCGCGGTAGAAATCGAGACCCGTCTCGCCGATCGCCAACACCCGGCGGTTCGCCGCCAGCGCGGCCAGATTCTCGATAAAATGCGGGGAAACCTCCGCGGCAACATGGGGGTGAACCCCCACCGCCGCCCAGACCTGGGGAAAGATCTCGCTCTGCGCCACCACCTCCGCCGAGTCACGCTCGTCGGTGCCCACATTGATAATCGTCCCCACCCCGGCGGCGCGGGCGCGCTCCAGGACGCTGTCCAGATCGCTGCGGTATCGGGCGGAGCTGAGGTGAGCATGGGTATCGATAAAAGAGGCCATCTCAGCGCACCGGGCTCCCCGGAGCGAGCGGCTGATCAATTGTGGTCAGAGCCAGCTTCCCCTGTTCATCCTCCGCCGCCAGCAGCATCCCCTGGGAAAGAACCCCGCGCAGCTTCACCGGCTCTAGATTGGCAACATAGAGTACCTGCCTGCCGGTGAGCTCCCCGGGCTGATAGAACGGAGCGATGCCGGCGACAACCTGGCGCTCGCCTTCGGCGCCCAGATCGACGGTGAGCTGTAGCAGCTTATCCGCCCCGGGCACCGGGGCAGCGGCGACGACCGTAACAACCCGCAGATCCATCCGGGCAAATTGATCGATGGTGATCAGGCCGCCCTGTTTCTCCTTATCTGCGGGAGCAGGGACAGCGGCCTTCTTTTGCTCCCCGGGGGATCCGCTTTTGGCTCCCTCCGGGGGGAGCAGATCGCGGTGCAGCTCCCGCCCCAGGTTGAGGCGCGGATAAAGGTCCTCTTTGCGCTGAACCATCGTCCCCGGCTCCAGCTGCCCCCACCGCTGCAGGCTCTCCCAGCCGCAGATCGCGGCGGAGCCGCCCTTTAGCCCCAGCTGGCACCAGATCCGCTCCGGTAACCGCGGCATAAAGGGGCCCACGAGCACGGCGATAAACCTAATGCTCTCCACAAGGTTGTAGAGGACCGTCCCCAAACGCTCCTGCCGGGCCGGTTCACGGGCCAGCTCCCAGGGGCTGTTCTCATCGATATATTTATTGCTGCGCCGGACCAGCTTCCAGAGCGCGGCCAGCGCCTCGTTGATCTTCAGCTCATCTATACATTTTTCCATCGCTTTTGGCGTCTGCAGGGCCAGCTCCCGTAGCGCCCCATCGCTTTCTAGCGCCGGCCCCGCCGGAGCCGGCAGAATCCCGTCAAAGTAGCGCTCCACCATAGTCAAAGTTCTGCTGACAAGGTTGCCCAGATCGTTGGCCAGATCGGTGTTGATTCTCTTAACCAGCGCTTCCAGGCTGTAGTTTCCGTCATGGCCCATGGAGATCTCCCGCAGCAAAAAGTAGCGCACTGCATCGGAACCGTACCGGGAGGAGAGCAGAAGGGGGTCGACGACGTTGCCCTTCGATTTGGACATCTTCCCTTCCTCCAGCAGCAGCCATCCATGGCCGAACACGGTCCGCGGCAGCTCCAGCTCCAGCGCCATCAGAAAGATGGGCCAGTAAATGGTATGAAATCTGAGGATATCCTTGCCGATAAGATGGAGATCAGCGGGCCAGAAGCGGGCCATCTTCTCGCCGCCGTCCTCACCGTAGTCGAGAGCGGTAATATAGTTGCTTAGGGCATCGAGCCAAACATAGATGCGGTGATCGGGATCGAAAGGCACCGGGATCCCCCACTGCAGGGTGGTGCGGGAGACACAGAGATCCTCCAGCCCGGGCTCGAGAAAATTGTTGATCATCTCATTTTTACGCGAGGCGGGTAAAATAAATTGCGGGTGGGTTTCGATATATTGCCTCAGGCGGGCGGCATAGCGTGACATTTTAAAGAAATAGGCTTCCTCGGTGATCAGCTCCACGGGCCTGCCGCAGTCGGGACAGCGGCGTTCTCCGTCCAGCTGACGCTCCTGCCAGTAGGCCTCGCAGGGAATGCAGTACCAACCCTCGTAGGTCCCCTTGTAGATATCGCCCTGTTTGTAGAAGCGGGTAAAGATCTGCTGCACCCTTTCATAATGGCGGCGCTCGGTGGTGCGGATAAAGTCATCGTAGGAGATATCGAGCTCACGCCAGAGCTCTTTGATCCAGGCGACGATCTCGTCGACAAACACCTGCGGTTTCTTGCCCGCCGCCGCTGCCTCCCGCTCAATTTTCTGCCCGTGCTCATCGGTTCCGGTGAGAAAAAACACCTCATATCCGGTGAGTCTTTTGAAGCGAGCCATCGCATCAGCCAGCACGGTGGTGTAAGCGTTGCCTATATGTAGCTTGTTGCTGGGATAATAGATCGGAGTGGTAATGTAGTATCTCTTTTTACCCGCCATTGTGCAACCCCCTGAAAATATCCAAAGATTGAGGCTAGTATACCAGACCGGTATTTCATGTCAAGAAGGGCGCGGCCCGCCTGCCCGCTATAGATTAATTTGAAAAACTGCCTTAAACAAGAAATTTGCTGTTGACTTACCATGTTAATAACTGGTATAATAAGCGCGCGCATAAAATGTCGTTAATTGTAGAAATAAGGAGGAGGAAGGAAGAGTTGAAATCGACGGGGATTGTCCGCAAGGTAGATGAGCTGGGGAGAATTGTCATACCGATCGAGCTGCGGCGCACGCTGGGGATCGATGTTAAAGATGCCCTGGAGATCTATGTAGACGGCGAAAAGATCGTCCTTAAAAAATACGAGCCAGCCTGTCTCTTCTGTGGCAACGCAGACAATGTCAAGCATTACTGCAACAGGATCATCTGCCGCGAGTGTATTGAAAAATTGGCCAGAGAATAAGACGACTGCAGATCATCGTAGCGCAAATTAAGCCGGAATAGGAGAATCGCTATTCCGGCTTTTTTATACTCTTCGGCTGACCTTACGCCCCGTCCGGTGCGCGCTTCTCCCTTCGGGCGCCTTCATAATCGCCGGCCTCGAAGCGCAGGCAGCACATCAGCCTCCCGCAGACGCCGGATATCTTCGTGGGATTGAGGGAAAGATTTTGTTCCTTCGCCATCCGGATCGAGACAGGAACAAATTTACAAAGAAAGCTGGCACAGCAGAAGTGGCGACCGCAGGGCCCGATCCCCCCCCTCAGCTTGGCTTCATCGCGCACCCCGATCTGGCGCAGCTCGATCCTTGCCCGGAATATGGCGGCCAAATCCTTAACCAGCTCACGGAAATCAACGCGCTCTTCAGAGGTGAAGTAAAAGATGACCTTGCTGCAGTCGAAGGTATACTCCGCTCCGACGAGCTTCATATTCAGGCCATGGCGCTCGATCTGAGCGGCACAGCGGGAAAGAGCCTCCTTCTCCTTCTTCCTGTTTTTTTCTATCTGTCGCATATCGGCAGAGCGCGCCGGGCGCAGCACCCTTTTCAGCGGCATCACCAGCTCGCTCTCCGGCAGCTCTTCCTCTCCGGAAACGACCAGACCCATCTCCAGGCCGCGGGCGGTCTCTACGATTACGCTCATTCCCGGTTCTATCCTGTTCCGGCCGGGATCAAAATGATAGATCTTTCCGGCCGGACGAAAACGGACCCCGATTACCCTGGGCATCAAAGAAACCTCCTCTGTAATTGAAGCAGCATCGCCTCGATAGCGAGGCGTCGGTTTACATTGGTTGTATTCACCTGCTGTGCTGTTCTCTGGATCAGCAGCATCGCCTCTTCCAGGCCCGCAGGGGAGACGGTTCCCGTCCAGCGCCCCGCCTCCATGGGGTTGACCAGGAGCGCCTCATTGCGGCAGAGCAAAAAGAGCAGGCCGTCGCGGCAGGTGAGGTAAAGCAGCTCGAGTAGAAAGGGAAGATCTTCCCTGGCGGCAAGTTCTTCGGCCTGTGATAAGAGCTCCCGCGCAGGCTGGTTTTTTTTGGCCATTCGGGAGATAACCCCTGCCGCCTTCTCCCTCTGCTCCTCGAAGATTTCACTTCCCGCCAGCTTCAGAGCCAGCCCGGGCAGCCCCTTGCTCAAACGGGACAGCAGCTGCGCCCTCTCCGGGGCAAGCCCCTCTTTTTCCATGAGCAGCCCGGCGATGGCGGCGCCGCTCAGGGGCTGTAGCGTGAAGCGCTGGCAGCGTGAAAGGATCGTCGCCGGCAGCTGTTGCGGCCGGGCGGTGAGCAGAATAAAGTAAAGGCCGCGCGGCGGCTCTTCTAATATCTTTAATAGCGAAGCACAGGCTTCGGCAGTCATCTTCTCGGCCTCTTCGATGAGGCAGACCCGGTTGTCACCCTCGAGATAAAACTTTCCCCGGATACGGCGGAGCTGATCGATCCCCAGCCGGCGTCCCTGCGGGCGCAGATGAAAGAGGGCCGGGGGGCCGCCCGTCTGGAACTGGCGGCAGGAGGCACATTCACCGCAGGGTGCCGCTCCCTCGCGGCGGGAGCAGAGCAGCGCCCGGGCCAAAGCCAGGCCCCAGCTTTTTTTGCCGCTTCCCGGAGGGCCGCAGAGAAGCACAGCGTGGCTCACTCTTCCTGCAATAAGCTTGCCGGTAAGAGTGTGCCGCAGCCCTTCCTGCCCGTAGAGCTCTTTAAAGCTCACCGGAGCACCTCCCCTGCAGCGCTGCTTCGACCTTCGACCAGACCGCTTCGTGCTGCTTTTCGGCCGGAGCGGTAGCATCGATAACATTGAAGCGGGCGGGCTCCTCGCCGGCGATAGCAAGGTAGCCACGGCGAACCCGACGGTGATAGGAAAGATCCCGCTCTTCGATGCGGTCGCCCCCGCCGCCACGGCGGCGGAACGCTTCCTCCACGGAGAGGTCAAAGAGAAAAGTGAGCTGCGGCCGCAGCCCTCCGGTGACCCTTTCGTTGAGTGCACGGATCCAGGCGCCGTCGCCCCCGCTGCCGTAGCCCTGGTAAGCTACCGTGGAGTCGAGATAACGATCGCAAACCACGACCAGCCCCTTCTTCAGGGCAGGCCGGATCACCGTGACCACAAGTTCAGCCCGCGCCGCCGCATAGAGCAATATCTCCGTATTATCGGTGAGGGGATGCTCCTTCTGCAGGAGAAGATGGCGAATTTTTTCCCCCACGGCGGTGCCGCCGGGTTCACGGAGCAAAAGGTGGGGGACGGCCTCGCTTTCAAGCCGGGCCTCCAGCAGATGGGCCTGGGTAGTCTTGCCGCAGCTGTCGATCCCCTCCAGAGTGATCAAAAAACCGCTCAAGCTTTCAAACTTCCTTTGAATAATGATATTTTACAGATCAATTATAGCACAAAAGGCCGCGGAGATTTTCCGCGGCCCGTGAAACGGTCAAAGGACTGCTCACTGTCAAAAACTGTAGTTGGGCGCCTCCTTGGTGATCTGCACGCCGTGAGGATGGTTTTCCTGCAGGCCGGAGCCGGTAATCCGGATAAATTTGGTCTTCTGCTGCAGCTCGCCGATATTTTCCACACCGCAGTAGCCCATGCCTGCCCGTAGCCCCCCCATGAGCTGGTAGACTATATCGCTGACGGTGCCGCGGAAGGGGACCCGACCCTCGATGCCCTCAGGAACCAGCTTCTGATCCTGCTCCTGAAAATAGCGGTCGCGCGAGCCCTCTTTCATCGCTCCCAGGGAACCCATGCCGCGATATACCTTGTAGCTGCGGCCCTGGTAGATCTCATGCTCGCCCGGACTCTCTTCGGTGCCCGCCAGGAGGCTACCGATCATCACCACATCAGCCCCGGCGGCGATAGCCTTGGTGATATCGCCGGAATACTTAATCCCTCCGTCGGCGATGAGCGGAACTTTGTACTCGCGGCAGATCCTGGCGGCTTCGTAGATCGCCGTCACCTGTGGGACACCGATACCGGCGATCACCCGGGTAGTGCAGATCGATCCGGGACCGACCCCCACCTTGACGGCATCAGCGCCAGCATTGATCAGATCGCGGGCTCCCTCAGCGGTGGCCACGTTGCCGGCGACAACCTGGAGATCGGGGAAGCGGCCCTTCACCGCGCTGACCATATCGGCGACGGGCTGGGCATGCCCATGGGCCGAATCGACAACAACAAGATCAACACCGGCCTCGACAAGTGCTTCAACCCGGTAGAGCCCCTCGCGGCCCACACCCACCGCCGCCGCTGCAAGGAGCCGTCCGCCGCTGTCCTTGGCGGAGCGGGGGAATTGGATCGTTTTCTCAATATCCTTGATCGTGATAAGCCCTTTCAGGTTAAACTCGGCATCGACGATGGGCAGCTTCTCCACCTTGTGCTGACGCAAAACTTCCTGGGCCTGCTGCAGCGTCGTCCCCTCCGGTGCGGTAACCAGCCCCTCCTTGGTCATCACATCGCCGATGAGGCGGGTATAATCATCCTCGAAACGCAGATCGCGGTTGGTAATGATCCCCACGAGGCGCCCCTTCACCGTTACCGGAACGCCGGAGATGCGGTAGCGCTCCATCAGGGCGGCGGCATCGTTCAGCGTATGCTCCGGTGAAAGATGAAAGGGGTCGGTGATCACGCCATGCTCGGAACGCTTCACCTTGTCCACCTCTTCAGCCTGCTTCTCCGCGGATATATTGCGGTGGATTACCCCGATGCCGCCCTCCCGCGCGATAGCGATGGCCATCCGCGATTCGGTAACCGTATCCATCCCCGCCGACATCAGCGGCAGGTTTAACTTGATCCCACGTGTTACCACCGTGGAAACGTCCACATCCCGGGGAAGAACCTTTGACCTGGCCGGCATCAGCAGCACATCGTCGAAGGTCAGCCCTTCCCGGGAAAACTTGTCATCCTGCATTCTATCTCCCTCCCCGGGATTACCCGTTACTCAGTAATTGAAATTATGATAGCAACTACCCCTGACGGTGTCAACAGGGGGAACTTATTTTTCGGGGGCAGCCCGCTGCGATCGCTTCCCGGCGGGGATGCCTGAATTAAAGGATATTTCTCACTTCCAGCGAATAAAGAGGGCAAAGGAGGCGGATACGATGCCCCGGATCGAAATCGAAGGGACCCCCTTTTTTTATGCCGGCACCCCCACCCCAGCCCCGCCGGCGCTGCTTTTCTGCCACGGTGCCGGGGGCAGCCATAGGCACTGGCTTTACCAGGTGGAGGAGTTTCAACAGAGAGCGGTGGCGGTGGACCTGCCGGGCCACGGCGCCTCGGGGGGGGAGGCAGCGAACACAGTCGCCATTTACCGCGAATTTTTACGCCGCTTCAGCAGCGCCCTTCATCTGAACAATTTTATCCTGGCAGGACATTCTTTGGGGGGAGCCGTCGCCCTCGATTATGCCCTTCATCACAGCGATCGTCTGGCAGGGCTGATCCTTGTCGCCAGCGGGGCTCGCCTGCGGGTGGCACCGCCGCTACTGGAAGCCTGCAGGGCGGGAGAGCTGCCGCCCGGGCTCGTTGAATTCGCTTACGGGCCGGCAGCTCCGGCGGAACTTCTGGAAAGCGCACGGCAGGAGATGGCCGCTCTTTCGCCTTCTACCTATTACGCCGATTTCAGCGCCTGCAATTCCTTCGACTGCATGGATCGCCTCGGTGAAATCGACCGGCCGGTCCTGCTGATCTGCGGCGCCGAAGACAAAATGACCCCACCCCGGTACAGCCGCTATCTGAAAGATCATCTGCCGCAGGCGGAGCTGGTGGTCATCGAAAAGGCCGGTCATATGGTGATGCTGGAGGCGCCGCAGGCGGTCAACGAAGCCATCGCTTCCTTTGTAGAAAGAGTCCGCGGCGGCGGGGCCTGATCTCCCCCGCGGGGGGCAGCGATTTTTCAGTATATACCGGAAACCCGCACCGCTTCAGCAGGGCCGCCGTCACACCGTCGCCGCCATGGCGGCGACCGGAAAAAGTGCCGTCGTAGATGAAGCCGCTCCCGCAGGAAGGGCTACCCGATTTCAGGATAGCTCCGTCAACGCCGAGCAACCGCGCCAGCTGCAGGGCCGCGCGGGCGCCGCGCAGAAATTGCGCGGTTCGGTCCTTTCCCGCTTCATCGAGCACTGCGGCATCGCCGTCGAGCACCGCGGAGCCGTCCCCGCCGCTGATCTCCGCCGGGGGGCGCGGCGTGGCCAGACCGCCGAGCTGCTCGGGGCAAAGGGGAATTAACCTGCAGCGGCGGCTGAGGCGGTAGAGCCGGGGGAGGCGGTTGTGGCTGCCGTCGTAGCGGGTCGGCAGGCCCAAAAGGCAGGCGCTGATGAGATAGGTTTTCAAGGCTCTCTCTCCCGTAGAATTGATCGCTATTTAACGGAGGTGCTCCAGGATGAAACCACAACTCCCCGAAGGGGGCTACTTCAACCTCGCCGTCGCCCGCGACGAGGCCGTCAAGAAGCTCTCTTTATACGACCCCAGGCTTCTTGCCCGGAATGCTGCGGTGGACTTTTCTGAGGGAAATCGCTCCCTGGCGATCCCTTTCCTCCACCGCCTCTACCATCTTTCCTACCCCGGGGGGACAATCTATGACGACGAGGGCAAAGAGGCCCCCGTCTATCAGTCGATTCTCCTCCTGCACTACCTGGTAACCGCCGACGGAACCCCGCTCAGCGGGGAATGGATCTCATACCGCCATCTGCCCGGCGGCGAGATCTACACGGAGCCCTTCCGGCGCCGCGCCGTTCTTCCCTTTTTACAGGCTTACGGGGCCGCTCCGCAGTCTTTTGTCGACGACGCCGCCGCCATCGGCGGCCGGCGCAGCCCAGGAAGCGGTGTGAGCATGGTGATCCCGGTTTTTCCCCGGGTACCATTAAAGCTCACCCTGTGGCCCGGAGACGAGGAGCTGCCCGCTTCAGCGGCGATTCTGTTCGATGCACAGGCGCCCTCGTACCTGCCCACAGAAGATTACGCCCATCTGCCGGCCCTGGTGATCGGGGCCATGCAGAGACGCTCCGGCGAATAGCCCCGGGCGGTGAACCTTAGTTTTCCTTCGACAGGGGGCCTTCTTTTCCTTTTCGCAGGATGTCGATGGCTGCATCGGGGCAGAAGAACTGGCAGAGCCGGCAGCCGGTGCAGCGCTCCATCCGCTTCGGCTCCACGATGGGGGTGCCGTAGACGCCGATTCGGGTAGACCAATCGATCACCTGGGAGGGGCATTTTTCGATACAGAGACCGCAGCCTTTGCAGAGATCGGGGGAAATATAGAAGTACGCCTTTTTGTTTTCCGCCTCGAAACGAGTAAAGGTTTTACTCATCGATGGGCTCCCTCGCGAATTTTTTCATCTATAGCAGCGGCGCCGAGCTCCAGCGCCGCAAAATTATGCTCCCGTAGCCGCGGATCTTTCCGGAAACGGCGATCCAATTTCTCCTCCAGCGCCTCTTTAACCTGTTCCAGCGTGACCACACCGGTGATCGAAACAATCGCTCCAAGGATGATCATGTTAAAAACACGGGGATGCAATCTCTGCCGCGCCAGGTCTGAGGCAGCCAGGGCGATAACCCGGCGGGAACCCGTTTCCACAGCGCCTTGCCGTTCCCGGTAGCCCGTCTTCTCGGCAAAGGCTTCCGGGGCGATGGTCTCGTAAGACTGCAGACCCACCACCTCATCGGAAATCTGCGGCGCTTCGATAAGCGAGCTGTCATAGAGAACAACGCTGTGCGAACCCAGGTACTGCTCGCTGCGCCTCAGCGAGCGGGGACTTAACGCCACCACCAGGTCGGCAGTCAAAAATTTCGGCGCACCGATGGGCCCATCGGCCACCTGTACAAAGGCCAGGGAGACCCCCCCACGCTGCTCGATGCCGAAATTCGGAATATAGAGAGCGCTGAGGCCGGCGTTATGCGCGGCCCGGGCCAGCGTCTCCGCCAGCGCCTGGACACCCTGTCCGCCTTCACCGGAAGCGATGATCTTCCTGCGGCCCATCCTCAGTCCTCCTCCCGGGCGACAGCGATCTCGCCGGGGCGATAATAGCTGCCCATCTCCTGCTCTAAAAAGGACCAGGTCTCCGCGGCGCTGGTCCGCCAGTTCGTCGGGCAGGTGGAAAGCGCCTCCACAAAAGCGAAATCGCCCTGTAGCTGCCTCTCCAGCGCTTCGCGGATCATATTTTTCAGACGGGGCACCCGGGCCACCGTTCCCCGAGCCAAGTAAGCCCGCGGGTGGGCCACCGCAGCCAGGGTCTCCGGACCCCTGAAGGGCCGACCCGTATCGGCCTCGTCGCGGCCGAAGGGCGTGGTCTCTGTTCTCTGGCCCGGCAGGGTTGTCGGGGCCATCTGCCCCCCTGTCATGGCGTAGACGGTATTGTTCACCAGCACAGCCGTGATCGGATCGTGGCGCTGCGCTGCACTGATGAGGTGCTGCAAGCCGATGGAGTAACCTCCCCCGTCGCCCATGTAGGCAACGACGATGCGATCGGGGCTGGCCCGCTTCAGGCCTACCATCACTGGTATCGTGCGTCCGTGGTGCGTCTGCATGCAGGGAAAGGTGAAAAAATCCCAGGCCAGCAGGGAGCAGCCGATATCGCAGGCAAAGATGATCCGCTCCGCCAGCCCCAGCTCATCTACCGCCAGCCCCAGCGCTTTCAAGACCAGGCCGTGGCCGCATCCGGGGCAAAATCGGTGCGGCTTACTCTCCCGGTGCCAGCACTGCGGCATCGAGTGCTCGCTCATCGAGAACCGCCTCCTTGATCTCTTCCGCCGTGATCCCCACCCCAGGTCGGTAGTAACTCCGGAAATCGGGGAGCCCCTCACCTGAAGCAGCCAGGCGAACCAGGTTGCCGAGCTGCCCCTGCGCCGATTCGGCGACGAGCACCGCCCCGCCGCTCATCTGTAGCGCCTCGCGGAGGGCGTCCTCAGGAAAGGGACGCAGGGTAATCGGCCGGAAAAAATTAACCGGGCGCCCCATCCCGCGCAGCTCCTGCACCGCCTGGCGGGCAGCCCGTCCCACAATGCCGTGGGCAACGACGAGGAGCTCTCCGCCAGGTACCCCGATAAATTCATGCTCCACCAGCGCGGGCGCCGCCCGGGCATAGTCGGCGAGGTGGCGCTCCAGCACCTCGCTGAGCTCTTCCTCCACGCTGAAAGAGTTGCGTAGGTGCAGCAGCGGCTCCGTCTCCCCCGCACGCACCGAGCCGAAGATCGCCTCTTTGGGAATATCACCAATCCCGCGCCGCACGGGATCGTAGAGCTGCAGCGCTTCGCGCATCTTGGCCTGGTAGCCGTCGCCGAGGATGAAGGTGGGGAAGCGGTAGCGCCAGGCTTTGTGAAAAGCTTTGATCGTATAGTCGTAAAGCTCCTGATGGCTGCTTGTTGAGTAGACCAGCCGGAGCCCCTCCCCGTTGCCACCGAAGCAGGTCAGGGTCAACTCCTGCTGCGAGTAGATCACCGTGGCTGTAGAAGGGCCGCCGCGCTGTTGCACCGCCACCACCACAGGCAGACGCATCATCTCGGCCATAGAAAGTGGCTCCTGGAAGAGAACAGTACCCGGCCCCGCTGTGGCGGAAAAGGCTGCTTTGCCGCTGATGATCGCCCCGATGGCAGCAAAACCGGCGGACAGCTCATCCTCGGTTTGCAAAAAACCGCGTCCCTGCTGCGGGGCCAGCCTGCGCCAGTGATGCATAATCTCGTTTTGCGGTGTAATGGGGTAGCCGAACATAAAATCTGCCCCGGCAGCCAGCGCTGCCCGGGCGATCACTTCGTTGCCCGTCATGAAATCCCGGCATTCTCCCGCTGGTTCCTTTTCCATGAACTGGAGCCACCTTTTTAGATCCCGCTTTACTGATTTTTTCCCCTTCGCCGGATAAAATACATAGAAATAGCCGGGGCACCCCCAGCTAAGCAAGAACGGGCGCTCCGGCGGCTAGATTAATAGGTACTTCAGCGTGATCAGCGCACCCAACCCAGGCAGACCCATCACCCCGACAATAAAGGCGCTGATCAGGTTTAACCCCACTGCCAGGCCCCAGCCTGCCCCGATAAGGTTGTAGAGGTAGATCACCGTCCCGCCCATCACCGTCCAGAGCAGGATTCGCAGCAGTATCTTCAAAGGCTTGTAGAAAACCCGCGCGAGAAAAATGAGCATGAGCAGACCGAAGAGCGCTGCAGCCACCAGATTCCAGTCAAATTCTCCGGTCATCCCCGCTACCCCCCTTCTCCAGTAGTATAGATATCGGCCCCTTCTTCCCTGGCTTTTTTCAGAAGATATACGTAGCGGCGCTCCGCCGCCTCCAGATCATAGATGGCATGATCGACGAGATCGGGATCGCTGATCTGATTAAATCTATCCCTGGCGCTCCGCCAGTCCTGCCTAGCCTGCTCCACCAGGGTAAAATAGTCCTTCGTCCGGTATGGCACAGGCTGCTCCTCTGAGGGGAAGAAAAAACCGGAAAGGCCCAGGAGAAATTCAGTTAATCTGTTTAACATGATCTCCCTCCTAAGAAATCTATGCCGGGATCGCTGCAAATATTAATCCCCTCAGAAGGAAGAACTATGCAAACTAGGTCAGGAAACCCCTTTTCCCAGGCCGGGATGATGCCATGCTGTCTGCTGCGCCGGTTAAATTGGCACCGGCGGCATAACCTAAAGGAAAGAAGAACGAAGGGAGGAAGCAATCATATGGAGGAGAAAAAAATAGAAGAGACGCTGCTCTGCGATGAGAAATGTAAATACCAGCGCCAGGGGCACTGTGTCCTGGAGGTTCTTCACTCTGTAGCACCGATCCACGGTGCCGTCTGCTGCGAGTATCTTTGGGAGGATGAAGCACAGGTTCACAATTGAAACTAGATCTCCCGCCTCCCTTCCAGAGCGCGGCTCAAAGTAAGATCATCGGCGTATTCGAGGTCGCCGCCCACGGGCAAGCCGAAGGCGATACGCGTTACCCTGATCTTTAGGGGCTTCACCAGGCGGGCAATATAGGCGGCGGTGGCATCGCCTTCCACGTTTGGGTTGGTCGCTACGATCAGCTCTTCCGCCTCTTTCCGGGAGAGCCGCTCCAGGAGCTGCGGCAGGCGGAGTTCCTCCGGACCCAGACCGTCCAGGGGAGAAAGGGCCCCGTGGAGCACATGGTAAAGACCGCGGTAATTACCGGCCTGCTCCAGCCGCAGAAGATCGCGCGGCTCCTGGACCACACAAAATAGTTTCTGTTCGCGCCGCGGATCGCTGCAATAGCGGCAGGGATCGGTTACCGTCAAAGCGCCGCACTGTGAACAAAAACGAAGTCCGTCCTTCGCCGCCACTATCGCTTTGGCCAGGCTGGCCGCTTCTTCCCGCGGCCGGCCGAGCAAGAAAAAAGATAGCCGCTGCGCTGTTTTCGGTCCGATCCCCGGGAAACGACAGAATTCATCGATCAGTTTCTGCAGGGGTTCCGGAAAGCTCATCGGTGGTGATCTGCTCCTTTTGTTGCCCTGATCACTTAAAACATCCCCGGCGGAAGGTTCATGCCGCCGGTAAGTTTCTGCATCTCGGTACTGATCATCTCATCTACACGCTTCAAGGCTTCATTGACCGCCGCCAGGATCAGGTCTTCCAGCATCTCGCGGTTCTCTTCACTGAGCACCTCCGGGTCGATCTCCAGAGAAAGCAGCTCTTTGTGCCCGCTGACCACAGCGCGGACAGCGCCTCCCCCGCTGCTGCTCTCCACTGTCTTCTCCCCGAGCTGCTCCTGCATCTTCGCCATCTGAGCCTGTGCCTTCTGCACCTGCTTTAAAATATTACCCATGCCGCCTCTCATGATCAGGCCCCTTTCTACTGAACCTCAAATACTTCCCCGGGAAATAATCTTTCTGCCTCTTCAAAACGATAGGAGCGCTCCCCTTTTTTACCGGACGGCCCACCGCCGCTGGATTCACGGGGGGCGGGGGGCGGGACGGTGTGAGTATCCCCCTCCAGCGCGCTCTGCGGTTCACTTTCCACATAGCGAACCCTGATCTGCAGGTGCCGGTCGAATATTTCCCGGCAGCTCTCCTCGAGTAGCCGCCGGTGATTGGTTTCCATGATTCGCTCCCCAGCGAAATCGCCAGACTGATAGATCAGCAGGAGCCGATTCCCCTCCAATTTATGCCCCTGAGCTGCATTCAGGTGCCTGTAAACAACTTTTTTCCGCGCTTTCACTTCTCTCAACAGCTGCTCCCACCAATCCGCATCTGCGGCGGTATCAGCAGGGGGAGGTTCCGGAGAGCCGGCAGGCCCGTCATGCGACGGCGCAGCCCCGGTGGGTGGAACCGCGGCTTCTTTCTGCCTTGCGGACTGCCGTGGCGCCGCAGGCTGTTCAGAAGGGGGCTCCGCCGCAGCGGCACCCTTCGCGGCGGATCGAGAGGGCGCTGCGGGTTTTTGGGCGGCGATAGCCGCCGGTGCGGCAGCCTTTTTCGGCGAGCCGCTCTTTTGGGGGGTAACCGGCGACTCCACCGCTGCAGCAGCCGGCAGCTCTTCTCTGTGCAGAAGACGCATCATCCTGATATAGGCCACCTCCAGGGTGAACTGCGGGTAATGGGCATAGCGCATCTCGCCGGAGAGCCCGTGGAGCAGCTCGATGAGCTCGAGCAGGTATGCGCGGTGAAAACGGCCGCGGTACTGCTTTAGCAGGTCCTCAAAACCGTAGTAGCTCTCTTCAAGCTGCAGTCTTCCCGGAGTCCCCCCGAGCAGGAGCCGGCTGAAGAAAAAGATAAGATCGCGCAGCAGCATGGTCAGATCGCGGCCGCTGTAGATGATCTCCTGTAGCGTCTGCAGACCCGCCTCCAGATCTCCGGCGGCGAGCGCCTCGATCAGGGCACCGATCGTCTCGACCCGGGTCACCCCGGTGAGGGAGCGCACATGCTCCGCCGTGAGCATCTCGTCATCGTAGGCGCTGCACTGCTCCAGAATACCCAGGGCATCGCGTAGCGAGCCCTCCGCCAGGCGGGCCATGAGGCGCACCGCCTCGTCCTCGGCACGCCATCCTTCATCTTCGATCACCTGGCGCAGTTTTTCACCGATCTGTTCCACCGTGAGCAGGTGAAAATCAAAACGCTGGCAGCGGGAGACTATCGTCGAGGGGAGGCGGGAGGGGTCGGTGGTGGCCAGGATAAAGATCACCCCCGGCGGCGGCTCCTCCAGCGTCTTCAAAAAGGCGTTGCAGGCCTCGTTAGTGAGCATATGGGCTTCATCAATGATGTAAACCTTGTAGCGGCTTTCTCCGCTGGCGTAACGGGTCCTTTCCCGCAGCTCCCGGATCTCATCGATGCCGCGATTCGAAGCGGCATCCATCTCGATGACATCGAGCGATACGCCGGCTGCGATATTGCGGCAGGGCGGACATTCGCCGCAGGGTTCGGGCGCCGGGTAATGATGGCAGTTCACTGCGCGGGCCAGAATCTTGGCCGTCGTCGTTTTCCCTGTTCCCCGGGGACCACAGAAGAGGTAGGCATGAGCGAGCTGCCCGCGGGAGAGGGCGTGGCTCAGCGTCCGGGTGACATGTCCCTGGCCCGTGAGCTGGTCAAAAGCCAGGGGCCGCAGGCGCCGGTAGAGGCTCAGGTAGGCCATTGATAAAATACACTGTCCTTTCGGGGCAATTATGTATGGCCGTGCACCTGCCTTTGATCTCCGTCCCCAGGCGCTGGCCGGACAGTTGGCTCCGATCCGGCTGCCCCGTGGCACCCGCAAGTTCTCGCTTACCGCTGCTTCCTCCCGGACCTGACGGGGTTCGTGAGTTTGCGCCGCACGGGACCGGACCTTCAACACCACTTATCCGGTGCTGACCCTGAAAACTGCAAGACCGGGGGCAGGGATTAAACCCCGCTATAGCGGATTGCGGGTAGAGGGCACCGCTACCTCCCCGTCTAGCACGGCCAAACCATAAAAATGGCGGAGAGAGTGGGATTCGAACCCACGAGACGAGGTTTTGCCCCGTCTACTCGCTTTCCAGGCGAGCGCCTTCGACCAACTCAGCCATCTCTCCACGCCAAGGTGATCCACCACCGGTTTCAGTCGTGGCGTCACCCATATTATACACAGATCTAGGCGCCAATTCAAGCGCCTGACGGCGGGGGCCCGGTCCGGGTAAGCCTGTCATCCCCCGCCTCCCGGACCGGCCGGTTCAACGCTTCCCAGCCCGGCGGCCCTTCTTTCTCGGTCGAAAGGGCCGGCGCGGGTACTTCTTCTTTTTGAAAGGCGCCTCCTCCGTCAGGATTACCGGGGTTGTATTGGGCTCCCCGGTGAGCAGCTTAAGCGCCGCCGAAAGAAGAGAGACCGGATCAACCCTGTCCAGGAGCTCCTCCGCCAACATCTTGTAACGTCCTGTCTTTCCCTCCTCAACAACCTGCATCAGCTGTTCAACAGCCTGGCGCTGCTTCCCCTCGAGGGCCTCTCCCATCGTGGGGATGGAGATGGAGACAATTTTTCTGTTAATGCTTCGTTCAATCAGCTGAAGGTGGCCGATCTCCCTTGGAGTAACAAAGGTGACTGCGGCGCCGGGCTTACCTACCCGCCCGGTCCGGCCGATACGGTGAACATAACTGTCCGGATCCTGGGGAATATCAAAGTTGTAAACGTGAGAGAGATCGCTGAAATCGAGACCGCGTGCAGCCACATCGGTAGCTACAAGGATCTCGGCAAAGCCGTCCCTAAAACTCTGCGTGACACGGTCGCGTTTGGCCTGGGCCAGATCGCCGTGGAGCGCCTCCGCCGGATAACCCCGCTTCTTGAGGCCATCGCAGATTTCGTCGACCCTCCGCTTTGTTCTACTGAAGACTATGGCCGATTCGGGCGATTGCATATCCAACAGCCGGCAAAGCAGGTCAAATTTTTGCCGATCCGGCACCTGAACGTAGAACTGATCCGTTTGCGGCACAGTCACCTCTTTGCTCTTAACACTGATATATTCGGGATCTTTCATGAAGCGGCAGGCCAGATCCCGGATCGCCCCCGGCATTGTCGCTGAAAAGAGCAGGGTTTGCCGCTCGCGAGGGACGGCCTTAAGGATACTTTCAATATCCTCAATAAACCCCATATTCAGCATCTCGTCGGCCTCGTCAAGCACAACGATCCCCACGTCCCGCAACCTGATCGTTTTTCTTCTCAGATGATCCATCAACCGGCCCGGGGTGGCGGCGATGATCTGTGGCCTGCTTTTCAGCGCCTTGATCTGCCGGTTAATATCCTGACCACCATAGATGGGCAGGACCCACACCCCCTTGAACTGGCCTAACGTATTGATCTCTTCCGCCACCTGTACCGCCAGTTCCCGGGTTGGAGCGATGACCAGGCCTTCGATCTTGCCTAAACCATGCTCTATCATTTCCACCATAGGGATCCCAAAAGCCGCTGTCTTGCCGGTACCCGTCCGGGCCTGGCCGATAATATCCCCGCCTTTCATCGCTGCTGGGATGGCCAGCTCCTGAATGGGGGTGGCTTCTTCGAAACCCATACTTGCGGTAGCCCTGATTACCGCCTTGCTCAATTGCAACTCTTCAAATGTGATCATTGTCTATTAATAACCTTTCCGCTCTGTGCTGTTTTCCCTTAATTGTCTATATTTTATCCACAAACCGGGTTTGCTTGCATAAGTAAGAGGCATTCCTAAAAAACAGGAAATGCCTCTTCGCTTTCTTTCTTTCGCTAGTTTGGTTTACAGAGGTACAACGTTCTCCGCCTGTTTCCCCCGGTCCCCTTCGACTACGTCAAAGGTCACTTCCTGGCCTTCCTCCAGGGTTTTGAAACCCTCGGTCTGGATAGCGGAAAAGTGGACAAAAACATCTCCGCCTTCCTCGGTTTCAATAAAGCCATAGCCTTTTTCCGGGTTAAACCATTTTACCTTACCTTGCATGTTTCACAGATCTCCTTAAAGTTAATTTGAATCAAAAAGCGGAACCAACGTTAAACCCCTTTTTTGCACTTAAAATCGCTCAAAATTGTTTAAGTTGACCCGTCTTTTCAACACCAATAGGTACCTTACCACAATGGGAAACAAAGAGCAAATATTTTCTGAGTGTTGCTGAACCGTACAAAAAAATAAAGCCCACGCTAACGGCGGGCTATCTCGAAATGGCGGAGAGAGGGGGATTCGAACCCCCGAGGAGGCTCATCACCCCCTACTCGATTTCGAGTAGCGCTGAGCGTACTGCCGCCAGTTTCAACAGGGGGCAATTGTGCTTCGCTTTTATGACTTTACAGCGGAAGCATAGTCATAACGATTTCAAAGAACTGCAGCGAGTTGCAGGTAGTTTCGGCTGTTACGGCGACTGTTCGGCGACTAACTTGCACGACTATTTAACTTAATTTCCTATATAACGTGAAAAGACACCTCTATCCGAGTGGCAAACCATAGCGGCACTTTTATCTATCCCCAAAACCGCCGCAAATGCAACCAAATTCAATTTAATAATAACTTAAAGCGTACTACTCATCCTTTTCAACGTCTTTTAACATTTTCCCCTCGCTCGTTTTCCATTCTGTCCGGCCATTGGCACTTCTACCGAGAATGACCATGGCAGCAGCAGAAGGACTGCTGAACAGGTAATCTTGAGTAAAGATCAATTCTTCCCGTTCTTTTTTGATCACTTCATCATCCATTAATTTCAAGCGGAGGTTATAAGTCCCCCGAAACCGGACCCCTTTAAAAGAATCTACCACGTCTTTTGCCGCAGCAGATCCTTGATAGACAACAAACCCCTCTGTTGTTTGTTGTCCCCTGGCATTGGCACCGCGTGCAGATGAAAGATGAAATATTATCTCATCTCTTGCTTCAGAGGGTGTCTGCTTCATTTTATCGAAGACCTTGAAACCAAGTGTAGAAACCAAAAGGACCATGTTGCTGAAGAATTCCTCCATCTCGGCAACATCCGGCTCTGAAATAGCCGAACATGTGGGTCTGTTAACATTATTTATCTGATAACGTTTGACCTCACTGGCCCGGTCATACATCTTCGATTCTAAATATTTTAGGTGAGCTTTGTTTAAATTATCGTCCTTGCTGATGATAACCACGGCATAATTCCAGAACTCTTTTTCCTCAAGGTGGGAGCGCAAACGCTTGTACACTTCTTCCGACTCGCCAATATAAACCATGTCCCTGCTGTCATCATCGGGATCCTTGCCAAATAGCAAATATACCCCGGTACCAGCCAGATCAACTCGGTCTTCGCTTTGGACTACCATGGTCCGGGGCAGTTTATAGACTTTCCCGGTCCAATTGGACAACTCTGCAAAAACCCGGCCGTTGGGCAGGCCATCAATCAAAAACAATCTAATGCTCTTGGGAAACAAAGACTTTTCCATAAGCCTGTGGCTACCATCCTTTATTTCATCACAATATTGGGCGGCCTTTCATAGCAGTTATCCGCAACCGCAAAACGCTTATGCTCTCAGCAGTTTAAGCATGCTGCTGTATTACGTCGCTTGGCCATCCCATTTCAATTTTTCACACAGGGGCAACAGTTCTTCAATTTTGGCAACGATGCGCTTCTGTTCGGCAAGAGGGGGGAGTGGAAAGAAAAATCCCTTAAGCTTTTCTGCATTTATATTTGATTGCCCTATAGCATCACTGCGCACAGTCTGACAGTAAGTCCAGTAAAACTGTGATTGCATTACATAATTGAGGTAGTCGCTATCTAGCAGTACCGGTGTGATACGGATAAGATAGCCCGCAAATATGGCGGGTTTATCTCCCTTGTAGATTGCTGTTTTGCCAACAAGTTCCTTGCTATTTGTTCTGTTAAACAGCAAATCGCCAGGCAATAGAATGTACTTATTTATATCGCTAACGTCGGATGAATACAGCAAGTCACCGTAGTCTACCTTACCATCCTGAATATTCCCCATTCGAAGCACAGCGGTCTTACCTGACTTCAAAGATTTTTGCGATGTCCCATATTGTATGTTTGTACAAGTGTCCCCAACAGATGCCCACTTCCAACTCTCCGGTATATCAAAGGGAATCTCATCTTCCGTTATTTCCGGCAGCGGTTTTCCTTTCTTAATCTTCCCTTCTTTAATCAATCGCTTCTTTTCAGCCTGTATTTGCTGATGCAGTTCCTCGGCAGTTCCTTCCTCCGGCCGTTGCTCTACCAGTTTGCCCTGAATGGCCAACTGCAGGATGGATTTTTGCAGGTCATCGGGAAACTTTTTATTGAGTTCCTCTAATTCATTCCAAGCCTGTTCATAGCGGCCAATATAGGGCAGCAGCTCCTCGATTTTGGCCACGATGCGCTTTTGTTCGGTTAGAGGGGGGAGAGGAATCATCTTGTTTACAGTGACACCTTTAGTAAGTTGAGGCATGGCGCTACCAGTGCTTTTTTCGGGCATCAATAAAAATACATAATATAGAAATGAAAGGCATGTTTTGTTACTGAATTCTAAAACAATATTATTAACTATGGGGGTGAAAGGAAAATTAATAATATTTACCTTGCCAACATTACTACCCCTACCGTATACTAATAAGGCCTCTTCTTTAATCAATGCTTTTGAAGTATAACCTACTATACCATTATTTTTGATCCCGTTGGCTATTAAGGGAATGTTGAACTCATCAGTCTTTTTATTTGAGAAATTCTTTGGTTTAGCCCCTCCCAAGGTTATATTGATAAATATATCCCCCAGTCTTACCCATTCCCAACCCTTCGGTATTTCAAATGGAGTTTCATCTTCCGTTATTTCCGGCAACGGCTTCTGCTTTCTTATCTTCCCCTCTTTAATCAGCTGCTGTTTTTCCGCCAGTATCTGTTGATACAGTTCCTCCGCGGTCCCCTCCTCCGTACGCTGCTCCACCAATTTGCCCTGTATAGCCAATTGCAAGATGCTATTTTTCAGCTCCTCCGGGGTCACTCCGCCGCACCCCCAAGGATGGCGGTAATCTCAGCCAGCACACGATCAATCTTTGCATTTAGGGAGGCCCGTTTTTCTTCATACTGATGAATCAGATCCAGGGGATCAAGGATGACCTCTTCCTCGTGAGGATAGCCACACTGATCAAGATTATAACCCAGCTCCCCAGAGAGTTCCTCCGCGGTATATTTCCTCGCCTTGTCAAAACCCTCAATGTTTATTTCCTCCCGGTTGTTCCACCAGGCCATCACCGGAGTAAAATGCTCCAACCTCATGGGCCTCGTCTTGGAAAAATTCTTGTAGCCCTCCGGCATATCCAGGCGATAATACCAGGTTTCCGTGGTGGGATCTGTACGATCAAAAAATAGAATATTCGTGGTGATAGAGGTATAGGGCGAAAATACGCTGTTTGGCATACGGATAATGGTGTGAAGGTTGAATTCCGTAAGTAGTTTCTTTTTGATGGACACCTTCGCATTGTCGGTTCCAAATAAGAATCCGTCGGGCAAGATCACGGCTGCTCTACCATTTTCTTTTAGACGGTACATAATAACGGACATGAATAGATCTGCTGTTTCACTGCTGGCAAGATCTGCGGGAAAATGATTCTTGACATCCGCCTTTTCGCTGCCGCCATAGGGCGGATTCATCAGTACAACATCGAATTGATCTTCTTCTGTATAGTCCAGCACATCGCGCAGCAAAGAGTTGTCATGATAAATTCTTGGCAGATCAATACCGTGAAGCAGCATATTCGTAATGCAGAGTATGTAGGGGAACTGCTTTTTCTCGATGCCGTAGATGGAATTGTCATACTCGATCTGATCGGCGGTAGTCTGGATCTGTGGAGACAGCTCTTTAAGCCAGCTGGTGATAAAACCACCGGTGCCACAGGCGAAATCAGCCATCCGCTCGCCAATTTTCGGCTGAATCATCTTGGCCATGAATTCTGTAACGGCGCGAGGCGTATAAAATTCACCGGCAGAACCGGCACTTTGCAGCTCCCGCAGTAGCGATTCATAGATTTCGCCGAAAGCATGGCTTTCCTCGTAGTCACCTAAATCCAGTTCATCGATGATGTTGATAACCTGCCGAAGCAGAACACCGTCCTTCATGTAGTTGTTGGCATCTTCAAAGGTTGTCTTGACTATGGATTTCTTGATCGGGGTATCGGGTGCGACACTGAGCCCTTTTAGCGTTGGAAAAAGAGTGTTATTTACAAAGTCCAGAAGGGTATCGCCGGTCATAGCGTTCCCGCTTTTGTCATCCACAGCCCATTTGCTCCAGCGGCACTCTGCAGGGATGATGGATTCATAATTTTCCTCATCCATATCCCAATCCTGCTCCCTGGCATCATAAACCTTCAAAAACAGCAACCAGGCGATCTGTTCGAGGCGCTGGGCATCGCCATTGATGCCGGCATCATTGCGCATAATATCCCGTAACCTTTTAACAAAATTTGATAAGCTCAAGATATTACCCCACCTTGTATAGTTCTTCTGCTAGTTCTTTGACTGCCTGTAGATATTCTTCTTTCCCTCCGAAATGCTGCGCAATCCTTGCCGGCTTACCAAATTTCTGAAAGGGGGCCAGTTTTAGTAGTTCGGTCTTGCCGATTTCATAAATACCGGTGTTCATATACCTGTCCAGAAGGGCTTCCAGGACTTCCCGGGCAGCACCTTTGTACTTGCTCAAGAAATCACGCTTTTTGACATTTTCGGCCCGCTCCCGGCGGGTAAGCGGTTTTTGATTAAAAGCAACATGGCATATGAAATCAAAATCGTCCACATCAGACATATCCTGATCTGCTTTCATACTCTCAAGATCGATGCCTTGTTCCCAAAGCAAATCCTTGATGGTTTCTTTTTTCTCCTCGGCAGTCCATTGACGGATGAAATTATCCAACGAAGCATATTCGTCCAAAATATTGGTCCTGGTATAGTCCACAATGCTTTCCTGCCGCAGCAGTTTCCCGTCGCTGTCATATATTGAAACGATCTTGCCGATTACTTCAACAGTGCAACCATCCTCGGAGACAACAAGTATTTCCTTTGGTTCAGTACCGGGAGGCGTTACAGGACCAGGTTCACCGAAACCGGTGCCGCCGTTGCCGTAATCTTCGACCTGCTCAATGGGACCATCCCAATCCGGATCAGCAAAGAGGCGTGTAACATTGCGAAAATCCATAATCATAAAATGCGTTTTTCCTTCTCGTTCCCGGATCCGGGTGCCGCGGCCGATGATCTGCTTGAATTCAGTCATGGAGTTGATCATCTGGTCCAGGACAATCAGCTTGACCATCTTGCAGTCCACACCGGTGGAGAGCAGCTTGGATGTAGTAGCGATGACTGGGAATTGAGCAGAAACAGAAAGAAAATAACCGATCTTGCTCCTGCCGTATTCATCGCTGCCGGTTATGCGCACCACATAATCGGGATGCTCCCGCACCATATCGGCGTTCAGGTTTGTGAGTGCAATCCTCATACCCTCGGCGTGTTCCTCGGTTGCACAGAAAACGATGGTCTTATCCATGCGGCCCACGCTCTTCAAATATTCCGTAATCTCCCGGGCCACCTCATATCGGCGATCTTCGATGATGATGTTGTAATCATAATCGCTGTTGGCATAGACGCGATCTTCTATTTCATTGCCGTATTTGTCAAGCTGGCCCTTGTAGGGTCTCCAGCCTTCGCCAATATTGGTGCGGACATTAATTACCTTGAATGGTGCCAGAAACCCGTCATCGATACCCTCACGAAGGCTATATGTATAAATCGGTTCTCCAAAATAATCGACGTTGGAAACATACTTTGTTTCCTTGGGCGTTGCGGTCATCCCGATCTGTGTAGCCGATGAAAAATAATCGAGAATTTTACGCCAGGTGCTGTCCATTTTTGCTGAACCCCGGTGGCACTCATCCACAATAATAAGATCAAAGAAGTTTTTCTTAAATAGCGTGGCAAGGCGGCCGACAGTTTCTTCCTCGCCCTCTTCATACTGCTCATCGCGATCCGTTAATTGCTGGTAGAGCGAAAAATAGATTTCGTAGGAAGTGATGGTGGTGGGATCATCCTTGGCAAAATTGATCTTGTGGATTGTGTTTTCAAGGGGAGCAAAATCCTGCTGGATAGATTGGTCAACAAGCACATTGCGATCAGCGAGGTACAGCACCTTTTTCTTCATACCACTTTTAAGCAAACGGTAGACTATTTGAAAAGCAACATAGGTCTTTCCGGTGCCTGTAGCCATGGCGAGCAGGATACGCTGCTGACCCCTGGCGATTGCGTCTACTGTCCGATTAACCGCATTCTGCTGGTAATAACGGGGAGCATGAGTATTTTGACTGGTGTAGTAAGGCTGGGCGATGACACGTTTTTCTCTTTCGGTCAATCCCTTGGCTGTATGATAGCGGTTTATTAACTCATCAGAAGGGGGGAACCCGGAAAGGGGGATCTCACGTTCCCGTCCAGTTAAAAAATCATGCTCATAAAAGGCGTCACCGTTGGAACTGTAGGCGAAAGGCACATCGAGCATCTGTGCGTAAGTCATGGCCTGCTGTAAACCGGAAGATACAGTGTGCTTGTTGTTCTTTGCCTCTACAACAGCGATGGGATTATTAGCATTAAGGTAAAGGATATAGTCGGCTTTCTTCGGTTTTTCACGATTAACGAGATTGCCCTTGAGGTTTATTTTGCCATCTGTGATCTTGGTTTCCATGGTAATGAATTCGACATCCCATTTTGCTGTAATCGCCGGAGTGATGTAACGGAGCTTGATATCTTCCTCGGTCATCTGTTTTTTGTTGATCAAGGATTGACACCCCTTTCCTCATCCGAAACATAGTCCATGATATCTCCGTAATTACAACCAAGGGTAGCACAGATTTTATCCAGAACCCCTAGCATCACCGGCTCATCCCGGCGCATTTTCGTCATCGTGTTTGGAGAAACGCCTGAAGCTTTGCGTAGATCGGCCTTGCTCATTTTTTTATCAATAAGCAGTTTCCAAAGCCTGTTATAGGAAACAGCCATCGTGCCCCCCTTGGATACTGTATTTCATGTTACATCATAGCATGATGTGTATTTTCTGACAATATTTTTTCGCAACACCTTGCGAAAGGCAAGGGGGTGAAAATCTTCTATAAGGAGCAGATGACAGCGGCAATGATCGACTGCCTTCTTCACCACAGTTACTTGCTGGTTTTTGACGGGCAAAGTTACCGGATCAAGAATTCTTTAATGAAAAACTACACGTAAAAATCCCTGGGTGTGTTCCTGTAAAGGTTGTTTGCAAAAACCGGGAAATAGTACTTGCAAAAAACACTAGGATCGGCTGATCGTGTACCTGTTGCTCTACACCGGCGTCAGGGTGTCAGAGTTGGTGAAAATCCGCCTGAGAGACGTGGACTTCCTCACCATGCAGCTGACCGTCATCGGAAAGGGACAAAAACACAGGGAAATCCCGCTCAAGCTTCCTAAGTCGCTCATCCTCTGGGCTTAATCTCCCGCTACCAGGAAAAGGCACCACTGGTTTATCCCGATATCGCTTGACCCAGCCATACATGGTATTCTCATTAACACCCAGGTCAGTAGCCACCTTCGATACCGCTTCACCTGTCCTTTTGATCCTCCGTACTGCCTCAAGTTTAAATTCTGCACTATACCGCTTTGCCATTTCCTTTTTCCCTTTCTGATGTCCAGTTTACCATATGTTTCTACTGTCCATCAAAGGGGGTACGATCCACATGGGGCTATGCAATAACCAGTGCCCTTAAGATAAAGCCAGATGAATTCGCAAGCGCCTACACGACTAACTTAGACAGGGCAAACGAAGAGGTTATCCTCACCCAGCCTGTCATAAGCGCTCTCATTACGCTATTGCAAAGGGAAGAGGGCGTATGGTATTGGGGTGTATCACAACTCTACACAAAGTTAAATGCGATCGCAAAAGAGGAGGGCGTCACACTGTGTCAATACCTAGCGGGTAAATTTCCTCATTCCAGAAAACATTTTTCAAATACCGCTGGGTCTTGCTTGCCAGTAGTCCTAAACCACATTCTAATTCCTTTTAATTACAGATTGTCTACCATTAAAGACAGTCATCCCTAAAACATTACCCCACTTTTAGCCGATCCGGCCGCCTCACCCGACAGGATCCAGATTCAAGATGCTGCGGAAAAGCATT
>DUVX01000070.1 GCA_012840855.1 Bacillota bacterium | reverse complement strand
TGCGCAAAACCCGCACTGGAAAGACAGGATGTCACCGCTGCAGTCAACGTGGTCTTACCATGATCGACATGACCAATGGTCCCGATATTCAAGTGGGGCTTCGTCCGCTCATATTTTTTCTTCGCCATTAAAACACCTCCAGAGATTAATAAGCAACATGCTGAGTAATGATTTGCTGGGCAATATTCTGCGGCAGCTCATCATAGCGGTTGAATTCCATGCTAAAAACGCCGCGGCCCTGGGTCAGCGAACGCAGTGCTGTGGTGTAACCGAACATATCCGAAAGCGGGGCGATACCCCGGACGATATGGAGATGCCCCTCACGGTCTGTCCCCATGATCCGGCCGCGACGTCCCGTGAAATCGCCCAGCACTTCACCAAGGTATTCTTCGGGCACGGTGATCTCCACCTTCATGATCGGCTCCAGCATCACCGGCTGCGCCTGCGCCAGGCCTTTCTTGAGCGCCTGGGAGGCGGCAATCTGGAATGCCAGCTCCGAAGAATCAACGGGATGGTACGAACCGTCGAGAAGCTTTACCTCGACATCGGTGACGGGATACCCGGCCAGAACCCCGTTATGCATGGCTTCCTGAAGACCTTTTTCAACGGCGGGAATATACTCTTTGGGGATAACCCCGCCGACGATCTCGTTGACAAAAGTGAAACCCTGGCTCTGCTCCGCCGGTGACACCTCGATAACCACATGTCCGTACTGGCCCCTGCCGCCACTCTGGCGAATAAAACGTCCCTCCACCCGGGTCATGCCGCGAATCGTCTCCTTATAGGCCACCTGTGGTTTACCCACATTGGCCTGCACCTTGAATTCGCGCAGCAGACGGTCGACAATAACCTCCAGATGCAGCTCTCCCATCCCGGAGATGATCGTCTGTCCTGTATCTTCGTCGGTGTGCATATGAAACGTAGGGTCTTCCTCTCCCAGATGCTGCAGCGAAAGGCTCATCTTATCCTGATCCGCCTTCGTTTTGGGCTCAATGGCCACCGAGATAACCGGCTCGGGGAATTTGATCGCCTCGAGGATGATCGGCTTTTCCATACTGCATAGAGTATCGCCGGTGCTGATCTCCTTCGGTCCGGCAAAAGCGATAATATCGCCGGGCAGCGCTTCGTCAACTTCTTCGCGGTAATTCGCATGCATCCTCAGCAAGCGGCTGATCCGCTGCCTTTTCTCGCGGGTAGCGTTGAAGAGCACTGACCCCTTCTTCAGCCGTCCCGAGTAGACCCGGACAAAAGCAAGCTTGCCGACAAAGGGATCGACCATGATCTTGAACACCAACGCCGAAAAGGGAGCATCCATGTCTGGAAGACGAAAGTCCTCCTGTCCGCTTTTAAAATCAAAACCCTTCACCGCACCTACATCGATAGGGGAGGGAAGAAGAGCCACTACCGCCTCGAGAAGGGGCTGAACCCCCTTATTGCGGTAAGAGGAGCCGCAGAGTACCGGCACCAGGGCATGATGAATGGTCGCTTTCCGAAGAGCGCGGTAGCATTCTTCGGGAGTAATCTCCTGACCCTTAAAATATTTTTCCATAAGTTCATCGTCATACTCGGCCGCAGTCTCGAGGATCTGTTCATAATAGTCGGCAGCCTGAGCGCGTAACTCTTCGGGGATCTCCCCCTCACGGCTGTGCCTCCCCAAATCATCCTCGTAGATGATCGCCCGCTGCCGGACCAGATCGATTACACCGGAAAACTTGCTCTCGGAACCGATGGGCAGCTGCAGAGGCAGCACCCTTGCATTAAGCTTTTCGCGGAGCTGCTGCAGCACATTAAAAAAATCGGCGCCCACGATATCCATCTTATTGATATAGGCGATGCGAGGAACATGATAGCGATCGGCCTGGCGCCAGACCGTCTCCGACTGGGGTTCAACCCCGCCCTTGGCACAGAAGATAGCGACCACACCGTCGAGGACGCGCATGGAGCGCTCCACCTCCACGGTAAAGTCCACGTGTCCGGGCGTATCTATGATGTTAATTCGCGCATCATGCCACATACAGGTTGTTGCCGCCGACGTGATAGTGATGCCGCGCTCCTGCTCCTGGGCCATCCAGTCCATCGTCGCAGTACCCTCGTGCACTTCGCCGAGTTTATGCAACCTTCCCGAATAAAAAAGTATCCTTTCGGTAGTCGTTGTTTTGCCGGCATCAATATGGGCGGCGATACCGATATTTCTGACTTTCTCTAATGGAAATTGCCGGTTCATCTTTTTTCCCTCCCTCCGTTCAAAATTTCCCTCATGTTCCTTCTTAATTACCATCTGTAATGAGCAAAAGCCTTATTCGCTTCAGCCATCTTATGGGTATCCTCTTTTTTCTTCATGGCCGAGCCGATACCGTTGGAGGCATCGAGGATTTCACCGGCCAGCCGCTGCGCCATCGTCTTCTCGCCCCGTTTCCGGGAAAAAGCGATGACCCAACGGATCGCCAGCATACTCTTGCGATAATGCGACACCTCTACTGGGACCTGGTAGGTAGCGCCCCCCACCCGGCGGGCCTTCACCTCAAGAACCGGTGAGACATTGCGAATCGCTGTTTCAAAGACCTCCAGAGGGTCCTTTCCGGTTTTCTCCTTGATAATTTCAAAGGCTTCGTAAAATATTCTCTGGGCGATACCCTTCTTCCCATCGAACATGAGCTTGTTGATAAACTTTGCCACCGTCTTGTTGTTATAGACAGGATCGGCAAGAATATCTCGCTTGGCGACAGCGCCTTTCCGTGGCATCTTTCAATCACCCCTTACCTTAAAAGTTGGATCCGGCTATCCCTTGGGCTTTTTGGTCCCATATTTTGAGCGGGCCTGGGCCCGGCCTTCCACACCGGCGGCGTCCAGCGCCCCGCGAACGAGGTGATAACGGACACCGGGCAGGTCTTTGACCCGGCCTCCCCTGACCAGCACCACCGAGTGCTCCTGCAAGTTATGGCCGATGCCGGGGATATAGGTGGTCACCTCGATGCCGTTGGTCAGACGAACCCGGGCGATCTTCCGCAAAGCCGAATTTGGCTTCTTCGGTGTAGTGGTGGAAACCCTGGTGCAGACGCCCCTTTTCTGGGGACAGCGATCCAGGGCCGGCGCCGCCGATTTATGGGTCTGCTTCCGGCGACCCTTGCGAACCAACTGATTTAATGTGGGCAAAAGTATACCTCCTTTAAAACTCAATAATGGCAGCTGCGGCCGCTTTCACTTTGATACCGCAGAGCTTGCCCAGGACAGACATGGTCTCGAGGTAAGCGATCTCAAC